>JBEKUO010000043.1:0-18932 GCA_049514955.1 Bryobacteraceae bacterium | reverse complement strand
CGCTCTTCTGATCGGAGTCGCTGGCGTGCTTCGTGGCGACGATCTGTTCCGGCGCGATCCCCTGTTCCACCCAGCGCTCCACTGCCGCGTTGACGTTATGTTCCGGATCGCCGCCCACTGTGAATTGGCCGAAATCGTTCGGGCCCGCGCCCCCGCCGCAATGTTGCATCGCCGGCACCATGAACAGACGCACGAACGTGCCGGCCTCCTTGGCGCCCATCTTCGCGACGACGCTGTCGTAATAGTTGATGGCATTCCCCGGTGCGATCGCCGCATCGCTCCAACCGTGATACAGGATCAGCTTTCCCCCGCGTGCGCGGAACTTGGTCAGGTCCGGATCGGTCGCGTTCAGTACCGGGGCGGATTTCTCGTCGGCGGTCTGCGTGTCGCGGTCGGGGTCGAACTTGTGATAGTCCCATGCCGGATTGTCGAACACCATGTTCTTGTAGAACTGTGTGCCGAAGGCGAACATGAGGCTATGCTCCGGAGACGGCCCGGTGATCCACGGCAGCCAGCCGCCTTGCTCGGCCTCGCCGCCGGGAGCATAGCCCGGGAAAATCTGCTCGCCGTGAGATGTGCGTCCGCCCGCGTAGAGTTTCCCCAACGCGGTTAATTGCGGCGCGGTAAGGCAGCTATCCGTCTCGGGCCCATTGCACAACAGCACGCTGGGATCGAAATGGCAGCGTAAGGGATCTTCGATGACCTTGTCCTTCACCCCGTCCAGCGTGTCACACGCGGCCAGGGCCGCGGACTCAATAGCGGGCAGCTTCTTCGACGGAATATAACTGTCTTTATCTCCCAGGAGGGCCAGCAGATCCCAGTTGGCATTCGCCAGCAGGTGCGTCCAATAGTTGGCCGGCGCTCCTGCGACGATGCCGTCGTAGTCTTCGGGGTAACGTTGCGCTTCCATCAGCGCCTGCCGCCCGCCGTTGGAGCAAGAGCTGAAATAGGAGCGTTTGGGGCTCTCGCCGTAAAACGCCGCGAGGATGGCCTTCGCTTTTACTGCGGTTTCGTGAATCGCGCGGTATCCGAAATCGGCGATCTTTTCAGGGTGCTTGAGCGCCCAGGACGCATCGGTTCCTCCCGCATGGTGGCCGGTATCCGTGGAGGCCGTCGCGTACCCTTGAGCCAATACACCCCCCAGTTGTTCGTAGCTGATCGCGCCGGCAAAGCCGCCGTTGCCCACGCCCTGAAATTTGCCGTTCCAACCCGAGGTGGGCATCCAGACTTCAAACTCGATGTGCGAGTCGCTGGACGGCTGGATGATACCGGCGACACGGCAGAACGCGGGCAAGTCCGGGATGGCCTTCCCGGCCGGCGGCGTGAAACTCCCCGCCGGCACAGACTCCGCGCGCGAGATGGACGTCGACGGCAGTTCCAGCTTGGCGAGGCTCTCGCAGTTCTGGGCCGCCAGCGCCGCACTCGTGCCCGCTACGCACGCACATGCGGCCAACGCCGCAAGTCGCAATAGATCTCGATGCTTCATCACATGATCCTCCAAATGGACTGAATCCCTACGCGCTGCCGGGCGGACTTCCGGCTCAGCCGAGTATACACCGGCAGGCCGCGCGGCTGTTTTTCGACTCGGCCGCACTTGACTCGTACTCGTCCGCACCCCGCGCGCCCTCACTTCCGGCAGCGCGCCACAGCGTCTTTCCAGCCGGCGAACAAACGGTCGCGAGTTGGCTCGTACATGGCCGGCTCGAAGCGGCGTTCGGCGCGCCAGAAACTTTCGACCTCGGCGGTGTTCTTCCAGAAGCCTGTGGCCAGGCCCGCCAGATAAGCCGCGCCCAGGGCTGTCGTTTCGACATCGACTGGCCGCACGATAGGGCAGCCCAGAATATCGGCCTGGAACTGCATGAGGAAGTTGTTCACAGCGGCGCCGCCATCCACGCGCAACTCGGCGATGCGCTCTCCGGAATCGGCCTGCATGGCGTCGATCAATTCGCGGGTCTGGTAGGCGATGCTTTCGAGCGTTGCCCGTACGATGTGCGCGCGGTCGCTCGAGCGGGTCAGGCCGCAGAGGATGCCGCGCGCGTCCGCATCCCAGTGCGGAGCGCCCAAACCGACGAAGGCGGGCACCAGGTAGACGCCACCGGTATCGGGCACCGAGGCCGCCAGCGCTTCGGAATCGGCCGCAGTTTGGATCAAGCCGAGTTTGTCGCGCAGCCACTGTACGGCCGCTCCGGCCACGAACACGCTGCCCTCGATGGCGAATTCCGGCCGGCTGCCGGTGGCCGCGGCGCGCGTCGCCAGCAGACGATTGTGCGATACCGGCAGGTGGCCGCCGGTGTGCAACAGCGCGAAACAGCCAGTGCCGTATGTGTTCTTGGAAAGCCCCGCGCGGAAGCAGGCTTGACCCGCCAAAGCGGCTTGCTGATCCCCGGCGATACCGGAAATCGGGATCTCGGCGCCGAAGTGCTCCGCGGCGATCGCGCCCACGACGGCGCTCGAGGGCGCGATGCGCGGCAACATCGCGCGCGGCACGGAGAAGATGCGCAGCATGTCGTCGTCCCATTCGCCCGTCTCCAGGTTCATGAGCATCGTGCGGGAAGCGTTCGAGGGATCTGTGACGTGCGCCGCGCCGTTGGTCAGTTTCCAGATCAGCCACGTGTCCACGGTGCCGAAAAGCAGCTCGCCATCGCGCGCCTTGTGTCTGGCCCCCGGCGTGTTTTCGAGTATCCAGTCGATCTTGCTGGCCGAGAAGTACGCGTCGATCACCAGGCCGGTACGGCGGGTGATCTCGGGCGCGCGGGAGCTTTGCGCCAGTTCGGCGCAAAAGGGCGCGGTGCGGCGGCACTGCCAGACGATTGCGGGGGCGATAGGGCGTCCCGAGGCGCGGTCCCAAACCACGGTGGTCTCGCGCTGGTTGGTGATCCCGGCTGCCACGATCTGCGAGGCCGGCACGCCGGCATGATCCAGCAGGAGACGGGCGACATAAAGCTGCGCATTCCAGATTTCATCGGCGTCCTGTTCCACCCAGCCCGGATGCGGATACCGGCAATGCACCGGCGCGGACTCCATGGCGACATTGCGTCCCTGTTCGTCATACAGTGCGGCGCGCGCGCTGGTGGTTCCCTCGTCGAGGGACAACACGAATGGCATGGGGAAATTATAGCTGGTTGACGGCCGCGCTGACCCCGTTGAAATAATATGGCGTACTTAGGGTTGACAGACGAAAGCGTCTGTCCCGCCCCGCAGACGTTCCAGGCACGCGGGGCCGGCGCTTTCGCCTGCCAGCAGTCCCGATCGGAGCCGCGCCGCTATAATAGGGACATGTTCTTTCGCCGGCAGCGTCCCACCGCGCCTACGTTCCAAGATCGACTGGACAACCTCAAGAGAGAGGGATTTGCGGTGACGCAGCGTCCTGACGGCACGGTCCTCGTCACCCGGGGCGATTGCGCGATCGCGCTACACGAGGACAACGGCCAGGTACGGCATATGCAACCGGCCGGCATTCCGATCGGCGGCGAGATCGCGTCGCTGGTGGATGGCGGCTATCAGAAGTTCTTTCGGACCCCTTCGGGGAAGACCAAGCCCGCGCTGGCTTCCGAGCTGAAAGCCTTGCACGAGTTTGAGGAGGACCTCAAAGAGGCGTTGGGAGTGGACAGTCTCTACAATGAGTCCCTCGGCACCGTTTCGAGTTACTACCTTTACGACCGCGTGAAGGATCGGGACAAGGGTGCGCCCAAGCGCGTCTGGGAGCAGTAGCCAGCGGGCCACTTCCGGTACGCGAAGCCGGTTGTCAATCGCCAGTTGAGGATTGCGGTATGTTCGGGAAAGCCCCGGCGTATAGCGCCCCCGGTGGAAGCTCCCCTCGCCACGCGGCAGGTCACACGACGACGATCTGCTCCTCGTTAAACGGGGTTGCGGCCCGCATTACTGCGAGCCGCGGGTCGCTGCCGGCGTGGTCGCCGAGACAGTTGCGGACATCGGCGAAGCGTCGCCGGCCGAGTCAACAGCGTCCACCGCATAGTAGTAAGTCGTGGATGCCAAGACGTTATTGTCGGTATACGCAGTCTTGGTGGTGACGGCGTAGGGACTCAGGCTGGAAGACGAATTGCCCCGCGAGACGTGGTAACTGGCGATTGACAGGCTGCCGGTCGAGGCAGACCAAGTCAGCTTGATCTGTGTGGCCGAGCTCGCGGTCGCCTGCAAGTTGCCAGGCGCCGTTGGCAGGGACAGGGTGCTGACCGCGATGATATTCGAGTACCCGGAGGTCAGCCCGCCCGCCGACGCCTTCACGCCGTAATAATAAACTGTCGCCGGTGTCAGGTTCCGGTTATCGAACGAAGTAGTCGTGCCACTCAGTTGCTGGATCTGCATCATGGTCGAAGGAGAGCTGCCGCTGAACACCAGATAGGTGGCTGGGGTCACAATCCCGGTCGAAGCGGTCCAGGCCAGGTTGATTTGAGAAGCGGAAACCGCCTTTCCCGCCAGGTTGGTCGGCGGATTCGGAGGCGACGAATTCGGCGTCGTGACACTGACCGTGGCCGGCAGCGAGATATTGCCCCCCAGGTCGTAAGCCTCAACCTGGTAAGTGTAGGTCGTGCTCCCCGTAAGCCCCGTGTCCTTGAAAGTTGTCAGGATGGTGTTCGGAAGCGGCGTCCCATCGCGCCACATGTAGTAACCTGCTACGCCCACGTTATCCTTGGAGGCGCCCCACTGCACGTTCACGGTGGTAGGGCTCGCCGCCTTGGCTGTCAGGTTGCTAGGGGTCGACGGCGGAGTCGTGTTTGGAGGCGAGACGATCGAGCTGTAATAGCTCAAGCCTGTAGGGCTAAAGAGACCTTGCAGCAGCGCCGTGGACGCCGCGGACCCCTCCTGACTGTATAGCTGGCCGGGCGACAGAGTCGAAACAAGGCTGTAGGTCAGGTAGGTCGAGAACTCAGCCGTATCCCATGGGTTCATGAAGATCATGTTGGAGTAATTGGCCAGATTCACGATCGTCTGCAGGAAAGCTTCGTCCTCCGGCTCCCAGAAGCTGAACACTTCACGCGACTCCTGGGTATTCCCGCTCAGCACACCCCATTCACTGTTCCGGACTTTCCGCAACCACGTTTGCGACAGCGTCACCGGCTTGCCCGCCGCTTGGGCCATGCTGACGATGGTAAGGGTATTTTGCCAGAAATTGTCGTTCGTGGGCGGACCTAACTCGTTGATCGGAAAAATGTGCATGTCGAGGAAGTCCAGTGGTACGGTCACGCAGGGCTGCGTGGATGAACACTGCTGGCCCGTGTAGCTGTCGATAAAGCCCTGAAATCCCGACAACCAAGTGCCCACACCGGCGCCTATCTTCATGTTGGGCACACCCGCTAACAGTACGCTGCTGGCGGTCTGGTCCAGCATGCTCGTGGCCCCACTGACGGTATCCACGTTGGTTTGCCCGGTTTGCGTGGCCTCGGTGTCGGGCTCTTCCTGAAGCACGAAGTAATCCGGCTGCATCGTCTGGGCCACCACTTGCGCGGCCTGCGCGCGCGCCGCCTGATACTGGGTCCAGTTGAGCGTCGGGTAAAACGCCGCCAACTGCGTGCCAAACCCGGATCCCAGGTTGCCGCCGGGAATCATGCTCTGGCTCTCGACGATAAGTTTGAAACCCTGCTGCTTGACCATCGTGGCCACTTGCGAATAATAACTCACGTATTGCTGATACTCCGTCTGGCTGGAAAAAAACGGCTCGTACAGCATGGGGAAACTGACTTCGACCGCGACGGCTTGAACCCCTAGAGCTTTTAGCATCGAAAGTTGGTTCTGTACCGATGGCAGAGCGCTGGAAGTGAGCAAATTGGAGTTGTTGGAATTGGCATTCGACAACTCTCCCGCATAGAGAACCGGATATTTTGATCCGTTCCACAGGCCATTGAGCGCGGTATTAAAATCGCCGAGGTCGGTGTTGAGCGTGTTAAAGAGATCCTGAAAAACAGGGGGCACTGGCAGCCCTTGAGCCGAGCAAATCCTTGCTCCGCCAGCACTCAGAACCGCGATCAAACTGAAAGCAACCCGAGTAATAAGATAATTGATGGATTTCATGACTTTTCTTCCTCCGAGCGCCGGAACGCGCCGGCGTTTCGCTGTTAATCGGCATTGTCGAGGCCGCGCGAACATTCTCAATAGATAGTGGCCGTTAACTGGCACGGGCGGTCCCTTGCCGTTCTCTTTTAGTAGCAGGCGGGCAGGAAAATCTCCGCCCGATATTCGCCCCGTTACCGGCGTTGCCCAAGTATTGAGCTCTTTAGTTGCGGGCGGAGGGCTGCACACCGGGGCCCGCTCTATCGGCCATTCCAGGCACAGAAGCGGCGGAATTGCGTCACGATATGGTCGAGCGGGAATTTCCATCCTGAAGCCCAGATTGTGATCTAGTATACAGCAAACTGGGTCGTCAAGTGTACTTTTTCATACTGCGTGAGGTACAGGATGCCAAGGCGGGGGCAGTCCTCCCTCTCCTCGGATGAGCATGGAAATGCCTCATTCGAAATGATTTCCATACACCTTCCGGCACCGCCTATCCGGCTAGTACTGGGCCGAACCTCAAGCGCCCCGGACCACGCGTCTAGCCCCAGCGTCAGGTGACTCTGCACCCGTCTCTGCCAGCAGAATGCCGCCCGGCTTTTTTCGGGCCACACGGGAGATGGACAAAAGCGCATGTCCATCGCGGAGGCGGCGGTACGCGGCAAACTGGCCGTCGGCGCACGAGGTATTCGAGGTCGACGCGAATGTACCGGCGGGCACCTCGGCCGCGCCGGTTGCGGTAGGCGGCGGCCGCCTCGTCGCGGATTTCGGGCTGGTCGGCTCGCCTATGATTAGAGCTCGGCAATTCGTTGCTCGCTGCGTCCGGCATCCCAGCCCACGGCGAAAGCTACCTGAAGAACTGCTTCGCTATCATGACAATGGGTCGCTTTGGCGCGCCAGCGGATAATACAAGGAGCTCTACGTCATGGATCTTAGCGGGTCGGTGGAGGCCCCACGCACCATCGCGCGCTGGGAGTGGGGCGCAACCTGGAGCGCCCAGGCAAACTGGCCTCGCTCCTGGAAGATCCCGCTGATGGAGGTAAAGTGATGCAACGCGTATGTTTCCTGCTGAAGGTGCGGCCCGAGCGGCTCGCGGAGTACAAGGAGCGCCACAAGACCGTCTGGCCGGAGATGCTGGCGGCGCTGAGCGAAACCGGGTGGCGGAACTACTCGCTGTTTCTACGCGATGACGGGCTGTTGGTCGGGTATCTGGAAACGCCCGATTTTGCGGCGGCGCTACGAGGCATGGCGTCACGCGAGGTCAACGAGCGATGGCAGCGGGAGATGGGTCCGTTCTTCGAGGCGCTGGATGGACGGCGGCCGGACGAGGGCATGCTGGCGCTGGAAGAGGTGTTCCATTTGGAGTGATTTAGCGCGTAAGACTGGGAAGAGGGCTGACTATGAGGTTGATCGTCACGATGTGTCAGGACAAAGACGGGGTATTCATCGCGGAATGTCCATCGATACCCGGCTGCGTAAGTCAAGGGGCGTCCGAGGCTGAGACCGAGGCCAATGTCATGGATGCAATTCGGGAGTGCCTTGCAGTTCGGGCCGAGATGGGGTTGCCCCCTACTGTCGCGACGCGTGAAATCGACGTCGCAAATCTGATGCCTGCGGTGCCGCAACTCCGTTCTTGCTTTCGTCCACCGATTACGGTTCGTAGCGCCCGGTCTTGAAATCCTCCGTGCTCTCGGAGATGGCTTTCACTACTCGATCCTCGCGCATCGAGGCGAGTAAAGCCAACGGGTCAGGGGGAGCAAGGCTGCCGCGCTTGCGGATCCACCTGCGGACTTCAACGCGCGCGCGTTTTGCGGCGGGCGGTGTTCTGGTTTTCCGTGTTTTGTTTGCCATTGCGTTGAAGGTTAGTAGCTCCTGGAGCGCTTATTTCTCCAGATGGGGACTCACGTCTTCAATCCGGCACGTGTTGCCGTCGATTGTGAAATAAAAGCGTCGACAGTTACGACCTTCACTTGCAGCCGCGCAGCAGCGATTTCCAGATCGATCTGTTGCGTGGTGAGCTTGTTCGTGCCTTTGCGCCGGGCATCTTGCCGGATGGCCTGGTAAGCAGGTGGTGCGGGAGCAAGCTGCCGATGTACTCGCGCACGTCTAAAAACGCCGGCTGAGGTAGCGCTTCGGCTTCCTTGGGCGCGTCTGGCGGCATGGCAATGGAATGGGATTTGGCACGTCCGCTGGAGCAGTGCCTACCGCGGTCAGGCTGGGCGGGACGGCATCAACCTCAGTATCGCGGCTCGGCAGCGCGCTGCAGGGGAATCGGCTTGATATGGTCCTCGTTGACCAGGCGCAACTCCGCTTCGCCCTCGCCGGTGAGCTTGAACTCGAATTTCAAAACCTCGTCGTCGCCGCTTTCCTTCCATCCAAACGAGAGTGTCTTACCGTCGATTTTCGGGTTCAGGATAGGGAACGTTCCATCAGGGGAGGACGGCTCGGCTTCTGTTAGATCGCCGTCGTCGTCCACGGTGACTTTGCCCGGGCTGAGGGTTCCGGAAATCTCGGCGCCGGCGTTGATTTTCAGAGTGCAGAAGACGGCGCCTTTGAAGCTTGCCTGCCAGGTGCCGGCGAAGTTTTTTGGGCTGGTGCTGTCCTGGGCGAATGCGATACCTAGGAGAGAGCAGACGGCAACTGCAAGGAATTGGCGGCTACGCATACAGCCTCCTCACATGTGTAAGTTTGCGTCGGCAGGAGTGCCAGCGCGGCAGGCACAGTGCCTGCGCCACGACTTGCATCTCAAGGTCCACAAAAACGCGATGGTTTCCAAGATGGAGGTATGTGGGTGCTGTGAAGGGTCGGCCCATGCGTTGCACCGTCATCACAGCACCTCTTCCGACCAATTCTCCAGAACTTCCTTCACCTTGGCCGTAAACTGATCGCCCAGCGCGCCGTCGATCAGCCGGTGATCGAAGCTCAGCGACAGATACATTACCGAACGAATGGCGATGGCGTCGTCGATGACCACCGGCGTCTTTTCGACCGCTCCCACGCCCAGGATGGCCACCTGCGGCTGGTTGATGATGGGGGTCGCGATCACGCTGCCGAAGCTGCCGAAATTGGTAATCGAGAAGGTGCCCCCCTGTACTTCGTCGGGTTTGAGCTGCCGCGAGCGGGCGCGCGTGGCGAGATCCACGATGGAGCGCTGCAGGCCCAGCACGTTCTTCTCATCCGCCTGGCGGATCACCGGGACGATCAGCCCGTTTTCCAGCGCCACGGCGATGCCGATGTGAATTTCGTTGTGGTGGATGATGTTGTTGCCTTCGATGGAGGCGTTGAGCAGCGGATAGGTGCGCAGGCCAACTACGGTGGCACGCACCACGAACGGAAGGTAGGTCAGCGACATGCCGTACCGTGACTGGAAATCGGCCTTGTGGCGTTCGCGCATGCGGGCCACCTTGGTCATGTCCACCTTGTGTACGGTGGTGACGTGAGCAGAGGTGCGGCGGCTGGCGAGCATGTGCTCGGCGATGCGGATGCGCATGGTGCTCATGGGCTCGATGCGCGCTTTGGCTTGTCCGGCCGGGGGCAACGGGGGCAATTGCTGCGCGGCTGCGGGCGGAGGCGGCGCTTGCACTGGCGGCGGTGGAGGCGGCGCTGAAGCCTGTGGCGGTGGAGGCGGCGCGGGCGCTTGTTGCTGCGTCGCGATGTAGGCCTCCAGATCCTGCTTCGTGATGCGGCCGCCGGCGCCGGTGCCCTTCACCTTGCTGAGATCGATGGAATACTCGCGCGCCATTTTGCGAACCAGCGGCGATAGCGGACCTGCGGGTTCGGCCGGCTCTTCGGCTGGCGGCGGTGGCGGCGCTGGCTCGGCTGCGGGTTGGGCGGCCTCTGGCTGCGGTTCGGGTGCGGCGGGCGGTGCGGCGGCAGCGACCGGGGGCGGCGCGGCGGCCGCGGCAGGCTTGGCTCCATCGCCGCCTTCGTCGATACGCGCCACCACGGTGTTGATGCCGACCGTCGCTCCTTCTTCAACCATGACTTCGGAAAGCGTGCCCGCGGCCGGCGATGGGATCTCCGTATCCACCTTGTCGGTCGAGATTTCGAAAAGCGGCTCGTCCCGCTCCACGCGCTCGCCGGGCTTCTTCAGCCACTTGGTCAGCGTCCCCTCTACGATGCTTTCGCCCATCTGGGGCATCACTACGTCGGTCATGTGTTCTCTCCGTTAAGGACAGGCGAGCACGCCTGTTGGAATCATTTCCCGATCAAAGACTTGGCCGAAGTGCGCGGCCAGGCTCTCCGCGACCGTCTCCCAGGAGGCAGCGCATCCCAGTTCGGCCATGGAGGTCACGGGCTTGGTCAGGCCACAAGGAACAATGTACTGGAAAAAGCGCAGATCGGTATTTACGTTCAGCGCGAAACCGTGCGAGGTTACCCAGCGGCTGATGTGGACGCCGATGGCGGCGATTTTGCGATCGTTTACCCAGACGCCGGTCAGCCTCGGGATGCGGCCTGCCTGGATTTCAAAATCTGCCAGCGTGTCGATCAGCACCTGCTCGAGGGCGCGCACGTAGGCTCCCACGTCGCGCTTCCACTCGCGGAGATCGAGGATTGGATAGCCTACGATCTGTCCGGGCCCGTGATAGGTGATGTCGCCGCCGCGGTCGGTGAGGTGAAAGGCGATGTTGGCGCGGAGCAGGAATTCTTCGGTGGCAAGGAGGTTTTCCTTGTGGCCGTTGCGGCCCATGGTGATGGTGTGCGGGTGTTCCAGCAGGATTAGCTGGTCGCGGATGGATGCGGATTTGCGTTGGGCGACCAGGGCTTGTTGGAGGGCTAGTGCTTGGGCATAGTCTAGGCGGCCGGGTTTTAGTAAGTTTGCGGCGGCAAGAGTGCCGCCGCGGCAGGCAGGAGTGCCTGCGCCACGACTAAGCATTGATGGCCATGCCGTAGACGGCGTTGAAGCCTTCACCCATCACCTCGGAAAGCGTGGGATGTGGATGGATGGTGTGTATCATCGTGTCGACGGTGGCTTCACTTTCCATAGCCGCCACCGCTTCGGCGATCAGCTCGAAGGCTTCCGGGCCTATGATGTGCACGCCCAGAATTTCGCCGAGCTTCTCATCGGCCACCACCTTGATGAACCCGCCGTGGCTGTCGAGGATGCTGGCGCGGCTGTTGCCGGCGAAGGGAAACTTGCCGATCTTCACTTGATAGCCTTGCGCGCGGGCTTGCGCCTCGGTCAGCCCCACGCTGCCGATGCCCGGCTCGGTGTAAGTGCAGCCGGGGATGCGGTTGCGGTTGATGGGAGTAGCCTGCTTGCCGGCGGCATGCGCCACCGCGACCATACCCTCCATGGTCGCCACGTGCGCGAGTTGCGGCGTACCCGCCACCACGTCGCCGATCGCGTACACGCCCGGCTCGCCGGTCTGCTGGTACGGATTTACCTTGACGAAGCCGCGGTCCAGCTCCACGCGCGTGTTTTCTATGCCGATGTTCTCGGTGTTCGGCTTGCGGCCCACCGCCACGAGCAACTTCTCCGCCTCCACCTCTTCGGTCTTGCCGCCCGCAAGCGTGACCGTCATCTGCACGCCCTTGCCGCCCTTACGCACGTTCTCGACTTTGGCGCTGGTTTCGACGCGGATGCCGGATTTGCGGAACGCGCGGTCGAGCTCTTTCGAGATCTCCTCGTCCTCCACCGGCACGATCCGCGGCAGCATTTCGAATACGGCGACATCGGTACCGAAGCGGTTGAATATGGAGGCGAATTCCACGCCTACGGCGCCCGCACCGATGATGGCCAAGGATTTGGGCACGGTGGTTAGGTTCAGGATCTCGATGTTGGTCAGGATCAGATCCGGGTCGGGCTGCAATCCGGGCAGCATGCGAGCTTCCGATCCGGTCGCAATAATGATGTTGCGGGCCTCCAGCGTTTGCACGCCCCCTACGCCTTCGACATCGATGCGGCCGCCGCCCTTCAGCCGCGCATAGCCTTTGATCCATTCGACCTTGTTCTTGCGCAGCAGGCTCTCGACGCCCTTGGAGTGCTTGTTGACGATTCGATTCTTCTTGTCGATCACTTTCGGGTAATCGAGCACGGGGTCCTGGCAATGAATGCCGTCGTTCTCGGGATTCAGGAAGTGATCCCAAACGTCGGCAGTATGCAGTAGCGCCTTTGTTGGAACGCAGCCGACCAAGAGGCACGTCCCACCTAATCTGGGCTGCTTCTCGACGAGCGCGGTCTTGAGGCCGTATTGACCGGCACGGATGGCGGCCGAATATCCGCCGGGGCCGCTGCCGATGACGATCAGATCGTGGGACACTTTTTCCATTCTACATCGCCCCTACAATAAAGATATGATTTGGCTTTTGTTATTAGTGATGTGCGGATGGGGCGCCGGGATTCCGGCGGCTTACGCACAGACCAAAAGCGCCAAAACGCCGGCGGCCAAGCCGACCCGCTGGCCCATTCAGTCCCTCACGGTGGAAGGCATTCGCAACTACACGAAAGAGCAGGTCCTGGCCGTCACCGGGTTGAAGATCGGGCAACTGGCCGGTAAGGAGGAGTTCGAAGCCGCCCGCGACCGGCTGGTGGCCACCGGAGCCTTCGAAACGGTGGGGTACAAGTTCGCGCCCACGGGCGACAAGAACGGTTACGCCGCTTCGTTCCAGGTAGTCGAGGTCGAGCCGGCCTACCCGATTCGGTTTGAAGATCTGGGAGTGCCGGAAAAGGAACTTACCGAGTATCTGCGCGGCAAGGATCCGCTCTTCGCGCCGCGCCTGGCCGCCACCAAGCAGGTTCTCGAGCGCTACAAAAAGTGGATTCAGGAATACCTGACGGCGCACAACAGCAAAGACACGGTCATCGCGAAGTTGACGCCGCTCACCGGAGAGCAGTTTGTGATTCTGTTTCGTCCCGCGCGGTCGGACCCGGCCGTGGCCGAAGTGGCGTTCGTGGGCAACTCGGTGATCCCCTCGACGGTGCTGCAGAACGCGATTGCCGACCTGGTGGTCGGCACGCCGTATAAGGAAGACCGGTTTCGCCAGTATCTGGACGCCGGGATTCGCCCGCTATACGATGCGCGCGGCCGCATTCGCGTGTCGTTTCCCAAGGTCACGGTGGAGAATGCCAAGGACGTGCAGGGGCTGGCCGTCAAGGTGACCGTGGAGGAAGGCGGCAGCTACGATCTGGGCGACGTGCGCCTGGAGGGAGCGCCGCACTTCGAGGCCGAGAAGCTGCTGAAGACCGCTAAGTTCAAGCCCGGCGATCTCGCGGACTTCGACGAGATCGGCAAGGGTGTGGACCGAATGAAGAAGTTGCTGGCGCACCAGGGCTACGTGCGGAGCGACGTGCAGATCGTACGCAAGATCGACGATGGCAAGAAGATCGTGAGCCTGTTGCTCCGCATCGACGAAGGTCCGCAGTTCCTCTTCGGCAAACTCAACATCGACGGACTGGATCTCAGCGGCGAGGCCGAGATGCGGAAAATGTGGACGCACCAGGAAGGCACGCCGTATAACCCCGAGTACCCGAACTACTTTCTGGGCCGGGTTCGCGAAGAGGGCATCTTCGACAATCTGGGCGAGACGCGCTCGGAGACCAAGGTCGACGAAAAAACCCACACCGTGGACGTGACGCTGTATTTCAAGTACGGAAAGCCCGCGCCTGTTAACCGCAAGAAGACTCGAGCGTTTTAGCCAATGTAGTGTCCAGTGTGGCTTGCGACCGCTCCCTTAGAAGCTGGGAAAGAAGTGGTTGGCAGGCGAAAGCGCCTGCCCCACATGCCTGCAAACCCTCAGCAGCGGGGTGGGACAGACGCTTTCGTCTGTCAACCCGGCAGTCCGCCCGATCTGACTCGGAGCCGCGCGCTAGCAAGCAGTATGCCGGACACCACACAACGAGGAGGACGAAATGGAACCAAAAGACGCTGGAATATTCGTACTGTTCCTGGCCATGTTTGCCACGATTGGATGGGTGATGTACCTGGCCGCGGACATGAACAAGCGCCAGCGCAGGATGAAGGCGCAGGCCGAACTGCACGGCCGGCTGCTCGACAAGTTCAGTTCGGCCAAGGAAATTGCCGAATTTCTGCAAACTTCAGGAGGGGCGCAACTGCTGGAAGGCCTGTCAAGCGAACGCGAGAATCCGGCGGGCGGGATTCTCCGTTCGACGCATCGCGGGATTGTCCTGGTAGTCGTGGCGATCGGCTGTCTGGCTTTGACCATGCCCTATGGTTGGCGAAACAACCCGCTGCTGGTCATCGGTGTGATTCTGTTGTGCCTGGGGATCGGATTTCTGATTTCGGCCGGAGTCTCGCAACGCTTGGCGAAGACCTTGGGATTGATGGAACACGGCGGCAGCACGGAAGCGTGACACGCCGATGGATCAGGCCGCATTCACGGCGTTCTATAACGAGACCGCGCCGGCGCTACGCGGCTACATACGGCGCGTCTCGCAGGAGGGTGAGATGGCGGACGACCTTCTCCAGGAAACCTACGTGCGCCTCCTGCGGGCGCGGCCGGAGATCGGCGATCACGCCGGCCTCAAGAGTTATCTGTACAAGACCGCGACTGCTGTCATTTACGATCACTGGCGACGGCGGAGGCGTGAGCAGTTGTGGTCGCTCACGTTCCGGTTCCGTGAGGAAGCGCCGCCTGCCGCCGGGTCCGGAGACGTGACGCGCTGCTTCCAGAAACTCAATCCGCGGGAGCGGGCGTTGCTTTGGCTGGCGTACGTCGAAGGCTATGCGCACACCGAAATCGCCGAGACGCTGGATCTTCGCGAGAAAAGCATCCGGGTGCTGCTTTTTCGGGCGCGACGCAACCTGGAGCGGATCTTGAGGCAAAATGGTCTTAGTGCCGAGGTGAAGCCATGAAGGAGCCCGAAGCCGCCATGTGGATGCGCCGGTTCGCGGAGCTTTCCCGTAATGAATCCGCCCGCAACGAAGCCGCGCTGCCGGATCCCGCGCTTATCTGGTGGCAGGCGCGGCTGTTGGAGAGGCAGGATGTCCAGGCACGCGCCGCACGCCCAATCGCGATCGCGCAATGGGTGTCGCTGGTGGTGGCCGTCGTGAGCGTCATCGCGCTCTGCGCGGTTTATTCGCAGGGTATCCGGGGCATGCTGGCGCCGCTTGGTGTCGCGCTGTGGATGGTTGGCGGCGGTGGCGCCATCTTGATGGGGCTGGCCCTACGGGTCGTCTTTGGCCAGTGACGGCGATCGGTGCGGTGCCAATGCTCGTCAAACAAATTCAAGTTCAAACGAATCGCCGAGAACGGCGGTTTCCCCCGGATGGACACACTCGGAGATCGAAGCGCCGGGCTTCTACCCGGGGCATCACTGCGGTAGGCAGGACGATTGCGAACGTGAAGGAGTTCGCCACCCTCGTGCGCAAGTGTGAGCGACCGGCTAATTTGCACTATGCGCGAAGACGGAATAGCTTGGTTGTATGGCGGAACTTAAACTGGATCACCCAGTTCCCATGACAGAAGAAGAGGACGACGCGACGCTGGCTGCCATCGATCGGGGTGTACGGGACGCCGATGAAGGCCGGGTTGTCTCAACGGAAGAAGCTCGCCAGCGTCTTCGGCAATGGCTTTCAAAATCCTCTACACCGAAGAAGCCCTAGCCGATTTAGAGGCTATCCTCGATTACATCCTTGCCGACAATCCAGCGGCGGCGTCCAGATTCGGTAACGACCTGCTCAACCACGTCGATCTGCTGGCGGCATTTCCGCATATTGGTTCACCCGTCAAGCGGCGTGCGGGGGTGCGCAAGACGCATGTCGCGCGGTAGGAACCGGAGCTATAACGGTCGGGCCCGCTTACCCGTCATCCTGCCCACCCAACTTCCACAAAATCTGCCGCAACATCCCCAACACCACGGGCGCGTCGCGCGCGGTCAGGTTCAGCCGTCGCACGAGGCGGCGCACCTTGGCCCGGGTCGAGCCCGCCGTGACCGGATTGATGTAGCCGCTGCGCTCCAGCGCTTCGATCAGCATGGCCGTGATCTGCTCAGCATCCGCCGCACTCGCCACCTTCAGTTTTTCCGGACGGGCCACCGCCGCGCGCGGGTCGCGCACCAGTTCGTACAGGCACACGGCCACGGCTTGGCCCAGGTTCATCGAACGATTCACGTCCGCCGTGGGGATGCGCATTAACCAATGGCAATGGCTCATCTCCTCGTTGGAGAGTCCGAACTTCTCCGAGCCGAAGAGCAATGCGACGGGTCCGGCCGCCAGTTCATGCCGGATGAGCCGCGCGCCGTATTCGAGGCGGCGTAGCGGATGTTGCAACTCGCGATGACCCACCGCAGTGGTCCCGACGACGAGCCGGCAGTCCGCTACGGCGTCCGCGACGTTCGAGAATTCCTCCGCGGCGGCCAATAGCGGCGCGGCTCCGACCGCGGACCGCGCTTCGCGGAACGCGACCTCGTACGGATTCACCACGCGCAGGCGCGAGAAGCCGAAGTTGGCCACGGCGCGCGCCGCCGCGCCGATGTTCAACGGGTTCCGCGGCGCGACGAGCACCACGCGAAGCGCCCGTCTCTCAAAAAAAATCGCCGATGGACCATCTTGATGCATTTTTCTCTTGACTTTCTTCTCGAAGAACCTTATATATGAATCACATTGCGATTTTCGAATCGCAAAATTTGATGTTTAGGGAGAATCAATCGATGAAGAGCGCAACAAAGAAAGCCGCCCCGAAGAAGAAGGCGCCCGCGAAGAAAAAGAAGTAGCATGGGCGCCCGCTAAGGGCGTGAAATCAGATTCGAACCAATGAGGCCCCGATTCGTCGGGGCCTTTTTCATTTTGGATCCGGCGCAAGTGGCCCTCCCACCCGCTGCAGCAGCGTCCGGAACGTCTCCCCCATCCCGAACAGCAGGCTCTTCAGTTGCAGCCGCCGGCGCGATTCCTCCGCGGGCGTGGCGCCGGCCAGCGCTGCCGCGAACTGGTCCGGCTCTCCTGCGGCGAGCAGCGTCTGCGCCAGCGTTTCGAATCGAACGGTCTCAAGGCCCAGCCGCGCGCCATGCTCTTCGAGCGCGGTGAAGCAGACGTGCGCCGTGATATCCTTCGCGCCAGGATCCTCCAGCACATCTTCGCCGGCCTGGTGCCGCCGGTAGCTCATGAGCGTGCCGCGCGGGAAGCGTACGGACTCGGCGCGCGTGTAGCCGTAGTCGATCGTGAAGACAAACCCAGCCTCCAGCGCCCGCGCGACGCGCTCCAGCCGGGCGAGCGCATCCAGGTTCACCTCGTAGAGCGCGCCTTCCTGCGGTAGCGGAAAGTACCGGCGCAGATAATCGGCGGCCTCGGCGCGGGCCGGCGGTCCGCTCACCCATACGAAGCGCTCATCCCATCCGACCCGCATCTCCCGGAAGCAGCCGTCGCGGTAGGTAACCGCCTCGACCGGCAGCGCGTCGAAGAACTCGTTGGAGAACACCACGCCGCGAAAGCGCTCCGGCAGCGCGCCCGCGTCGAGCTCCATGGGAACGTACCGCCATTCCGAGAACGCTTCGGCCATCTCGCGTCTGCCGGCGCCCAACTCGACGACCGTGAAATCCGGCGGCGCTCCCATGTCCCGGTAAAGCGCCCGTATGCGCGCGGCCATCAGGATTCCGAACAACGGCTGGATCTGCTCAGCGGTGTAGAAGTCGCCCTGCTTGCCAAACGGATCGTGCGCGCGCCGGTAATATCCGTGAATGGGATCGTATAGCGCCGCCTGCATGAAGCGATGAAATGAAATGGGGCCATCGCGGCGGATCTCGTCGCGCAGCACCTCCGCCAGCGGGCTCACGGCTCGACTACCCGGGTCTGCGGCGTGCGGATGAACATCTCGATCAGGTAATCGTGCAGACAATCGTAAAGGTACCGTTGCAGGGTCCAGGGAAACTGGGGATGTTCGATGTCCCGAGGATGCAGCGGCGCGTAATAGGTGTGCAGGCCCAAGCCGCGGTTCTTCAACTCGATGACCAGCTCGATGGATCCGTTGTGCTCGCGGGCGGAGAAATCCACCAGCGCGTGCTCGTAGCGCCGCAGCTCGGCGTCGACCTTCTCCAGAGGCGTCACGCATTTATGCTAGCGTGAAAAACGGGGCATGTCTCTACCCGCCACCGTCCGCGTCAAACTCAGCTCGGAAGCCGCCGAAAGCATTTCCATCACGCGCGTGGTCGTACAGGACCTGGCGCTGCGCGATCTGGTCGAGCACATGCTGGGCATCACCGGCAAAGATGAAGCTCGCATCCGTGAGCTGCTGCTGCGCGGCTCGCTGGTCAGCGGCGCATCGCGCTTCCGTTGGACCGGATGGGAAGCGGACCTGGCCGGCCTGCGGGACCTGCTGGCTACTTTTCCCGACCACGAGCCCACGCGGCCGTTCGCGCCGGAGCGGTGCGTGCGCGCGGTGCTGCGCGGCGGGCGGCAAGCCATCGAAATCCCACGCGAGGCCGCCGCGAAGAAGCCGCTGCTGCGGAAGACGAGCTTCTGGGGATTGCTGATGGAGGTCGCCGCGGCTGGCGAAATCCGGTATCTGCACTATTCGTATAAGGACCGCGCCGACTGCTATCGCCTGGAGCTGACGCTGGCCACCGCTGAGAAGTTGCGTGCGGCCGCCGAGATCGTGAAGTACAGCACGCTGCGGGAGCAGATCCGCGCGGCGGGGTTTGGGTGGGCGGAGTTATACGTGGAGCGGTAAGGGAAGGAAACAGGTTCTGGGTCTCGGGTGCTGGGTGCTGGCAGGCACCCACCTTCAGAGCTATGCGGTCAGGTCGTGCGCCAGCGCATCGAGGAACGCTTGCCGGCCGGTTTGCAGGAAGAAGTGGCCGCCCGGAAACAAGCGCAATCCGAATGACGCCGTGGTCTGTTGCGACCAGGCTTCCAGATGCTCGCGGCGTACGTTGGGATCTTGGGTGCCGCCGTAGGCGCGGATGGGGCAGTCGAGCGGGGGCTCCTCGGCATAGATGTAGCTGCGGTAGATGGCGGCGTCCGCCCGCA
>JBEKUO010000042.1:0-28072 GCA_049514955.1 Bryobacteraceae bacterium | reverse complement strand
GACGACGTTCGGCGATCCCACGTCTACGGGCGAAGGCTTGTCCCCGGGAGGAGTGTACGAAATCACCGGCGCCGGGTTGAAGCCGCTGTACAACTTCTGCACCCAAACCGGATGCCCGGACGGCCTGAAGCCCTCGGGGCCGCTGATCCAGGCCTTCAATGGCGATCTTTACGGCACCACCGAGTTCGGCGGCTCCGGAACCATCGGCTTCAGCGCTTACTGCACCCCCGAGTACGTTGGAGCCGGCTGTGGCACGGTTTTCAAGGTCACGCTGACCGGCGAGTTCACCAAGTTGTACACTTTCTGCCTGGCGGGTGGGACGTGCGCGGATGGCGCCAGCCCCAACGGAGGACTCGTTGAGGCGCCCAACGGCGACTTGTACGGGACAACGATCGGCGGCGGGAACAACGACGCCGGCACCGTGTTTAAAATCACCCCCGGCGGGACGCTGACGACGCTTTACGCCTTCTGCGCCCAAAGCGGATGCCCGGACGGCATGAACCCCTCGGCGCTGGTTCTATCCCCCGGTGGCGACTTATATGGAACGACCTATTTGGGTGGGACCGGCGGGCTGGGCACGGTCTTCAAAATCACGCCGAGTGGTACGTTCACCACGGTTCATAGCTTCTGCGCCGAGGGAGGCAACTGCCCGGACGGCGCCAACCCTGTTACTGCGCTTTTCGTGGCCTCCGATGGTAACCTCTGCGGCAGCACCGCCGCCGGCGGGCCCACAGGGCAGGGGACCATCTTCGAAATCACTCCGGGCGGCAAGCTTAGCACGCTCTACGGCGCCGGAGTCACTACCGTCATGCAGCACACCAATGGCGATTTCTACGGGACAACCAGCGCGGGAGGGACCTCTGGCTTCGGCACGGTTTTCAGCCTGTCGGCAGGTCTGCCTGCCTTTGTGGAAACGATTCCCGCCGCCGGCAGATTGGGCGCGGCTGTAAGGATCCTGGGAACCGATCTTATGGGCGCGACTAGCGTCACCTTCAACGGCGCCGCGGCTGTTTTCGACGTGGTTTCGAGCACAGAAATCACCACGACGGTGCCGGCCGGCGCTAGCAGCGGAAAGGTCCAGGTGGCCATGCCCGGCGGCGTCGCCACGCTCTCCACCAACGTCTCCTTCGGGGTGCTGCCATGATGCGCACAATTTCCGTCTGCCTGTCGCTCACCCTATGGGCCATGGCGCCCATCGCCCTGCCGGCGCAGACATACACTACGCTGTACAATTTCTGCGCTCAATCCGGATGCTTGGACGGGTCATACCCTTATGGGACGCCGCTCCAGTCCATCGAAGGAGACCTCTACGGCGCCACCTTTACCGGTGGTAGTGGCTCCTTTGGCACGATCTACAAAATCACCCCCGGCGGCGCGTTCACCAGCGTATACGACTTCTGCAACACGGAGGGCGTCTGCCCGCAGAGTATCGAGCCGTATGCGCCGCTGATTCAGTCCGCTGACGGCACTTTCTATGGGACCACTGGAGGCGTAACCCCGCCGGCCTTCGGAACCGCGGGCGCGATCTTCGAAATGAAGGATGGCCAAGTGACAACGCTGTACACCTTCTGCGCGCAAAGCGGATGCGCGGACGGTGCGAACCCTTCCGGCGGCTTGGTCCGGGCTGGCAGCGGAGACCTTTATGGGACCACCTTGTATGGCGGTGAATGCGGTTACGAATTCTACTGCGGGACGGTCTTCAAGCTTACCCCGAGCGGCACCCTGACGACTTTGTACGAGTTCTGCAAGAATGGCGGAACGACATGTCCGGATGGCCGATACCCCGTCTATGGATTGGTACAAACCGCCAACGGCGACCTCTATGGGGAAACGGCCCAAGGCGGCGGCACCGGCCACGGCACGCTTTTCAAGATCACTCCCGGTGGCACGCTCACCACAGTCTACAGCTTCTGCTCTCAAGCGGGCTGCCCCGACGGCTACGGGCCACAGGGCCTGACCCTGGGCGCCAGTGGCGACCTGTGGGGTATGTTGGAGTATGGCGGCGCTGTCTGCAACGATATCAACGGCCTCGGTACGATTTTCAAGCTGACTGCGAGCGGCCAGTTCAAGACGGTGTACACCTTCTGCCTGGAGGGTGGAGACTCCTTCGCGCCGCTCACTTTGGGCTCGGATGGCAATTTCTACGGCACGACGGCCGAGGGTGGGCCCCTCGGGCTTGGAACGATCTTCAGACTCACTCCGGGCGGCGCACTGACTACGCTTTACAGCGCTGGGGTCACCACGCTCATGCAGGATACCAGTGGCGACTTTTACGGAACCACGGGCGGGGGCGGCTCTAACTGTCTCCCCGGCGGTTGCGGTACGATCTTCCGCCTGTCCGTAGGCCTGGGCCCGTTTGTGAAAACGCTGCCTGTCGCCGGCAAGGCGGGAGCGGCCGTCAAGATCCTGGGAACCGATCTGACCGGCGCTTCCAGCGTGACTTTCGGCGGAGTTCCCGCCGCCTTCACTGTCAAGTCGGCGGTCCTGATTACCGCCGCCGTTCCCGCGGGCGCCACCAGCGGCGCCGTGCAAGTGGTGACTCCTGGCGGCACACTGTCAAGCAACACGGTCTTCACCGTGACCCCATAGGGCAAAATCGCGTTTTTCAGACCCTTGTGGGTGTCGCATAGTGTCGCATTTAGGTTGTAGCAGTCGCGTTACACCGGCCGTCTTTTGAAGCTCGGCGCCGGGCCGCCTTTCAGCGAATCAGCGGTACCGAGGAGAGAAGCGCCCGCAAGCCATTCCACAGGATCTGCACCCCGATGCAGACCGGCAGAAACGACGACAACCGGACAATGACGCTCATCCCTGTGGGTCCGAGAATCCGCGCCAGGCGGTCTGCGAATCCGTAACAAAGATAGACGCTGAGTGCAATCACCGCCGACCCGATTAACGCACCAAGCAATGGCCGCTAGATTCACGGGATATCCGTGCGGCGCATTGGCCCCCAGCGTGATCGCGACCGAAATGGAACCGGGACCAACCGTCAGCGGCAGGGTTAAAGGATAGAATGCCTCGCGCGATTGATCCTGAGCCTGAATGTTACGGTGTACTTCCTCGCGCTCGTCATCGCCGCGGCGCTGCAGCATCGCCCAGGCCGCGGAGATTACGACCAGCCCGCCGCCGACCTGGACCACGGGAAGGGAAATACCGAAGAAGGCGAGAATGTGGGTGCCGGTCAGGTACGAGCCGACCAAGAGAAAGAAACTGTTCAGAGCGATCAGGCGAGACAATGTGTAGCGCTCCGCCCTGGCATAGTCGCTGGTCAGCGAAAGAAAGATCGGACTCCCGCCGAGTGGATTCACAATCGGAAACAGAGCGCTGATGCTGAGAAACGTGGCTTTCAGTATCTCGGAAAGAACCATCTTTGGCACGCTCGGACAAAGTGGACTGCTGTCAGGTCAGCGGAGTGAATGCTCCCTAAACCTCGATCCTCCCGAGTTTGCCCGTCCTCTCTCAGTAGGTTCATCTGCATTTGGCAGACTTCCTCATCGGCGGAAATTATCGCACAAAAACAGCTCGTGAGTAGACAATAGCGCCGCGGCGGCCTGACCGGGCACAAGAGGAGAGTGTCAGTTGGGTCTTCGTTGCTGCCCCCGCCACACCGAGGTAGCATTTCCGCCGGCGTCGAGCGCCAGCGGGCGGGCGAATTCTGCCTGCCATAGCTCGCCATCGGTCGATCCGCCGTCGCCGAAGCGACTGCCGACACGGCGCGCCGGCAGCTTGCCCGAACCGCCGCGGAACGCGCGCAAGCAGCCCGTCGCCTCGCGGGCCACCGCCCGAAGCGGCGCGCAGAATTTCCACTAGCTAGCGTGGGTCGAGCGCGTGCGGGCGGGGTAGTTCTGCTGCTGCCGTAGCTCGCCCTTAGTTAGTTAGCCGATTCAGCCATCGCCGGAGCGACTGCCGACACGACCCGCGCCGGCAGTTTGCCGGAACCGCCGCTGAACGCGCCCCGGCTGGCTTGCCGCCGGCCTCGATTGGATCGCCGCGGAGTGTCCACGCCGGAGACGCCGGAATAGGCTGGCGTGCGCGACCGGCTCCGGCGTGCGGCGAATCGCTGAACTACTGCACGCCGGTAAGATGAAATACGGTTCCGCAGCCCTGGCCGTACTGGCAGGCTAGCGTGCCGCCCGCGGCGGTCGTGCCATAGAAGCTGCCATCGGGAGCGATCACCAATCCGGTGGGCCCATAGCCTCCGAAGCTCGCGGTCAGCGAGTAGTAGAACGAATACAAGGTACGCAGTTCGCCTGTCAGAGTCAGCTCGAAGATGGTCCCGCCCCCGAAAAGCCCCCCGCCAGAGTTTGTGCCGAAGAGCCGGCCGTTTCCGGCGACCAGGTTCGCCGGACCGCTTCCCGAAGTGGAGCCTGAAAAGTTGTACAGGGTGGTCAGGGCACCGGCTGGAGTCAATTGGAAGACCGTACCGCCGCCAGTGGAAGTTGCGCCGTAGAGGTTGCCATCCGCACTGAGGATCAGGCTCGAAGGAGTGCCGCCATCGGCTTGCCCCGTGAAATTGTACAGCGTAGTCAGGCTTCCACTCACGTTGAATGTGAAGACCGTACCCTTTCCGCTCGACCCGCCGGATTGCGTAATGCCGTAGAAGGAACCGTTTTTCGCCGCTACCAATATGGAAGGAGTCGAACCATCCGCGCCGCTAAACGAGTACAAAGTCTGCAGGCCGGCATTGGAGAAACGGTAGATCGTGCCTTGGCCGTTGGCGCCGGCAAACGAGGTGGTTCCATAAAGGGCGCCGTCGGATCCCTCCACCACACCGGCCACGGGATAAAATCCATCAGCTAAGGACTTGAACTCGTAGAGTTGAGTGTAGGTTCCGGTCGGAGTGAACTGCAAAATCGTACCGCAGCCGGTGGCGCCCTCAGGGTCCGTATTGCAAGCTGTGGGCGCCTGGAGGTACCCTCCCTGCTGGCTCGTCCCGTAGATGTTACCGTTGCCGGCCTGAAACAGCCGGTTGGGGTAAAACAAATTCGCAGCCAAGGTCGTGAGCGCCCCTCCGGGAGTGACTCGAAAGGCGGTCGACACCAGAGTGTTCCAGTCGGTGGTGCCGTAGAAATTGCCGTCCGCGCCCAGTATGAGGCTGTTCGGAAGCACGCCGTCCGCACAGTATGGGAACGAGCTGGGGTTGCCGGGACAGAAGCCATAGACCGTGGTAAGCGGGGGGCCGATTTCGAACGACTGGATGCTGAGAGCGCTCCCGTTCGGTGTTGTCACGGTCAGAGGATATGTGCTGGCTCCGGATGGCACCTGGGCTGTGATCTGCGTATCCGACACCACTGTGAACGTGGCGGATGCATTCCCGAATTGGACGCTGGTGGCTCCGGTGAAGTTGGCGCCCGCGATGGTCACCTGTGCGCCGACTGGCGAACTGTTCGGCGCGAAGCTGGCGATCGTGGGTGACTGCGGACCGAGCTTTTGCAACTCGAAGACGATGCCGCAATTGACGCACGGGCCGGCGGGTAAACCGCCGCTGGCAGTCGTGCCGTAAAGGTTGCCGTCGCTCCCGAGCAGGACGCTGGTGGGAGTGGCGCCTTCGTAACTTCCGGTAAGGCTGTATAAGAAGCTGAAGCCGCCCGAAACGGAAACCTCAAAGACGCTTCCGAGGAAGTTGGTTCCACCGGCCGCAGCGGTGCCATAGACATTCCCGTCCGGGCCGATGCGCAGGGTGTAGGGCGGGTCGCCATCGGTGTAGTCGAACTGATACACGACGCTGAGGCCGCCTTCTATATCGAATCGCAGGACGCGCCCGGGCCCATAGGGATCCGAATTCACGGTGAAGTAGAAGGTGCCGTCGCCGGCCAGTACGAGGTTGCCGGGGGAGCCACCATACCCATAAGTATAGATCGAAAGGAAAAGTTTAACGACGCCGGAAGGCGTGAGCTGAAACAAAGAACCCTGGTTGACATTGCCGCCGGTGGGAGTCAGGCAATAAAAGTCGCCGTTCGGAGCCTGAATCAGGCTTGCGATGGCGCTTCCAATCGGGCAGCCACCCTGGGAGCAGAATGTATACAAAGTGGAGATGGCTCCAGCACGAGTGAGCTTGAAGACGATGATGGGACCGGCCTCCCCTTCGGTGGTTCCATACAGGTTGCCATCCTGGCCTTGCAGAAGATTGGCGGGATATTGGCCGTCGGGGCCCGAGAAGCTATAGAGCGTGGAGAACTGCCCTTGGGCGTCGATGTGGAAGACCGTGCCGCAACCCGAAGGGCAGGCAGTGTTGCCACCCAGCGTGGTTCCGTACAGTGTCTGATCCCTGGCTAGGATCAGGCTATTGGGAGATGCGCCATCGGCGCCAGTGAACTGATGCAGGGTTGTGAGTTGCCCGTTCGTTTTCAGATGGAAGACGGTCCCGTAGCCGGCGCCTCCCAGCGCGGCAGCGCCGAAAAAGGAGCCGTCGGAGGCCTGCACCAGGGCGACGGGGTCCTGACCCTCCTTACCCGCAAAGCTATGCAGCGTGATAACCGAATAGCTCTGCGCGAGCGCCAAATTCCAGCTTGCAAGAACCAGCAAGACACCGGGTGTAATTCGCATGTCAGAAGCATTATAGACCAGGCGCTCGCTGGAAATATGGGTTACATCAGGTCCGAGACTGGTTTTAACTCGCCCTTGGTCGATTCAGCCATCGCCGAAGCGACTGCCGACATGGAGCGGCGCCCGGCAGCTTGCCCGAACAGGGTGAACGCGCCCTCGTCTCGCTGCGCATAACGCCTGACGCAATCAGCCCGCGGCCCCGCGGCGTGCCAGCCGAAGCGCTCGCAGAATTTGCGCCGGCGTGGATCGAGCGTATGCGGGCGGGCGGTTCTGGCTGGCGTAGTGCGCCCTCGGTCGCTCCATCCATCGCGGCCGCGACTGCCACCACGGCGCACACCGGCAGCTTGCCCGAACGGCCGCGGAACGCGCCGTCGTCTGGGTGCGCATGAACGCCTTACGCAAGCATCGCGCCGCCTCACGGGCGTGCCCGCCGAAGCGCTCGCAGAATTTCCGGGCGGCGTGGATCGAGCGCGTGCGTGAGGGCAAGTATTGGCTCGCGTAGTCGAAAAACAGAAAAAACGATGAAACGGTGAAGACGTATCAGACCTACCGTTTGAAAGACAAGGCAGCCCCGAAGACCATCAACGAAGAGGTTGGCTTCTTACTTCGAATTCTAGCCCGCATTTCTCACGTGTGGCCAAATGACGTGGCGCCTGCGCCCCTGTGTGCCGTGAGGAGACTCTTCCCGCCACCCCCGCAAGCGTGTGGACAGGCCGTCGAGGGCGGGCGCCGGCAGGAGTGCCGACGCGGCACGCAAGAGTGCGTGCGCCACGCCCTGACCACGGAAGTCTGTGAGAAATGCGGGCCAGGCGAGCAGGGGGACGTCCTGCGGATCAAGGTCCGCCGGAGCCGCGCGTTAAAACTCTCGACGCGCCATCAGATCGCGCGGGCAATACCTCGGAAGAGAAAGCAGTGCTGCTGAGTGGAGCGAAGGCCCGCCGCTCCCGGGCGATATACCCGCCCTGATGCTCGCTCTTCACGCCGGAATGCGGGATGCCGAGATGCGGGGCCTCCAGCGGTGCAGGGTGGATCTGCGCAAGGCAATTGTGACCGTGGGAGATAGCAAAACGGAGGCCGGGGAGGGCAGGCTTATTCCCCTGAATGCCGACGTGCTGGCGGCGCTGGAAGCTTATTCCAAATGGTACGCGGGGAAGTTCGGCAAACCGCGCCACGAATGGTACGTGTTCCCGTTCGGCAAACGGCAGCCAACGGATCCGACCAGGCCCGCGACGACATTCAAAACCGTCTGGGCGGCAGTGAAGGAGGACGCCGGCATAACCGGACGATGGCACGACAACCGGCACCCGTTCATTGCAGACCTGGCGGAGAGCGGGGAGGCCGGAGATGAAACCATCCGGGACCTGGCCGGCCACGTCTCGCAGCAGATGCTGAAGCACTGCTCTCACATCCGCATGCAGGCGCAGCGGCGGGCGGTCGAGACGCTGGTGGCGGCGAAACCTGCCACTACGGAAGGCAACGCGAGAAGAAAGTTTCGTTTGAGGGTGCTAAAGAATCCGCTAAAGGGGGGCGAATTAAGTAAGAATCGCCCGTAAGTGATTGGCTCCTCAGGTAGGACTCGAACCTACAACCCTTCGGTTAACAGCCGAATGCTCTACCATTGAGCTACTGAGGAGCAAGCTTGATAACTCTATTTAATCAGAGCCCGGCCTGGGGTGTCAAACCGCGATCCCTCCAGCGCCGGCAATTCCTTCGCCCATCGCAGGAACAGGTCCATGCCTTCACGCTCCGCCGCGCCCAGTTCAAATACGATGTGCGCACCCAGATAGTGCCGCACCAGTTCCGGCGCCAAACCACGCGCCGACGCTTCCTGCGCACCGATTCGCTCCAGGTTTCGCAGCCCGAAAGCGCAGGACTCTTGAAACGCCGCCACCACCTCCGCCGTGACCCGTTGGCGCGGCCCCGCCCACACCGCGAAGACCATCGGAAGTCCGGTCATCTCCATCCATTCGCGGCCGAGGTCGTAAACCTGGAACGGCAGCGTTGCGGGATCCACCCGCAGCGCCGGGTCGCCGATGATCAGCGCGGCATCGGCGTCGCTGAGCATGCCTGGCAGATCCGGCGGCCGCTTCACCACCGCAGGCGCCACCCCATAGCGCCGCGACAGGATGATGCGCGCCAGGGCCACTGACGTCCGCGAGCTCGCGTCAGCGGCCAGCGTGCGGATCTTGTCCAGGGGCTGTTTGGAGATCAGCAGGATGCTGCGCACCGTGCCCCGGCAGGCGATCCCAACATCCGGGACGATCCCCAGATCCCGCCCGATCAGCTCGAATGAGGGAAGAATGCCTATATCCGCCGCGCCCGCCACCACCATGTCCGCGCACTCCGCGGGCACACGGAACAGCAGATCGAAAAGGCCCTTCTGCCGCCCATGCAACATGCCCCAAACCAAAGGCACGGTGTTCAGGTAGCTGACCGCGCACACTCTAAGCCGGGGAACGCCGTTGCTTGGGGTCAAGCAACAGTGTACCAGACCCCGCCGCGCCCTCTGTTGGCCGCTGGGACCTGGTCGCAGCAAAGTAGAAATGTCCTATGCGGGGCGCGCTCAGGCCGCGTGCTCTTTGCGCCGACCCGCTCCAAAAACCAATCTGGTATCCTCAGGGAGAGCGCGCTTCCGCGTGCGCCCTCCTGAAATCTCATGCGCTATTTATATCTCTATGCATTTCTGGCGCTGGCCTTCGTCACCGCTGGCAGCGCCCAAATCGTACTCGATCCATCCCCCGCGCGGGTCCTCAGCGATCCGGCGTTTACGGCCTCGGACCCGGCGCATGTCTTCAGCCTCACTCCGAACATGGGAGTGTCCGCGGGACTCAATGCGCCGCAGGGAATCGCTGTGGATACGCACGGTTCTACGCCCATTCTCTATGTGGCCGATACGCTGAACAACCGCGTACTGGCGTGGCAGAATGCCACGAGTACGACGCTCACCAACTTCCAGCAACCCGCTAGCAAAGTCATCGGACAGCCCAATCTATATACCACCTTACCCGGAGTCAATGGCACGGGAGGCGCCAGCGGCCTCTGCGATCCGACCGGCCTGGTCGTGGATGCCAACGGCAACCTGTACGTCGCGGATTCCGGCAACAACCGCGTTTTGCGGTACCCTGCCCCGTTCGCTGCCAACGCCAGCGCAACTCCAACTCCGGATTTGGTTCTCGGCCAACCCGACGCCTTCACCTCCCGGCTGTACAACCAAGGAATGTTGAACTCGCGCTCGGCCAAAACGATCTGGCTGTCGTACGTGCCGGCGCCCTCGTTACTGCCCGGCTCGCCCTACATCGTGGCGTTAGCCTTCGACAGCGCCGGCAACCTTTACCTGACCGATCCGGGCAATAGCCGCGTGCTTCGGTATCCGGCTGCCTCGCTGACCGCGGGCAACAACGATCCGGCAGCGGACATCGTACTCGGCCAGGCGGATTTCACGAGCTACGTCCAGCCTACATCGCAGTCGGACTTAAGCCATCTTGCGGATCCCTCGGGCCTGGCATTCGATTCCGCCGGACACCTATTCGTTTCGGATTCCACGCCGGAGAACCGCATTGTGGTGTTCGGCCCGCCATTCTCCGCGGGCATGGCGGCCATCCGTCTGGCGGGCTTCGTATCGCCGACGGCCGCGGCGGGAGCGCCCGCGAGCACCCTAAATGCGCCGGAAGGCATCGTGATGATTAACAACGGTCCCGCCATCCTGGATACGGCGGACAACCGGCTTCTGATCTTCGACGCATTCAGCAGCAAGGATTGGACTACAACCGATGCGACGCTCGCCAATCCACCCCTGGCCGCCATCGCGGTACTCGGGCAGACCAACAGCACCAACGTCATGGCAAATGGCGGCAACCCCCAACCTTCCGCCAGTACATTTTTCAGTCCGGTAGCGGCCGCGGAAACGGGGACGGGGGATTTGTTTGTGGCGGATGCCGGCAACAACCGCGTCCTGGTTTTTCCGGCCTCCGCAATCGCCACCGCGGTTGGTGGAAAGGTTGGCGCCGCTACACACGTGCTAGGTCAAGAGGATTTCCCGTACAACAGTCCCAACCACATCGAAGGCAAGGAATTCTATTTCGGCTCCAATATCGGCGGAGTCAGCGGCGATGCCGGGGTTGCCGTGGACCAGAGCTCCAATCCACCGCACCTTTATATCTCCGATCCCAACAACAATCGCGTGCTCGGATTCATTGACGCGCGCAAGGCGGGCCTGGGCGGCGCTGCGGATCTGGTGGTGGGCCAACCGGACTGGTTCTCCGCCCTCTGCAATAACGGCGGCGCGGCCAGCTCCGCAACGCCGTCGCTCCCCCAGCAGCCCACCCAAACAAGCCTGTGCTATCCCACGGGAGTAGCCGTCGACGCCAGCGGGAACCTTTACGTGGCCGATTCTTCCAATGGCCGGGTGCTCCAGTTTCCGAAGCCCTTTGCCACCGAAAACTGCCCGCGGACGCCCTGCGTAAACCCGACTGCCTCCCTCGTGCTGGGCCAAAGCAATTTCACCGGGCCGCAGAACTCTCAAACGCCAGCCAATTCTAACGCCTCGGTTCCGTACGGCTTGGCGTTTGACCCGTCAGGGGATCTACTCGTCTCCGACTTCAGCTTCAATCGTGTTCTGCTCTTTTCCATGGGCAACCCATCCAATGGCCAGGCAGCCACGCAGGTCTACGGGCAATCAGGAGACTTTACGACCGAAGGCAGCGGCACGTTATCGGGGCCGCACCATATCGCGGTGGATTCTACTGGCCTGCTCTACGTAGCCGATACCTACCATGACCAGATACAGATCTTCGATATCCCTTCGGGTTCGACCCTGCCGGTGAACACCCTGCCCGGGGTGAGTGTCAACCTGCCGACGGTCCCTGGCATCGCCTGCCCAGCGTGTCCGCAGGCAGTCTGGGTGAACCCGAACCCGGTAGCTGGGTACTCGAACGATATCTGGGTAGGTAACGCCTACGGTCTTTTTCGTTTACAAGCGACGGGAACGGGTAGCTACCAACCTAGCTACGTGACTTCGGCGGCCTCCGTGGCGGTCGGGCAGTCCCTGGTCGCCCCGCCGAACCCCCAGCAATTCGATTACACGGTACCAGCCCTGGCAATCACCCAGGATAGCTTCGGCAATCTCTATGTGGCCGACGCGTCCAACCGTGTGGCGATCCATTATGAGGCTCTGGCGGCTCTGAACGGCGCCAGCTACGCCTGCGCCATGGCATGCAGTCTGGGCGGTCAGGCCAAGCCCCTGTTCTACGTCGCACCGGGTACCTTTACCTCGCTGTTTGGGTTCTCGGCAACTCAATTCGGCTCAAACAGCACGGTTGACCAGGTCTTGCCGGTACCCACCACGCTCGGAGGATTGCAGGTGCTGGTGGATGGCCTGGCCTCGCCCATCTTCTATGTGGGTCCAAACCAGATCAACTTCGTGGTCCCGTCTAAGACGCCCACGTTTGGAACGGCGCAGGTGCAGGTAGTGCAGGCGGATACCTCGCAAGTCCTGGGGAGCGGATCCTTGGCCATGAACGTGGCGTCGCCGGGATTCTTCACCAACACTTCAAATGGCGAGGGACAGATCGCAGCCTTGAACTGCAACACTTCGCCGTGCGACAACACCCGGAACAGCCTCACTCACATGGCGCAGCCGGGTTCCACGATTCAATTGTTCGGGACCGGGCAAGGAGTGGTGCCCAACGCTCCGCCCGACGGCCAACCGGCCACGGGTGCTATCGACACACTCACGAAGCCTGTTGTGTATATAGGCGGAGGCCAGGCCACCGTATCGTACTCGGGGCTGGCGCCGGGGCTGGTGGGAGTTTGGCAGATCAACGTGGAAATCCCGCAGAGCCCCACTGTCGTCGCGGGTTTCCCTGACAATGTTTTCCCGCTGATTATTACGAATTACGACGGTTTGCAAAGCAATACGCCGCAGAATAACAGCAATCCGGCTGTCGCTACGACCATCGCGATCAACTTCAGCATCGGACAGTGACTTTGTAGCGTGGGGGCGGACGGCATGCAGCCGCCGCGACGCGCCGGAACCGCATGGGGACGGATTTGGTTCGTTCGGCCGTTTTCTGTGCGGGCGGCGGGAGGGCAGCCTGCGCTCAGGGGATGCGGACGAATAAATTGGGTTCGTTCGGCGCGGCGATTTTTGCATCTTTGTTGTAAATAAACCAGTTAGCAGTTCGATTTGGGTTCGTTCGGTAATTTTTGGTATTCGGCTGCGGGTGGCGATGGGGCGCGGGACCGTTTGGGAATGTGGCGGCGGGTGGCGCGCCGCCCGGCGTTGCTCCGATTCGAACAGATTTTGGCTTTGATCCGCAGGGCTGTTTCGGCAGGTTCGCTGCAAACAATGGAGTTAACTGTTCCAGTTGGGTTCGTTTGGTCGTTTTTTGGGGGGATTTATTGGGCAACACCTGTGGCGGCGCGCGCTGGTTGCTAAGGAATATTCAGTTGAGAAAGATCCGCCGGGCACGCCGCTCATGGCGACGCCACCCGAAACACGTCACAGCGCAAACCACGCGGCGAGAATCCGGCAGGCACCCGTGAACGCTTTCGGGCGAGCATCGGAAACCTTCCGAGGCAACGCTTCGGCGCTCGCGAGAAATCATCATAGTTTGCTCGCCAAAAAATGACCCCACGACTATCGGTACGTTCTAATGCCGGGTTTTGACAGGTAATAGCCTTATAAGATGGAAAACCTGTTGGCGAGTGGACGCGCCAGCAAATGGTACGCACGGACCGGGCGCAACTTGTCAAAGAACGGCGACAGGAATCTCGCCGATGTTCGTCACTTCCAGCCTGAGAGTAGCACGAGGACATGTGGATGGCAGGGTCCAGTGTTCTGGAGAGGCCGTAAGCAATTGAAATCATGCGCCGAGATTTGCGGGAGAGCATTTGCCAGGGCTGTGACCAGCCTGTTAGCCCAAAATCATTCTACTTGCTCGTGTTGATCAACATGGAAAACGGCGGCCCAAGACACACAAGGTCGATCTTCCCGTCGCCGTTGATGTCGCCCGCCTGCACGTACACCGTGTCCCCTCCGGAGGCGTAGTAGGTTGTACGCTGGCTTCGAAGCGTTCCAGTCCCGTCGCCCAGATAGATCTGGATCGAATTTCCCGAGACCCATGCCAGGTCCAGGTGCCCGTCGCCATTGAGATCGACAGCCGTCATTTGCGCCGGAATAATCTGAAACGGCTGCGGAGGTAAAGCCCGAAATCCCCCATGCCCATCACCCAAGAAGACCAGGATACCGGAGCCCACGGTCACGAGGTCTTGGTTACCATCATTGTTGAAATCTCCAATGGCGATGGGGTAGCCGCCGGTGTAACCTTGCAGTTGGATCGGCGGCCCGAAGGTCCCGTCGCCGTTCCCGAGCAGGACCACGGGGCCGCTCGAGCCATTCGCGGCGAGATCGGGCTTGCCGTCGTTGTTGAAGTCCGCGACCGCGACATAATTGGCCCCGTAATACGCCTCGGTCGCAGTCTGGAACGTACCATCTCCGTTCCCTAGCAGGACGTACACTTCGTGGGCGTATAGCATGACTAAGTCTGCGAAGCCATCCCCGTTCAGATCGCCGGCCCAAATGAGCGTGCCAGGGCCAGCATAGGTTGTCACCACTTGATAAGTGCCGGCAGTCTGCTGGAGTCCAACGGCCAGCCCAAAGGATGTATTCACCGCAAAATCCGGCTTTCCGTCGCCATTGAAATCGGCGACCACCGGACCTAACGCGCCGGCGGGCACCGGCACGACGGCTATCGGTCTACCGAAGGCGCCTTTCCCGGACCCCGGCAGAATGGAAATCGATGCCGCTGAAGTCCCGGAGGGATTGGGATCGGCAGCGACCAGATCGAGGTTGCCGTCCTGGTTCATGTCCGCCAGGGCGAAAGCGACCGGTGTGCTGAACCCGCCGGTCGAGGCTTGATTTGGGAAGGGGATATTCTGCAAGCCGGGGAAGTGACCCGAACCATCGTTTCGCAGCAGGGAGACAGTCGGAGCCTGAATGGAGTTGCCCAATGAGTTGAGTGCTGCTAGGTCAGCCCGGTCCGCACCGAAGTAAGCGCCGACGCCCACCCAAACCGTCCCCGAGTTGGCTTTATAGCTGTAGTTCCGTTGCAGAGTACCATCGCCATTACCCAGCAGGATTGAGACGCTGGCATCTAAGTTAGCGGTCACTACGTCGGGAATGCCATCGCCGTTGACATCCGCCGCCGCGACATAATACGCATCATTGCCCTCCGGCGATACATGCGCCGCTGCAGCGAAATTTCCCTTGCCATCACCCAGCCATACCTGGACCTGAGTTCCGGGACCGGCTATACTCACGAAGTCCTGATTTCCATCCCGATTCATGTCTGCGACCGCAAGGCCCCACGCGCCCGTCCCAATCGGAGGGCCCTGACGGAAGGTCCCGTCACCGTTGCTCGTCAGCAAGAACACGCCGCCGCCAATCAAGAGCAGATCCGACAGGCCGTTATTGTGGAAGGTTCCCGGGTACAGCGCCCAAGGACTCTTCACGGTCGTGGAAACGAAGCGGCCGAACGTCCCGTCGCCGTTACCAAGCGCGACCAGCACTTGGTTGCTCAGTTCGGCCGCCAACGCGAGATCGAGCTTTCCGTCGCCATTGAAATCGCCAACGGCGACATACCTGGCGGTAGAGTTAGAGATGACGATCGGGGGGCCAAACGATCCGGTTCCTGTGCCGAGCAGCAGGCCGATGCTCGACCCTACGACCACGATATCGAGGTTGCCATCATTGTTGAAATCGCCGACGGCTATGGACCGCGGCTGCTGGATGCCCGGGAAGCTCCTGGGAGTCTGAAACCCCTTGCTTCCGCCGAGCACAACCACCACGGTACCGGCCGTCTGGTCCACTGTAACGAAGTCGTCGTATCCATCGTGATTCAAATCGGCGGTTAGACCCGGGTACGGTCCTCTCGTACCGAAAGTGCCGCCGACTGTTGAAATCCCAGCGTTGAACTCAGGCGGGACGGCAAATGTGGCCAGTTTCGACTGCCCCAGCGCGCACCACGCAAATACCAAAGGCGCAACCGTAACACCAACCAATCGAAAGCGCATTCTAACGAAGTCTCCTCGGCCTCGAAACCTTCAGTTTATGTTAGAACACCGCTCCTCCCGGAAAATCGCGGGGCGAGCCTCCTCTAACGCGCCGCGCTGTACATCTGGTGCTTGCTGCACGGATGATGTAAAGGCTAACCGCGCGCCTTCGGCGTGGGTGATATCGCTTCTCTCCTTGCCGACGGGCAAATCATGTTCTTAGAGTGGGTCACTTTTTGGCGATCGCAAATGGGTCACTTTTGCCTGGCACCGAGGCAAAAGGCGTGAGCGCGGGGGGGCCGACCCTAGTCCCAGAGCTTTCATTCCATGGGGGGAATGGTCTTAAACTTGGCCGGGGTGAAGCGCAAGTTACGGGCGTCGCTCCGGCTTTTTTCTTCTTTGGGAGCGGTTAGGAATTTTCTCAGTGCTTGGCGATGGGCTGGCGGCGCCCGTGGCGGATGCGGAGTATATAAACCGTTTCGTCTTCCACCTTGAAAATCACCCGGTAAACATGCGGCCTATGTCCGTAGAGCAGATGCCGTACCTCAAAGGGAAACTCCTTGTTTTCCGGGGCTAGTGGACAGCGGCGCGGGAAGCTGGCTAAAGAGGCTATGGCTTTCTCTAACCGTTGAAACCAGCGCAAGCCGGGTTCCCCAGCCTGCTCTGAAATCAGCCAATCCAGAATTCTTATGGCGTCTCGTTCTGCTTCTTCGGTTATCTCAACGCGGAAAACCATGCTTTTCGCGTAGCTCTTCGAGAAACTCGGCAGCGGGCCGGGTGCGTCCCGCCTTCACGTCCTCGTTGCCCTGACGTATGGCAGCGACCGACTCCTCATAGTCCTGCCGCTCCCAGTCCAGATACTCGGCCAAAGCATCATCGAGGGCTGCGGCGGTGTCTTTGCCGCGCCGCTGCGCGAACTCTTCCAGTTGGGCCTTACGTTCCGGTCTGATGGGTATTACGTCCATGGCGTTTTCAGGGTAGTGGTTGCCGGGGCTTTCTGTCAAATGTCCAAGCCGGTTCGGTTTACCGGGTGCGGCTGCGCGGATTCGCCGCCACCCTCTCGGCGGCGCTCATCGTCGGCGCAGTGCGTAGGCTTCCCCGTTCTCCTGGGCCTAGGTCGATACCTGCGTCAGTCTTGCCGCTGTTTCCTCGGGCGTTCGCCGGAAATGGTCAATGGCTATGCAGCAGAATGTGAAATCCGCGTGCGTGCGCTTCCTTGCCGCCGCTCGTGGATTCCGGAGCTCCGTGCAGGCAGCGCCGATAGCTCGGCCATGCCTTGCGCCGGGGGCGGGTCGTCAGAACATCGAAAGGGGGAAGCCGGCGCTTCCTTAACGGCTCCGGCGCCACCAGTCCCATGCTTTCAAGCGGCGCCTCGGTCACCTTGCGGCCCGGGATGGGCTTCCTCAATCGTGGCGGGCGGGAGGTCGGCGCATACTTGCGCTTGAAAATGAATGTGCCGGCCAGGCGAACGGACGCGCTCGCGGAAAGGCCGGCACCAGTGCCCTTTTTGAAGCGACTGGCAAAATCGCGGGTCGCCGCCTTCAACGGCACCCCACGCCCGATAATTGCGAGGACTGGTCTGAAGAACAAGAAAAGCTGCGGCGCGGACACGCTCGAGCGGTGCAGTATGGCGCCATGTCTCTACCTGAGCTGAGGCTAGCACGCTGGCAGAACGAACTCATGGGACTACATTCGACCGCAGTTTTGTTTTCAGCCGATTAGGGGAAGTTCGGGCCGCGTCACCCAAATCGGCTAATCGCCACGCACCGTGTGGCGGCGCATAGCAAGCGCCCTGCCGCTGGTTTCGTCCACTTCCAGGATCACCGAGTGCAACTCGGGCGAGCCCTTGGCCGCCTCCATGCGAATGGGAAGACTGGTCAGGAAGCGCTGCAGAATCACGTCCTTCTTCACTCCGATCACCGATTCGTACGGCCCGGTCATGCCTACGTCGGTCTGATAGGCTGTGCCCCCCGGCAGGATGCGCGTATCCGCCGTCGGGATATGCGTGTGCGTTCCCACCACCGCCGATACGCGGCCATCCAAATACCAGCCCATGGCCATTTTTTCACTGGTGACCTCGGCATGGAAATCCACGAAGCGTATTTTCACGGAGGGGTCGAGGCCGTTCAGAATCTGGTCCACTTTGTGGAACGGACAATCGGTCTGCGGCATGTAGGTGCGGCCTTGGAGGTTGATGACCGCGCACGGAATGCCCTGCTGGGTGCACGTGACAATCACGCCGCTCCCTGGCGTTTCGGCGGGATAATTGGCGGGCCGCAGCAGCTTCGGCTGGCGTGGCAGGTACTCCAGGATGTCCTTCTTGTCCCAAACATGGTTTCCGGACGTTAGTACGTCCAGACCCATGGCGAACAGATCTTCGGCGATTCCGGGAGTGAGGCCGAAACCGCCGGCCGCGTTTTCCGCATTGGCGATGGCCAGGTCGATGCGGTTGGTTTCCCTGATGTCCTGCAGATGGTCCGCGACAAGCTGCCGCCCCGGAGAGGCGAAGATGTCGCCGATAAAGAGAATGTTCATGCGTATAAGTCAAGGTAGCACGCGGGGTGCAGGCGAGCTGAGCTCGCCAACATCGACAAACGGCGTCGATGTTACGAGCGGGCGAGGGGGCGACGCGGCGACACGGCGATCCGTCTTGGGCATGCTCCACGGGAGTCGGAAAATAGCCAAACTTGAGAGCCGAGCTTAGCTCGCCGTGGCTGGTGGTTAGTGGCTGGTGGAGGGTGGTTGTGCGCGCACCTGTGTGGCAGGGGTGCGGGTACCACGAGATGTTATTTCTCGCGCTGCGCAGCCGAACCGACTTCCCGGCTCTTGAGCGTGGCCGGCTCCGGGCCGTCGTTCTCGCGAACGACCAGCGATTGATCCGAGAAGAACGTGCGCGGGCCGGTAGAGCCGGAAGCCTTGGGCAGCGCCGTGATCGTGTACCCGGCCGGAGTTCCTGTGAGCGTGAACCGGTAGTCCTGTGTACCGCCGGAACCCAGATCCTTTGAGATCAGATCCGCCGACGTGGCATTGGCTGTCCCGCTGGTAGGCGGACCCAGTTCGATCAGCGATGTGGCGAACCGCCCGAACTGCGACTTGTATCGGACCTGCGCAGTATTGACGGTCTGAATCGCCTTGAGAGCCGCCGTTTCCGGGGCGTACCGCCAGGGCGCTCGATCAATCATTGTCAATTTGGGGAACACGAACACCGCGAGCGCGATTACCGCCAGGATCGTGACGATCGTTGAGATGCGCACGCGGCGCCTTCCCCGCTACTTCGTCTCGCCCGACTTGGCGGCCGACCCGACCTCCCGGCTGTTCACCGTGGCCGGCTCCTGGCCGTAATTCTCGCGAACCACCAGCGATTGATCCGAAAAGAACGTGCGCGAGCCGGTTGAGCCGAAAGACTTGGGCACCGCCGAAATCGAATATCCCGCTGGGGTTCCGGTGAGCGTGAACAGGTAGCCCTGCTTCTCGCCGGAAGCCATATCCGACGAGATCAAATCCGCCGACGAGGCGTTGGCCGTGCCGCTGGTAGGCGGACCCAGTTCGGTCAGCGAAATGGCGAACCGGCCGAAGGTCGAATTGTACTGCACCTGCGCGGTGTTCAACGTCTGAATCGCTTTGAGAGCGGCCGTCTCTTGCGCGTACCTGCGGGCGTTGTTCAGCTTGGGCAAAGCCACCGTGACGATGATGAGGATGATCGCGATAACGATCAACAGCTCAATTAACGAAAAACCTCTTCGCTGGCGATTGCGAGTCATTTGGGCGCATCTCCTGTCCTCTTCATTGTATGACGCTCCGGGCGCGCGCAACGTGCAGATTTTGCGGCCGGCGTCGCGGACGGGCCGTTATTCCGCATCGCAGCCGACACGAGCGGCGCAGCGCCTCATTTTGCTTAGGGGCGCCCGTGAACGTGCTTCCGCCCTGTTGGTTTGGGTGTTGGATCGTCGCCGGCCATCCCCGACAGCACGACCGGCGCGCGGTCGGGGAATTCCGCGACCAGAGACAGGTTGCCGCCCATAGCCTGGACCGTTTTCCGAAGCGTTGAAAGCAGCAGATCGCTCCGGTTTTCAAGGCGCGAAACACTGTCCTGTGTGACGCCTAGTGCTTTGGCCATGCGGACCTGAGTGAGCTCGCGGGCCTTCCGCAGCTCGCGCAAGGTCATTTCTTCCGCGATCAGCTCGGCCGCGCGGGCCTCCACCTTCTTACGCTGAGCGGGGCTCAGCTTTTCGATTTTGTCGTTCACATTCACAGCCATGGTCACTTGCCTTCCCTCTTGAGCCGGGCTATAGGAGCGTCGAAGCGGTCGCCGGCCTTGCGGATCAGCTCGCGATAGAACCGCTTTTCGCTGACGCCCGATTTATCGCCCGCAACCAGCAAGACCGCCTTTCGCTTTGTGTCGAAGGCGAAAGCCACTCTCCACACGCCGTCCGCGGCGTCGAACCGCAGCTCTTTCATGTTCCTGTGGCGCGATCCCTTCAGCGTGTCAACGCGCGGCCGGCCGAGCTGTGGCCCGAATTGCTGAAGAAGCCGCGACAGGGCCAGAATTTCCGTCCGCACGTCCTCGTGCAGCGCGTCGAATTCCGGCTCAAATTCATCCCGATCTCGACAACCCAGCTCACCCTTACAATATGGCATATAGTACATATGTTGTTAAATGCATATACATAACGCCCTGATCCGGCATTGCCGGCCGGTCAGCTTTGCCGGTAGCCGGACTTCACCAGCCCATCGAGCGCGCGCAGCCGACGCAGCAGTTCCGGCAGCAGATCCAGGCCCAAAGCATTGGGGCCGTCCGATAAGGCCTGCTCCGGCGCATCGTGCACTTCCACAAACAACCCGTCGATGCCCACCGCCACGGCAGCGCGCGCCAGCGGCTCGATGAACTGGGGCTGGCCGCCGGAAGCCGCGCCCCCGCCGCTCGGCAACTGCACGCTGTGGGTGGCGTCGAAAATTACCGGCCAACCCAAGTCGCGCATGATCTTCAGGCCCCGCATGTCCACCACCAGGTTGTGATAGCCGAACGAGGAGCCGCGCTCGGTCAGCAGCACTTTGGTGTTGCCGGTTGAAGCGACTTTTTCGGCCGCGCGCGCCATATCCTGGGGCGCCACGAACTGGCCTTTCTTGATGTTCACGATGCGGCCGGTGCGACCGGCGGCGACCAGCAGGTCCGTCTGGCGGCACAGAAAAGCGGGGATTTGCAGGATATCCGCCACCGACGCTACCGGCTCGGCCTGGGCTGGTTCGTGGATGTCGGTCAGGATGGTGTGCCCTTCCCGCTTGACGCCGGCCAGGATGCGCAGGCCCTCCGCCAGGCCCGGGCCACGATATCCGCCGACGCTGGTCCGGTTGGCCTTGTCGAAAGAGGCCTTGAAGACGAACGGCCCGGCAATCTCACCGATGGCGCGCGCCATGCGATGGACGTGCTCTTCGCTTTCGATCACGCAGGGCCCGGCGATCAAGACGAATGGCTGGCTGCCGCCGAATTGGGAGAAGTCGATCATGGTTGGAGCGCAACGGCTTCCGCCGTTTCATGCTACCAGTCCGGCGGAGGGCGCATCAAGCGACTACATTTTGCCGGAATGGAAGTGGCATAATGTAGGGCAGGATGTCCGCACTGCACCAGCGAATCGGGGAGTGGCTTGGGGTCGATCCCCCCGAAACCGAGCAGGACTTAGTCGACATTGTGGAGCGCCGGCTCGCGGCATCGTGTATCAATCGGTTGCTGGCGCTGGGAATCACGCGCGGCGAAGTGGATGCGCTGGTGATCCCACTGCGGACTTTGCAGCATCGCCGCTCGCGCCGCGAGAAGCTGACCGTGGACGAGTCGGATCGCGTTCTGAGGGTGATGCGCGCGCTTTCCCAGGCCGATGAAGTGTACGAATCGCGCGCGCGGGCGCTCGAATGGCTCCGGCGGCCCAACCCGCGCCTCGGGGGACGCTCTCCATCGGAACTATTGAAAACCACCGCCGGCAGCCGCGTGGTGGAGGAACTGCTCGTCCAAATCGATGAAGGCATGTTCGTCTGATGCTGCTTTGGCGCATAAGCCGCCACCGTGATTTGAGCGGACCTGGCGGGCTACGCGCCGCGGGCCGCTGGCATCAGCGGGGCTTTCCGATTGTCTATTTGGCGGAGACTCCGGCCGGAGCGTTGCTGGAAACCTGCGTACACACGAGCGCGAACGATGTGCCTCTCCGCTACACCCTGCTGCGGGTGAGAGTGGAAGAACGCGTCTCAGTGGAACATCTGCAAACGAGCGCCCTCCGCCGGGATTCGATCCGGCGCGCGGAAGCCACGCGCGAAATTGGCTCGGCTTGGCTACGTTCCTCGCGCTCGGCTCTGTTGCGGGTTCCCAGCGCGCTGGCGCCCGACACGTTCAACGTGCTCCTTAATCCGCTGCATCCCGATGCCGCGCATGTTCGGGTCGAATCTGCCTACGAATACCCGTTCGATCCGAGAATCAAGAAGTGACGGCCTGGAGCGTACAAGAATCTACAAGGAACGCAAGAGCGCGACCGGGGGCCGCGCGCGGACGAGGGCGTCCGCCCCACTTTGGATTAGTCGGACGTTGTAAAGAATTAGGAGAGACAGGGCATTCCGCTGAAAGCGGCGCCGTTACCAGTTTGCCTGCCGACGTCTACGGCGACAAGCCCCTTTATTGTGGACGAGGTAACTTCGGGGTAGATGTTTGCTATCTTTTTCTTTGACGATAGCGGCTCTGAGCATCTCACGGAAGGATAATGTCCGCCCAATGACACTGGCCGAAGCAAGGAGCACGCCGGCCGTACACGCATGGCTGGCGTCTCCGGCGATTTGGCCTGCGTCTTTCGCCTTGCTCGCTGCGTTCGTGGCAGCCTGCGTTGCGGCGCCGCAGGCGGTCGCGCAAGCGCCGGCCTCCCCAGCAGTTGTTTCTCCGGTCTCCGCGACAGCGCCTCGTCCCCAAGCGACGAAGGTAAACCCGAAAGACGGTTTAACCTACGTCATGATTCCGCCTGGGCGATTTATCATGGGCTGCTCACCAGGAGACATCGAGTGCTTTGACGAAGAGAAACAGGTTCACGAAGTAACGATAACTTCGCCCTTTTGGATGGGCCGGACGGACGTGACGCAGGAGGCCTACCAGCGCGCGATCGGGCAGAATCCGAGTCATTTTAAGGGCGCAAACTTGCCGGTGGATTCCGTGAATTGGTCTGAAGCCCAAGCATATTGCCAAGCCATGGGGGCGCGCCTCCCGACGGAGGCGGAGTGGGAGTATGCGGCCCGCGGAGGCGATCCATCCAGCCGGTACGGCCCGTTGGAAGAAATCGCATGGCACAGCGGCAATAGCCGAAGTAAGACCCACGGGGTGGCGCAGAAGAAAGCGAATGCATTCGGGTTGTACGATATGCTCGGAAACGTGTGGCAATGGACCGCGGATTGGTACGGGGCTTACGCACCCGCGCCGGCGAGCGATCCGACAGGGCCAGGCGGCGGAACCGGCCACACGGTGCGCGGTGGATCTTGGGGCGACACTGCGAGATTTCAGCGTGAGTCGGAGCGTGAGGCGGTCTCACCCGGCAACCGTTATCACGTGATCGGGTTCCGGTGTGTGAGTGCGGTTGGCTTTGTTCCCGAAGACCGGACTCTCTCGGCGCGCGGCGGCAGCCAGTCGGTCGACGTTATATTTCCGACGGCCGCTCGATGGACGGCTTCGAGCGACGCGGACTGGATTACGTTCACGGGGCCAACCTCGGGAGTTGGCAACGGGACGCTCCACTTTCAGGTTGCGCCCAACAAAGGACCCGCCCGCACCGCCACCATTGCGATTGCCGACTCTGCCTTAACCGTGCAGCAGGAAGCGGATTCGGTCCCAGGGCTGAGTTTCATCGGTTCCCTGCCACATATCGCGGCCGGGCAGGATTGGAAAACGACGTTCACGCTGATCGACAAGGATAAGGCTTCGGCTCTGGTCCGCCTGAGTCTGCTCGGGGACTCCGGCAGTCCGCTCGAATTAGCTCTCGGCTTTCCGCAGCAGGGTCCAGGCCGGGCGCTGATCGGGGATTCGATGGACCGGACGTTATCCGCGAATGCTTCGCTGATTATCGACGCGGCAAGTGCGCAAACCGGGCCGCTCCGGATGGGCTCGGCGCAACTGTCCGCTACCGGTTCGGTGGACGGGTTCGCGATCCTCCATTTAGTTCCCGGAGGGCAGGAGACCATCGCGCCGCTCGAGACCCGCAATGCGGGGTCCTATCTACTGGCCTTCGACAACACCGGCGGAGTGAGCTTGAGCGTAGCCCTCGCCAACACGTCGGCGCAGGCCACCAACGTTGGGGTCGTGATTCGCGACGATACCGGCGCGCCGATTGGGAACGGCTCCCTCGCGCTGGAGAGCGGCAGCCATTCTGCGTTCCTCTTACCCACCGAGTACCCGGTCACGGCGAACAAGCGGGGCACCATCGAGTTCGATAATGGGCAAGGCGGCCGGATCGGTGCGTTGGGCGTCCGAACCACGCCGCTGGGGACGGCCAACACGTTCGCCACCATTCCATCTTTGGCCAACATCGGAACCGGCGGCGGATCGATTCCGCACTTCGTTGCGGGAAACGGCTGGCAAACCACATTCGTGCTCGTCAACGCAGGTAAGAGCGCGGCGCAAGTCAGCCTGGCTTTCTTCGACGATAGCGGGAGTCCCCTGCCGCTGCCGATCGAGTTTCCGCAGTCCGGCCGGGGCGACGCGGCTGTGGTTTCGTCCGTCAAGCAGACTCTGGAGGCAGGGGCGACTCTGCTGGTGCGGAGCGCGGCGCCGCCAACGAATCCGGCGCCAACGATTGGGTCGGCGCAGGTCTCCACGGATGGCAATGTCGGAGGGTTTGAGATCTTGCGTCATAATCCGAGCGGCCAGGAAGCGGTGGTGCCGATCGAGAGCCGCAACGCCAGTGCCTACCTGCTCGCGTTCGACCATAGCGGCGGGACCACTACCGGCCTCGCGATTAACAGCGTCTCCACGCGCGCGGTGAGTATTCCAGTGGTGGTTCGCGACGACACAGGCGCGCAAATCGCAACCGACACGATTTCCTTGGTGGCGAATGGGCATCTTGCGTTCGGGGCGGTGGAGAAATATCCGGCTACTGCGAACATCCGCGGTACTATCGAGTTCGATACGCCCGCCGGCGCTCAGATCGGCGTGCTGGGCATCCGCACTCTCGCCGGGCACACCTTTACTGCCTTGCCGGTGTTGGTGAAGTAGGCGGCGCAACCAACAGCAGCGGGCATTCAATGGCGGTAACTTCGGAGACTCTCGTCCTACTGGGCATGGAGTATTTGGCTAGAGAATCGACGGCGATGAGGTGATATTGTTATGGGTCGGCGACGAATCCACCCAAGACGTGGACGTAGCACGCGCCAAGGAACACTGAAAGGACTACAAACAGCGAAATCGCCGATGGGAAGAGCGGAGATAAAAAGGCCCGCGGAAGACGAACGAGATGAACACGTCGCCAGGTTAAGGAACCCGCAATACTGCTCTAAATATCTCTCCGCCGCCTTCCGCGACTCCGCCGGGACTTTTCTCATGGGCGCTGCGCAATGTCGCGGCGCGCAGAAAGGCATGAGCAAGCTTGCCGCGGAAGCGGGAGTCAATCGCGAAAATCTTTATCGCATGCTTTCCGAGCGGGGCAGCCGCGCCGCCCGAGCGATCCGCCCTCGCGGAGTGAAGACGCGCACGTCCGGAAAGCCGGCACTACGGGAGTGGGTGGGTCAGGCTGCGGTGATGTATTCGGCGATCGTGCTGGGCTCGGGGATCGGGTCTCCGTCTTCCCGCATGCCGGCAAGATGCATCCGGATGGCGCCGCGCATCAGCTCGGCAGTCTCCTCCTTTGTGGCGCCAGCCGCGACGCATCCTGGAAGGTCCGGAACGTACGCGCTGTAGCCAGTCCCGGTTTTTTCGAAGAGGACGGCGTATCTCATTTTTTCAGCCCCGCTTGTCTCAAAATGCTATTTCGCGTCTTCGGGTCCAGATCCATCGAGGGATGGCCCGCAACCGTGACGCGCCCCTTTTTGGTTGGGTGTTTAAACTGGCGATGGCTGCCCTCGAAATTCACCAGCACCCAGCCGTCCCGCTCCACCAGCTTGATCGCATCACGGACTTTCACTCCGCTACTAGGCTACGCGGGTGAGCTTCTCGTCGGTCTCGCCGTGCTGGTCCGCCGGCGGGCGGGCGTCGAATCGTCATTTTCTTCACTTTCAAGGATGGCTCGGCCCCCACTGATATGTCAAACCGGCTTGTGACCGATAATTCGGCGAATCGGTGCCCAAGGCCGCTGAATCGATGTTATAGGCGAATCCAGCGTCATCCAGAATGTTCTGCTTTGTGTCGAGTGTTTTCAAGGCAACCGGCCTCTCTTACTTTCGATTGTAGCCAATTCTTGTTAGCCGCCCGTGGTGGAAGCCCTGGCAGGCTGAAGGCCGGCCGCACCAAAATACTCCGCTTGTGCCTGCCGCGCCAGGGGCGCCAGGCGCTGCCGCCGGTAACAATACGCCGCGCCGATAAAAGCCTTGAACAGCGGATGCGGCTCCATCGGCTTCGACTTGAACTCCGGATGGAACTGGCAGCCCAACATCCAGGGATGCTCGGGAATCTCGCAAATCTCGAGGTAGGTCTGGTCGGGCGTCTCGCCGGTGATGCGCAACCCGCACACGGTCAGGCGCTCCTCGTATTCCCGGTTGAATTCGTAGCGATGCCCTGCTGCGCCGGTGGGTGAGCCGCTGGCTCCGGTAGCAATGCACGCGCCGATGGAGGCCCTCAAAACCGGGCCTTTTCAGCGGCGTTTTTGAACTCGGGATGGAACTGGTGGCCGCGCGCGAGATTCACAGATTTCGCGAACAACTCCAGGCTGCAACTGGAAAGCCTGCCCCTCAGCCCCGGCGAGCCAGCACCTCGAATTGGTCCTCGAACGCCCTCAGTGTCTTAACAACTTCTCTCGTGCTCTTCAGCATGCCGAGGTGTTGACCGATTCCGCCGAGCCGGGCATCAGGTTTGTAGATCGCGGAATGCTCCACTTCCCAAAAGAGACCGGTCAGCATCGAGACTACCTGATATTCTCCCCGGACTTTGTCTCTCCTCCGGCACTTGCCGTGATACTTGAGCGCCTGAATGTCGCCGTCGACTTCGACGGGGTCAGCAGTCCAGGAGGGGAAGACCTTACGCAACTTGCGATCGATTTCCGTCAACCGGCCCCGCGGGAACGCCAGGACGCGAACACCGGCAAGATCGTTCAAACTCGTGAGTGTGTAGATCTGGGGCCGGCTGTCGTCGAAAGTCGCTCCCTCTTGGCGCCCCCGAAACTTCTCGAGGGCGCTCTCGCAAGATTTGACACGGCACTTCACGGCCAGTCGCTCGTGCCTCTCCAGCCCTCCAGAAATTAGCCGCACATGATACCTGACCTCGGCTTCAAGCCGGTCGGCAACGCGCTGGATCTCCGGCAGAAGAGAGAAATACTCTTTTCGCAAACGATCCTCGACAGTCCGCTTAGCCTCAGCCAAGCGCAGCCTCGATCTCGCGCTTGACCGGTTCAGGCGGCTGCTTACCGGAGCTGAAGTAGAATTTCCATTCCTTGCCGTCGGTTTCCTCGCTAATCGCGTCCTCAAGAGTCTTCTCATCCTTGTCTTGAGCGAATTGTACGCTGATGATCTTCTTGCTCTTGCGATTGAAGTAGACCCTCCGGTCGAAGTTATAGACGAATTCGGCTTCATCCAGAATGTGCTGCTTTGCATCCAGCGTCCTCGATTCAATTTTCAAGTTCGCCACCTCTCTGCTCTCAATTGTAGCCAATTCTGTGCTAGCCGCCCTTGGTTGAAGCCCTGGCAGGCTGAATGCCTGCGCCACCAAAATACTCCGCTTCCGCCTGCCGCGCGAGTGGCGCCAGGCGCTGCCGCCGGTAGCAGTACGCCGCGCCGATAAAAGCCTTGAACAGCGGATGCGGCTCCAGCGGCTTCGACTTGAACTCCGGATGGAACTGGCAGCCCAACATCCAGGGATGCTCGGGGATCTCGCAAATCTCGACGTAGGTCTGGTCCGGCGTCTCGCCGGTGATGCGCAACCCGCACGCGGTCAGGCGCTCTTCGTACTCCCGATTGAATTCGTAGCGATGCCGGTGCCGTTCGCTGATATCGCGCGAGCCGTAAGCCTTTTGCGCGAAGCTGCCCTCGGCCAGGTGGCACGGCCAGGCTCCCAGCCGCATGGTGCCGCCCAAATCGTCGATGCCCTTCAATTCGCGCAGCTTGAAGATCACGCGGTGGGGCGTAGCCGGGTTGAACTCCGTGGAATCGGCTTGCTCCAGGCCGCAAATGTTGCGGGCGAGTTCGATCACCATGGTCTGCATGCCCAGGCAGATCCCGAAATAAGGAACCTGATTTTCGCGCGCGTAACGGATGGCGTTCAACATGCCGTCAATGCCGCGCTTGCCGAACCCGCCCGGCACGAGGATGCCATCGTAGC
>JBEKUO010000041.1:0-19634 GCA_049514955.1 Bryobacteraceae bacterium | reverse complement strand
GATGGAGGTTGTCAAAGATCAAGGGGGCGGAATTGCTAACGGCTATGGCCGCCCTTACCCGATTCAATGATAGAGCGCGGGTTGTTGGAAAAGAGCGCGCCTGGAGGGTGGTTGAGCGCTAGGCGGCTTAGTTGCAATGGGTTGTGGTTGCCGAATTTTCTTTCGAGGCGTGTGACCGGGCCCTTTGCAGGAACCCCATCGAGCGCAGGGGATGCAGGATGAGGCGAGCAAGCTCGCCTACGCCGACAAGAGTGCCGGCGCGGCAGGCAGGAGTGCCTGCGCCACGTCAGAACAAGGAGTAACGAATGCACCAACCAGACGAGATGAATCGGCCAGCCCCGCAACGAGGCAAAGGCCGCGCCGCCAAGAAACCCTATCGCCCGCCCGCCGTCCGCTACGAGCGGGTTTTTGAGACTTCCGCGATTACCTGCGGCAAGGTTCAGGTCAATGAAGGGCCCTGCCACCAGAACAGGAAGCTGTCCTAGTGTGAAATCGGAGGAAAGAGTATGAACCGTCAAAAGAAGCTATCTTCTAAATGGTCCATCGCCGCGGCCGCGGTGGGCCTGATCGCGCTCGCCATCGTCATGTTCGGACCCCTCTCCGGCCAGGATGCTCGCGTCCTCATCACTCAAGCCATCGACGAATCCAATCTCGTGACCCTGGTGGGCAACACGCGCCCCGAAGCCAAAAATCCCCAAAATGACCGCGGCCCCGTGCCGGACGATTTCCTGCTGGATCACATGCTGCTGCAACTCAAGCGATCGCCCGCGATGGAGGCGGAGCTAGTGCAGTACATCGAGCAACTCACCGACAAGTCGTCGCCCAACCTCCACCACTGGATCCTGGCGAAAGAACTCGGCGAGAAATACGGTCCCTCGCAGCAGGATCTGGACACCATCAAGAGCTGGCTGGAATCGAAGGGCTTCACCGTATTTGGCATTCAGCCAAATCGCATGGTGATGGACATCTCCGCCACGGCCGCCGAGATCCGCGAGGCATTCCACACCGAGATCCACTACCTCGAAGTCAACGGCCAAACACACTTTGCCAATATGTCCGACCCCAAGATTCCGGCTGCGCTTTCACCCGCTGTCGTCGGCGTGGTTTCCATGCACAACTTCGTGGCTCGCCCCATGCTCGTACCCCGCGTGGATCATCCGGTGACCGAGAATGACGGTTTCGATCGGGGATCGGAGCATCAGGGCCCGAACGAACCGCGCGCGTTCTATACGACAGGCAATACCAGCTTCCCTTACACAGTGGTGCCCGCCGACTTTCAAACCATTTACAACTTGGTCCCTCTATACAAGCTGGGCATTAGCGGTACGGGTCAGACCGTCACGTTGGTAGAGGACAGCGATACGTACAGTTCCGATGTGTCTATCTATCGCCATAGGTTCCTTAGCAGATGGTCAGGCACCTTCAGCACCACCCACCCCTCCGGGTCCGCAGCGTGCACCGATCCTGGCGCCACCGCGGCGGCCGATGGCGAAGCTGACCTGGACGCCGAAGTAGCCAGCGCCATCGCGCCTAACGCCGCCATCGTCGCGGCGACCTGCGCGGACACCACGACCACTGGCGTGCTCCTAGCCATCGAGAATCTCGTGAACGCCGGCACTCCGCCGGCCATCATCAGCATGAGCTACGGCGAATGCGAGGCACTTAATGGCACGACCTCCAACGCGGCGTTCTACACGGCGTTCCAGACGGGCTCAGCGGCCGGCGTCTCCATCTTTGCCTCGTCCGGCGACCTCGGCGCAGCACAGTGCGCTAATGGGTACGCCAATTACGCCACGTACGCTGAGACCGGAATCGGGGTCACCGGATGGGGCGAGACACCCTATAACGTCTCGGTCGGAGGGACGGATTTCGAGGACACCTTTAACGCCTCTAAAGGCACGGCACCCAACAACGTCGCCGTCACCACCTACTGGAATGCTACCAATTTTACTCCTACCCTCGGCTCCGCGAAGTCCTACATTCCCGAAATTCCCTGGAACAATTCCTGCGCGGGCGAGATATTCGTCCTCTACGAGAGCAAGATAACGGGCTACGGGTCGTCGGGAGCGTGCACCTTAGTCACCCCCAGCACAGCCGCCGCTGGCGGCGGCCCCAGCGGCTGCGCCACCTTAGTATCATCAGATGCAACCAGCTACGGGGCCGTGGACGGCACGTGCACCGGATACCCTAAGCCCTCGTGGCAGTCGGGCATCTTCGGCAATCCGGCGGACGGCGTCCGCGACATACCGGACGTCTCCATGTTTGCCTCGAACGGCTGGTGGGGCCATTTCACGGTTATCTGCTGGTCCGACACCACCAACGGCGGCGCATCCTGCTCAGGCGCCCCCAACACCTGGAGCGGCTTCGGCGGAACCTCCGTCGCCACGCCCGTAATGGCCTCCATCCAGGCGCTGGTTAATGAGAGGTGGGGAACGACGTGGCAGGGCACCAGCCCGCGGGTCGGCAATCCCGCCCCCGTGTACTACACTATCGCCAACGCCGAATTCGGCGGCAGCGGCAACAGCGCCTGTTATTCCATCAACCAATTATCCCAATCCCGCCGCGGGATAGCGTCTAGCTGCGCCTTTTACGACATCACCCAAGGCGACAACAATATAGACTGCGAATTCAACGGCACCACGGTCGAAGCCGGCTGCTACAAGCCGAGCGGCACCTACGGCGCCATCAGCACGCAAGCACTAGCCACCACCGGAACCGTTACAGCGGTCGGGTCGGGCTACACCAGCGCACCCATCTGCACGATCGGCAAGCCTAGCGACCTCAACACCTACCTTCAGCCAATTACCGGCGCAAGCCTTTGGGGCGGCGGCACGGCGGCGACCTGCACCGCGACGATCTCCAGCGGGAAGGTTTCCGCCATAACTGTCTCCTCAGGCAGTACCGGCTACGCCGGCGGCGCGAGTTGCACGCTGACGGGTGGGGGAGGAACGGGCGCAACGTGCTCGGTATCCCCGCTCATCGGTACCACTCCAGCGTCGTGGCAACCGGCCTACGGTGCAACCCCCGGCTGGGACTTCGCTACGGGCCTAGGGTCGGTCAACGCCTATAATCTGGTCCTTAACAAGAGCTGGTAAGCAAGAGCAGAGCGACTGCGGAGCCATATCATGAAATCGACACATTCTTTCCATCCAGCTTTCTTAACGGCGGCTGCTGTCGCGGCGGTGGCGCTCAGCCTCGTCGCGCCGCTGCGCGCGCAGGACACAACGACGCGCCACCCCATAACCAAGGACTGGATTACCCACCATCTGGTCTTCTCCAATCCCGGCACCGAGGAAGACGCCATCAAGAACGGCACCTACGACCACTGGCTCGCGGTAGTCAACGATCCCCGCTACATCATGCAACGGGCGGAGCGCAGCTTCCTGGCCAGCGCGCCAAGTGCCGCCCCTTCGCTGGCCACCGCGGACGACGGCGTCGATGACGACAGCCAGCCGCCCGAGCTGTCTGCGCCAGCCCACAACGGCCCGCTTCCGCTCGGCCTTGCCAAGGCTGTGATTGCCCCTCCGCCCGCGGAGACGGCTCCGCAAACCAAGCTGCGGAGCCATAGACGATTGAATAAGGACTGGAGCGAGGAACTAACTTCCACCGCAGGAACCGCCGGCGCAGCCGGCGCAACAGCCGGCCTTGGCGAGTTCCCGGCAACCTACACCCAGAGCCTTGGTACCGCCGGTTGTACCGACTTCGCCGTATACAACACGGGCCTGGCAGGCGCGACCACGCAGCCCAGCATCATCGCTTACGACAACATCTACACTACCTGCAACAGCGGCACGCCGACGGTCTACTGGGCATTCAATACTGGCGGAACAATTGTGAACTCGGTCGCCTTCTACGCTCCGCCTAACCACGTTAACGAGATCGGCACGCAGTTGTACTTCGTGCAGACGGTAAGCGGCGTCGCGACGCTCAGCCTCCTGAAGTGGAGTGCGAGCGGCACTCTAACCAGCGCAACCGCTCCCACGGCCGAGACAGCCGCCAATTACTATAACTCCGGCTCCTTCTGTGCGGCGCCATGCATGACTTCCGTGACCTTCAGCGGGACAGGGCCGGCTACCGCTCCCGCTACCGGCACATTCGTAGTTACCGGCACGCCGGCGACCTCATGGGCCAACAGTACGGTAACCATCAACAGCACCGTCTACACCTTCGTCACCGGCACGCCCACCGCGGCCAACCAGGTCGAGCTAGTCACCAGCGGCAACACTAGCGCCAAACAAACCGGCACCGCCCAAAACCTGGAGGCCGTCATCAACGCCAGCCCCGGCCTATGCGCCACGTCCGGCTGCGTTTATAGCGGCCAGACCGCCAACACCGCTGTCACAGCCACCGAAAGCACCAGCACGGTCAGCCTGACCGCCACTGTCTCGGGGGCGGCCGGCGACTTCACCCTGGCGTCCAGCAACACAAGCGATGTCACCGATAGCGTCACCAACGGTACTAACGGCTCCTTAACAGACACCTACTCGGCGCCCTACTACGACCCGTCCTCGGACACCATCTACGTTGGCGACGACGTCGGAAGGCTCCACCAATTCCACCCGGTCTTCACTGGCGCCCTCGCGGAGATCGTCTCAACCGGCACCAGCGCCTGGCCCGCGACCGTGAACGCAAACGCTTCGCTTGGCAGCCCCGTCTTTTACAACACGGGAACCGCGACATCCTCGCTGGTCTTTGTGGGAGATTACCCCTACAATTTCGCCTCGAGCTGCCAGCCTAACGTCGCCAACTCGAACGCGCCCTGCGGCTACCTCTACTCCGTCCCGTCGACGGGATCGGGAACGTCGGGAACGATCATCGAGACCGCCCAGTTGGACTATAACGACGGCATCATCGACAGCCCGATCCTTGACTCGAGCGCCGGCATGGTATACGCCTTCGTCGGACAGGACAATAACGCTACCACGACCTGCAATATCTCCTCGGGCGCTGTGGTGCCCTGCGCCGGCGTCTACCAATTCCCGGTCGCCTTCACGTCAGGCGCAACCGGTACGGAAGCCCAGGTGGGCGTCGGATCGGAATTCATGATGTCCGGCACCTTCGATAACGCCTACTTCATCTCCAGTAACGAGACTGGCAACATGTACGTGGTCGGCAACACCGGCCCGGGCAATAACACCCTGTTTCAGATAGCGATCACCGCCAACGTCGTGGGCGCCGTGACCGTCGGCCCGGCTGTGGCCACCAACTACACGAGCGGCTACTATGCCGCCGGGCTCCAAGTCACCGAATACTACAACGGCGCCGACTACATCTTCCTGAGCGTGCTGGCCTTTGGCAATGCCGCCGGCTGCAACATCAGCACGGGGATATACAACGGCTGCGTCATGGGCTTCAACGTCACCAGCGGCTCGATCAGCCCTAGCATGATCGTTACAGGAGCGCTGGCTGAGGAGGGCGGCACCAGCGGCATCGTAGTCGACTACGCCACGAGCAGCCCGGCCGGCAGCATCTACTTCTCGACCCTATTGAACCAAGGTTCCGACTGCACGCTGCCTAGCAGTATCATCGCGGGTTGCGGCATCCAGACCTCTCAGTCCTCGCCATGAATGGAAGGCGTGCATAAGCTCGGGCGGAGCCTTCAGCCCCGCCCAGCCCTCAGAGGCCATGCCGCCCATCAAAGCGATCTTGACCAAGCCTACGGGCAGGCCGTACCTTTAAGAAGGGATGTTTGATTGGGACGCTGAAAAGGCGGCGGCCAACATCCGCAATCACGGCGTCGCATTCCAGGAAGCCGTCATGGCGTTCCGCGATTCCTTCCGCGTCGAACGGATCGACGGCCGTGGGAACTATGGTGGAGAACGCATCATTCTGCTTGGCATGTGCCGCGGCACAATTCTGCACGTGACTTACACCGAGCGTGGCGAATGCATTCGAATTATATCAGCCAGACGGGCTGAGAGACATGAGCGAGACTACTATTACCGCGAGAATTCGATCTGACGGCACGGTTGTCGAAGTGCTAAAGGATGGAAGTGAACGCCCATTTCCCGTCACTCCAATGCGCCCAATGAGCGAGGCGGAGATCGCATCGGCGGCGGCGGCCGATCCCGATGCGCGTGCCATGACCCCCAGGGAACTTCGCTCGGCCAAACGAGTGCCGCGCACAAAGTCGCTACGTAGGGCGCTCGCCCTCACGCAAGAGGAGTTCGCCGCGCGGTATCGCATCCCGCTCGGGACCTTGCGGGACTGGGAACAGGGGCGCTGCGAGCCCGACCAACCGGCGCGCGCCTATCTGGCGGTTATCGCTCGCGACCCCGAGGGCGTGCGGCGCGCATTAAGTGAAAAGCATTTGTAGGGTTGCCAGGCGGAAACGCCTGCCCCACACCAACCGCATGTATGACACCCGCTATCAATGTTTACACACAAATCCAGCTCCCTCGCTGTGTCATACGTGCGCAAGACAATTGATTTCGCCGCTTTTGGACTCGATAAGCCTCACAAACCTGTAGCCTTTCCGTAAGTTCGGCCTTATAATATTGTGAACTTGTACTCCATGTCCGGCTACGACAATCCCGGGCTCCTCTTACACGCACCGTGTAAACGATGTATGACAACCCGGAGCCACGCCAGGAGCAATAGATGAGCCACACGAAACAACCGGACCGGGTAACCCGACAGCCGGAAATCGAACCCGGCGCCAGGAAGCCCTATCAAAAGCCTGCCCTGCGCTACGAGCGGGTTTTTGAAACCTCGGCCCTCACCTGCGGCAAAGTGCAGACCACCCAATCCGGCTGCCACTCGAACAGGAAGACATCGTAGCATGACCGCGGAGCAAACAATCCTGGTTGCAAGAGGCGTTTCAGGCGGCCTTTTCCCCAGCCACGTCAGCGCGCAGCGAGCAATGCGTAGGAGTCACTTATGAGCCCAACCGAAGAAACCAATCGTCGATTCAAACGGCCCGGCGCGGATCGTGCCGCCAAGAAGAAATACAACAAGCCAGCCCTCCGCTACGAGCGGGTCTTTGAAACCTCGGCGCTGACTTGCGGCAAGGTCCAGACCACCCAGTCCGGCTGCCACTCGAACAGGAAAACCTCGTAGGGCCAAAATGACCCCCGACCAGGAAGACAGAGAGGAGAAGCGAAGATGAAACTCAGCAACCCGAAATTTCGCAGGCTGTCCATCGTGCTCACGGTGGCGGCGCTCGTGGCCTTGGGCCTGCTGCTCTATGGACCGCTGTCCGGCCAGGATGGGCGCGTCCTCATCACTAAGCAGATCGACGAGAGCCAGCTTGTCAGGCTCTGGCGCAACACGCGTCCGGAGGCTAACGCCAAGTTCGACCGCGGCCGCGTGGACGACAACTTCCGCATGCCGCAGATGATGCTGCAGTTGAAGCGGTCGCCCCAATTGGAGGCGGAGTTCGCCCAGTTCACCGAATCGCTCACTGACAAAAACTCCCCCAACTTCCGCCACTGGATGTTGGCGGCGGAACAGGGCGAGAAGTTCGGCGTGGCGCAGGAAGACATCGACACTATCTCGAAATGGCTGGAGTCGCACGGCTTCACCATCGATGGCGTCCAACCCAACAAAATGGTGATCAGCTTCTCCGGCACGGCGGGCCAAATCCGCCAAGCCTTCCACACCGAGATCCACTACCTGGAGGTCAACGGCGAAACGCACTTCGCCAACATGAGCGATCCGCGAATTCCCCGCGCGCTCAAGCCCGCCGTGGTCGGCGTGGTGGCCATGCATGATTTCAAGCCGCACGCGCATCTGGTGCCGCGCGGCAACTATACATTTTCCGGCTGCGGATCTGACTGCTACGGGCTGGTGCCGGCCGATTTTCAGACCATCTATAATCTGAATCCTCTCTACCGGAAGGGAATCAACGGCACGGGCCAGACCATAACCGTGGTCGAGTCCTCCGATACCTACAGCACCGATGTAGCCACCTACCGCAGTACTTTTCTCAGCGGGTGGTCGGGCACTGTGACAAAATCGAATCCGAGCGGCAGCTCCGCTTGCACCGATCAAGTTAACGCCGCGGACGGCGAGGCGGACCTGGATGCGGAGATTGCCAGCGCCATAGCGCCCAACGCGACCATCGTGGTAGCAGTATGCGATCAAGGCCCGCTGAATGCGGTCCAGAATCTGGTCAACTCCGCCACGCCTCCGTCCATCATCAGCATGAGCTACGGCGAGTGCGAAGCCTTCAACGGCGCGACCGCCAATGCGTCGTACAACACGGCATTCCACACCGGCGCGACGGCGGGCGTTTCCATCTTCGTCTCCACCGGCGATGAGGGCAGTTCCACCTGCGAGAACCTGTTCGGCTCGCCCGCCGACGACGTGGCACTGCCGGGCCTGGGCGTCACGGGATGGGGTGAAACGATTTACAACGTCTCGGTCGGCGGCACCGACTTTATGGATACGTACAACGCCGCTGAGGGCGGGCTTCCGGTAAGCACTTACTGGAACTCGACCAACACCTCGAAATACGGCTCGGCGAAATCGTACATTCCGGAGATTCCGTGGAACGATTCCTGCGCCGGTTGGCTGATCACCAACCTGGAGGGTTACGCCGTCCCATACGGCACCAGCGGCTTCTGCAACAGCACCATCGCCACCACCAACAACGCCTTCATCAGCGCCGGCGCCGCCTCCGGCGGTGCGAGCGGCTGCGCCACTGGCGGTGGAGGGAATGACCAGGCCGACGAGGCCGAGGAGGACGGAACGTGCGCGGGGTATGCCAAACCCAGCTTCCAGTCCGGCATCTTCGGTAACCCTGCCGACGGCGTACGCGATATTCCGGACGTTTCCATGTTTGCCTCGAACGGCTTCTGGGGACATTACATGGTCACCTGCTTCTCCGATACCACCAACGGTGGGACGGCCTGCACTGCGGGCAACCCGGCTGTTTGGAGCGGCTTTGGCGGCACTTCCGTCGCTACGCCGATGATGGCTTCCGTCCAGGCCCTGGTCAACGAGAAGTGGGGCCTCACCAAGGTCGGTAATCCCAACCCGACGTACTACTCCATCGCCAACGCCCAGTACGGACCGAGCGGCAGCACCGCGAGCAACTGCTACTCCACCAACCCGCTGGGGCGCAGGGGATTGCAATCCTCGTGCGTGTTCAACGATATCACCGTGGGCGATATCGACGTTGTCTGCAAATATAACGGCAACGCGCAGGCGGGCTGTTATGCGCCTCCGAATGGCACGACCGCCCAATATGGCGTTGAAAGCAGCCAACCCCCGCAGCTCACCATTAGCGCGCCCGGCTCGGGTTACAGCAGCGCGCCTACGTGCGCCATCGGCGGCGTTTCGCCCTACACCACGCCATATCTCAACCCGAGCGGCGGCACCATCTACTCGGGGGGAACGGCCGCGACCTGTGCCACCATCTGGGGCCAAGTCAGCACCCTGACGAACGGCACCAAGCTGACCTCCTCTACGTGTACGGGCAAAACCGTCACCGTAGGATCCGTTACCTATACATGCGTGTTCGACGTCGCGCCCACCGCCGTCAACCAATTCGAGGGATGTGCGGTCTCCGGTTGCGCAAGCGCCGTTGGCGGCACGACGGGGGAGGAAGCAGCCACAATTCAAAATCTGATGGCTGTCATAAACGCCAACCCGCAGCAATGCGCCGATCTCACTTGCGTCTTCACCGGCCAGACCGCCAACCCGTCTGCCACAGCCTACATCGTCCCCACCACTGCTGGCAACGGGCTAGCGACGACCAAGCTCACCCTGGGCGCCATAACAAACGGCGGAACCTTTGCGGTCTCCAGCACTTCAACGGGTATCACCGCCGCCACCACCACTACCACTGGAGTAGCCAACGTCAGCGTCAGCGGCCTCGGAGGCTATTCAGTCGGGCAACCGGTCACTTGCTCGCTATCGGGCGGCGGCGGCTCCGGCGCCACCTGCGGGGTAAACCTGACCTTCTTCACTCCCGCGCCCGGTTATGCGCCAGCCTACGGCGCCACTCCCGGCTGGGACTTCGCCACCGGCCTGGGCAGCGTCAACGCCTACAACCTGGTCTTCAACACCGCCTGGTGACCCGCATGACAACGAAACATTTTCCAATGAATCGAAACACGAGGAGCAATCAAATGACACACCATTCTTCCCATTCCCGGCTGTGGACCACGGCGGTCGCCCTGGCCCTCGTACTCGGCCCCGCCCTGCTGCTGTCGGGCCAGGATGCCAAGAAGCAAGGCCTGCCCAAGGACTGGTCCATGCACCATCTGGTCTTCTCCAAGCCTGGCCCTTCGGTCCCGGCGGCCCGCCTGCAAAAGCTGCTGAACGACCCCCGCTATATTCTCCAGCAGGAGTTGCGCGCCGCCATGGCCGCCCCTCCGTCGCTGCCCGCGCCGCTCTCCGCCCTGAATAATGGCCCCGAGCCGGACATCTCCACTGCAACATACACTGGCGGTCCGCTGCCACGCGGGCTGACCAAGGCTCTGATTCCGCCGACGGGCAAGGAAGCGCTCCCCACCAGCCCCGACAAGAAGCACCGCCGCTTCCATAAGGACTGGAGCGTCAGCGAAGGCAGCAACGGGACAACCGGCGTCGGCCAGTTCCCGGCCACCTTCACCCAGACCGCCACGCCTTGTGCCACCGACCTCGCCATCTACAACACCGGCCTCGGCGGGAGCGGCACGCAGGCGACGGTGGTCGCGTACAACAATATCTACGCCACCTGCAACGGCGGCGTGCCCACAGTCTACTTCGCGTACAACACCGGGACAGCCGCCGTCGCCACTTCGGTCGACCTATCCAAGGACGGCTCCCACATCGCCTTTATCCAGGGCAACTCGGGATCGGCCGCCAGCCTGGTGGTCGTGCCAGTGGCGAACACCGGCGGTTCGGTGAGCGCACCCACCACACCGACCCAGACCACCGTGGCTCTCTCCGGCTCCCCCAGCGACACCTACTCCTCCCCGTTCTACGACTACGCTTCCGATACCCTCTGGGTCGGTGACGATGGCGGCAAGCTCCACAAGTTCACGGGCGTCTTCCTCGGAACTCCCACCGAAACCATCACTGGTGGCTGGCCGGTCCAGGTCAGCTCCGCGACTCTCGGCGGCGCCCTCGGCAGCCCCGTTTACGATAGCGTGACCGGCCTCGTCTTCGTCGGCGACTACCTGCTGAACTACGCCTCCACTTGCGAGCCTTCCGCCACTAATTCAGCCGGCTCTTGCGGATATCTCTACTCGGTAACCTCCTCCGGCACGGTCGTCCAATCGCACCAGCTCGATTACCAATACGGCATCGTCGATAGCCCCATCGTCGACCCGACCACCGGACAGACCTTCGCCTTCGTCGGCGCGGATAACACGACGGCCTGCTTGAGCGGCCCGTGCGCCGGAGTCTTCCAATTCCCCGAGACTTTCATCGCCGCGGCCGTCGGCACCGAGGTAGTGGTCGGCGCCGGCTACGAATTCCTGCTCTCCGGCGCTTTCGACAACAACTACTTCAACACGAGCACCGGCAATCTCTATGTCGTCGGAGGCACCGGCCCGCAGAACAACACCCTATACGGGGTTGGCGTCACCAGCGGATCGCTCTCCGGCACAGTCACAGCAGGTCCCGCCGTGGCGGGCAACTACACCAACGGCTACTACGCCGGCGGTCTTCAGGTCACCGAATTCTACACCGGAACAAACGACTACATATTCGCCGGCGCGCTGATGGCCCTCGCTAACCCGCTCATCGGCCTGGTCTCCGGCTACGATGTCACCAGCGGCACGATCAGCCCGGCCACCACGGCGACCGGAACCATCCTGGCCCAAGGCGGACCCAGCGGCATCGTCGTCGATAACTCGCTGTCCAGCGCCCAGAACATCTACTACTCGACCACCCTGAACGCCGCGTGCACCACCTCCGGCACGGGCGGTTGTGCGGTCCAGACCATCCAATCCGCGCCGTAAACTTTCTATAAGAAAGAGTGCGCCGTCACGGCACTGTGGATGGTATGGAGGGGCGGGCGGTTTGCCTGCCTCGCCTACCTGCCATACTGTTGAATATGACCTTCGAACAGCTCCAGGAACGCCACGAAGCCCTCACGCAGACAGTGGAGCTGGTGGCTGCGGACATTCGGCAATTGGCCGCGGAAAACAGGCAGATGGCCGCGGAAAACAGGGAACGCGATAAGCGGCTGGGGCAAATCATGGAAAGCATCGCCCGGCTCGTCCACGTCGCGGAAATTCACGAACACCGCATCACAGGCCTGGAAAGTGGCGAATAGCCCGAACCTGAAACCAGCTACGCTAACAGACATGACCTTCGAAGAAAGCTTGGAACGTCTGAAGGAACGCCACGAGGCGCTGACCCAAAGCCTCGAGCTAATGGCGGCGGAAAACAGGGAACGCGACAAGCGTCTTGGCCAAATCACGGAGGGAATCGACCGGCTGCTGCACATAGCCGAGATTCGCGAGCATCGCATCGCCGGTCTGGAAGGCGGCGAATGACTTTCGAAGAACGCATGCCGCGGCTGAAGCGGTGCCATGAAGCCATCATGGCCATGATGCGGAGCTTGGAGTTGACGGCCCGGGAAAACCAGGAGCGCGATGAGCGCCTGGGCTTAAATCATGCCAGGGATTGGCCGGTTCGTCCACGTCGCTGAGATTTGCGAGCAGCGGTATTTTCCTTCGAGAATGAGCGCCTTCCTCGCGCTCCCAAACAGTATCGTGGTACTCTTATTCGCCGGTCAACCAATTCTCCCGGCGCCACCTGACGTGCAATAGTCACCCAAACGCCGAAATGCCTACACGCGCCCTGAACAAGCAAGTGATTTATTATCAATACAATGTGCTTTGTTCGTCCATTCTCCAGCCGCCCCAACTGCGCTTGCCATTCATGGTGATGTACATTAGTTGTTTACATGATGTACAACACCGCGGTACAATACCAGCGTGAAGGTTACCATCTCCGACTTCCGAAAAAACCTCTTCAAGCTCGTGGATCAGGCCTTGGATGGCGAAGATGTCGAAGTAGTCCACCGGGGCAGGACCATCCGCCTGGTTTCCGAAATCCGAGGATCTAAGCTGGACCGCTTGACTCCTGCCGAGATCTTCAATCCGGATCTGTCCGAGGAAGAGCAGGCGCGGGCCAGCCGCGAGCTCTTCGCGGAGATCGAGCGAGAGTGGGAGAAGGACTGGGCCGAGCTTTGATTTGCTACTTGGATACTCAAGTTGCCATTTGGCTCGCCGAAGCGAACACGAAGAGACTCTCACACAAGGCTCTGTCCTATATCGAGAAAGCGGAAATCCGGATCTCTCCGATGGTGGTTCTGGAGTTTGAATACCTGCATGAGATCCAGCGAACGACATGGTCGCCGCAACAGATCGTGTACAAGCTCAATACGGAATTGCAGGCCGCGGTATGCGACTATCCATTTCCCATCATCGTGGAAGTTGCCGTTGGGGAAACCTGGACCAGGGATCCTTTCGATAGGGTCATCGTGGCGCATGCCAAAGCGAACGGCCGGGCCGGCCTGATCAGCAGAGACGATCTGATCGCGGCGCACTATCCGAACACGATTTGGTAAGAAGTGGAGGCCCCTGGCCTTCCGGCCGGCCAAGGCTCAAGCCCGATGCCAACCGCTGCACCAACCCGCATGAAACTACACAAGGCGCCGGTCCGCCCGGTAACGGCGCGCCGGCCGGCTTCGTGGCCCATCTATACCGCGATCACCGCCGCGGCTCTGGCCGCCTACTGGCCGGCACTCCGCGGCGGCTTCATCTGGGACGATAACGCCCACGTCACGACCGCTGCCATGCGCTCGCTCCGCGGCCTGTGGCGCATCTGGTTCGATCTCGGCGCAACACAGCAATACTACCCGCTCCTGCACAGCGCTTTCTGGCTGGAGCATCGCTTCTGGGGCGACGCCGTCGTGGGCTACCATCTCGCAAACCTCGCGCAACACGCGCTGGCTGCATGTCTGGTGGTGCTGATCGTGCGCCGTTTGGCGCTCCCCGGCGCCTGGCTGGCGGGCCTGATCTTCGCCCTGCATCCGGTCTGCGTAGAATCCGTGGCCTGGATCTCCGAACAGAAAAGCACTCTCTCCGGAGTCTTCTACCTGGCCTCCGCCCTCGTCTATCTGCGGTTCGACGAATCCCGGCGCCGGTCGCATTACATTTGGGCAATCGCGCTGTTCATCTGCGCGCTCCTCGGCAAAACTGTGACCGCCACGCTCCCCGCCGCCCTGTTGGTCATTTTCTGGTGGAAGCGCGGACGACTCGATCTCCGCGGCGACGTGCGCCCGCTACTGCCTTGGTTCGCGCTAGGTATTGCCGCAGGACTGTTCACGGCGTGGGTGGAGCGGACCTACATCGGAGCACGAGGCGCGGAGTTCGCGATCACTCCGGTCGAACGCTTCTTGATCGCCGCCCGCGCCCCCTGGTTCTACGCCGCGAAGCTGTTCTGGCCGGTCAACCTGATCTTTACGTATCCGCGCTGGCATATCGATCCGGCAGTCTGGTGGCAATGGCTGTTCCCCGTAGCCACCCTGTCGGTCGCCATTGGCTTCTATCTTATAGCCCGAAACAAAACCACCAGCCACCAGCCACCAACCACTAGTCACGGCGAGCGAAGCCCGAGCCACGGCGAGCGAAGCCCGAGCCACGGCGGACGCAGTCCGCTAGCCGCTTTCCTGTTCTTCGCCGGAACCCTGTTTCCCGCGCTCGGCTTCGTGAACGTCTATCCCTTCCGGTTTTCCTGGGTGGCCGACCACTTCCAATACCTTGCCTGTCTGGGCATCATCGTGCCGGTGGCCGTTGTGATTGCCAAGGTGGGTCAGGCGCTTCCGCCTGCCAAAGCGGGCGCAGCCCGCTTTGTCCTACCCCTCGTCCTGGCCGCTTTAACGTTCCGCCAAGCCAGTATGTACGGCGATACGGAAACGCTCTACCGCACCACCATAGCCCGCAATCCCGCAAGCTGGATGGCGCACAACAACCTCGGCGTGGCTCTCGCCAAGATGGACGGCCGCTCGGCGGAGGCCATCGCCGAATACCAGACGGCGCTCCGCATCAAACCGGATTACGCCGAGCCGCATAATAACCTGGCCACCATCCTCTCGCGCCAGCCCGGCTGCATGCCGGAAGCCATTGCCGAAGCGCAGGAGGCCCTGCGCATCAAGCCCGATTACCCCGAGGCCCTCGTGAACCTCGGCAGCTTCCTGGCCCCGATTCCGGGCCGCTTGCGCGACGCCATCGCTTCCTACCAGGCCGCCCTGCGCATCAAGCCTGACCACGCCGAGGCCCACAATAATCTCGGCCTCGCTCTGTTGGAAATGCCGGGCCGCCTCCCCGAAGCCATTAAGGAACTCGAAGCCGCCGTGCGATTGGAACCGGACAACGCGCAAATGCACGATAATCTCGCCAGCGCTCTGGTGCGGATGCCCGGACGTCTTCCGGACGCCATCGCCGAAGTCCAGGCCGCCCTCGAGATCACGCCGGACGACCCGCAGGCGCACGACTTCCTGGGAAGGGCTTTGTCCCAAATGCCGGGCCGCCTGCCGGAGGCCATCGCCGAGTTTGAGACAGCGCTGCGCATCGCGCCCGATTACGCGCAAGCGCACAATGACCTGGGCGTCGTCCTGTTATATGTTCCCGAACGCCGCGCCGACGCCATCGCTGAGTTTCGCGCTGCACTGTCGCTCAACCCCAACGATCCGCGCGCCCAAAGCAACCTGCAACGGGCGATGTCTCAGCAATGACGAAAACCGCCACAATAAGCGACACGGCGACACGGCGACGCGGCGCCGCGGCGAAACCCATCGTTGTGCGCGCGTCCGTCTCCTGGCCCATCTACGCTTTGATAGCCGCTGCCGCTCTCGCTGCCTACTGGCCGGCCCTCCGCGGCGGCCTCGTCTGGGACGACCCGGCTCACATCACCGCCCCAGCCCTCCGGTCCCTGCACGGGCTCTGGCGCATCTGGTTCTCGCTCGGCGCCACTCAACAATACTATCCGCTCCTGCACAGCGCTTTCTGGATCGAGCATCGCCTGTGGGGTGACGCCGTGTTGGGTTACCACCTCGCCAACCTTGCGCAACACGCGTTCGCGGCTTGCCTCGTGGTGCTCATCGTGCGGCGGCTCGCGCTGCCCGGCGCGTGGCTGGCCGGCATGGTCTTTGCCCTGCATCCGGTTTGCGTGGAAGCTGTAGCCTGGATCTCCGAACAAAAGAGCACTCTGTCGGCGGTTTTCTACCTGTCGTCAGCGCTGGTCTATCTGCGCTTCGATCGCACTCGCCGCCGCTCGTCGTACCTGTGGGCGCTCGGACTCTTCGTTCTGGCCCTGCTCACGAAAACCGTGACTGCCACCCTCCCGTTCGCTTTGCTCGTTATATTTTGGTGGCAGCGGGGCCGCCTCGATTGGCGTCGCGATGTCCGCCCGCTGCTTCCCTGGATGGCGCTCGGCGCGGCCGCCGGCCTCTTCACTGCGTGGGTCGAGCGGACCATAATCGGCGCGCAAGGGCCCGCCTACGCACTCACTGCGATCCAGCGCATCCTCCTGGCCGGCCGCGCGATCTGGTTTTACGCCGCCAAGCTGCTCTGGCCCGCGAACCTGATCTTTAGCTATCCGCGCTGGAAAATCGACCCGGCGGTCTGGTGGCAATGGCTATTCCCGTTGGGCGCCTTGGCCGTCTGCGTCGGCTTCTACCTGCTTGCCAGGAACAAAACCACCAGCCACCAGCCACCAACCACCAGCCACGGCGGGCGAAGCCCGCTAGCCGCGTTCCTGCTCTTCGCTGGGACCCTCTTCCCGGTGCTCGGCTTCTTCAACATCTATCCATTCCTGTTCTCCTATGTGGCCGATCACTTCCAATATCTCGCCAGCTTGGCCCTCATCGTTCCGCTGTCCTCCCTCCTGGTGTGGTTCGTCACCCGTCTCGGCAGGCCTGCCGACGTCGTCCTGCCAGCCGTGCTTCTGGCCGTCCTGGGCATACTAACCTGGCGTCAGAGCGGCATATACCGCGATACCCAGACGCTCTATCGCGACACGCTCATCCGCAATCCCGCGAGCTGGATGGCTCACAATAACCTCGGCGTCGCCCTGCTGGACAAACCCGGCCACCTGGCGGAGGCCATCAGCGAGTATCGGGCGGCGCTCGAACTGAACCCGGATGATGCCGAAGCCCACAACAACCTCGGCAACGCCCTCGCCCGTATGCCCGGCCGCTTGCCCGAAGCCATCCGCGAATTCGATATCGCCATCCGTCTGGAGCCTCGCCTTGCGCAGGCCCACCAGAACCTGGGCAACGCGCTGGCGCGCAATCCCAAGCGATTGCAGGAGAGTATTGCCCAATTTGAGATAGCGCTTCAATTAAAACCTGATGATCCGCAGATTCACAACGACTTAGGCGTCACGCTGCTGCAGGCACCCGGCCATCTTTCCGACGCCATCACGCAATTCCAGGACGCGCTCAAAATCAGCCCTGCCGATGCACAAATCCGGACCAACCTGGGCAACGCCTTATCTCAGATCCCCGAACGCCGGTCCGATGCAGTCGCGCAATTCCAGATTATTTTGCGAAACGAACCCAACAATGCGCAGGCGCACAACAGCCTGGCCATCACTTTGGCCCAAATGCCCGGCCGCCTGCCCGACGCTATAGCCGAGTTCCAGGCTGCGTTACGAATCGACCCGAATTTCGCGGAAGCGCACAATAATCTCGGGCGCGCCTTTTCGCAGATGCCCGGCCGCCTGCCGGATGCCATCGCCGAATACCAGGCCGCCCTCGAAATCAAGGCGGATTACGCCCAGGCGCGCACGAATCTCGAAGCCGCCTGCGCCAACGATTCGCAAAAAGATTCGCAAAGCTGCACCAATCTATCGAAGTCTGCACAACCAAAACTCCCATGACCCCAAAAAAACCGATTGCCCATAAGCTCTCCTTCGCCGCCCTCGTGCTGGCAGCGTTGGTCGCCCTTCGCGTGCTTTTCTTCGGCCCCGTCTTCGGCCAGTTTTCGCGGGTGCTGATCACCGATGCCATAGATGAATCGAAGCTCGTGACTCTTTCCGGCAACACGCGCCCGGAGGCCAGAAGAATCGAAAACGATCGCGGCATCGTCCCCGATTCCACGCCCGTCGAGCACATGTTCCTGCAGTTGCGCCGGCCGCCTTCGCTGGAGGGGGAATTTGTCCGTCTCATCAATGAGATGCACGATAAAACCTCACCTAATTTCCGGCACTGGCTCACGCCCCAGGAGATCGGCGACCGATTCGGCTTGGCGCAGCAGGACCTGGACACTATTAAGAGCTGGCTGCAGTCGAAGGGCTTCACGGTCCACTATATTTACCCCACCCGCATGCTGATGGATTTCTCCGGTACGGCGGGCACGATCCGGGAAGCGTTCCACACTGAGATCCACAGCCTGGAGGTCGATGGAAAACAGCATTGGGCCAATATGCGCGACCCGCAGATTCCGGAGGCGCTGGCGCCGGCCATCGTGGGGGTTGTTTCGATGCACGACTTCCGACCGCATCCCATGTACAAGGAGGCCGTCCCCAATTACACCTCCGGCACCTTGTACGCGCTGCTCCCGGCCGACATCCAGGTCATCTATAATGTCGACCCACTGCTACGGAAAGGCATCCAAGGGCAGGGCCAGACGGTAGTGGTCGTCGAGGATTCCAACGTCTCCTCCGCCACCTCAGTCAACACTTACCGCAGCACATTCTTAAGCAAGTACGCGACCCCCGCCCTCGTGCAGTCTCACCCAACGGGCACCGGTGGAACCTGCACGAATCCGGGGACTAACAGCGCGGATGTTGAAGCCGATCTGGATGCCGAGATTGTCTCGGCCATCGCGCCGCTCGCCACCGTTAACGTCGCCTCCTGCGCGGACGGATCTACCGTAGCCACCTTCGGCGGCTTGGTCGCCCTCGAAAATCTGGTCAGCGCGGGTAGCCCTCCCGCTATCGTCAGCATGAGTTACGGACAGTGCGAAGCCGAGAATGGGGCCGCTGGCAACGTGGCATTGCCAACGCCTCCAGCGCCACGCATGGCATCGGCATTAGCGGCTGGACCTCCACGCCCTACAATGTCTCGGTCGGCGGCACAGACTTCGAAGATACCTACAACGCCACCAAAGGCTCGCCCGCGATTCCGATCAGCACTTATTGGAGCTCTACCAATACCCCCACCGACGGCTCCGCCAAGTCCTATATGCCGGAGATCCCTTGGAACGATTCCTGCGCCAGCTTCCTGATTTATAACTATGAGGGCGCCAGCGTGCCCTACGGCTCCACTGGCTTCTGCAATTCCGGCGGCACCGGCTTCCGCACCACCGGCTCAGGCAGCGGAGGGCCCAGCGGCTGCGCCACCGGTTCGCCAGCCACGTCGGAGATCGTCAGCGGAACCTGCGCGGGATGGCCGAAGCCTTCCTGGCAGGCTGGTATTCTAGGCAACCCCGCCGACGGAGTGCGCGACATCCCGGACGTCTCATTATTCGCTTCCAACGGCGTCTGGAACCACTACATCATCATTTGCGGTACCGGCAGTTGTACCGGCGCCCCCAGCGGTTCCAGTTGGACAGGACTCGGCGGCACCTCCGCCTCCTCCCCCATGATGGCGGGTATCCAGGCTCTGGTGAATCAGAAGTGGGGCATCCGCGCTGGCAATCCCAACCCGACGTACTACGCCATCGCCAACGCCGAGTTCG
>JBEKUO010000040.1:0-19173 GCA_049514955.1 Bryobacteraceae bacterium | reverse complement strand
TTTAGCGACGATCTGATCCCCAAAATCCAAATAGCTCTCCTTGCCCACGAAGGCAGGCCAGCGGGTCAGGCCAGGGCCGTTCGGGCTGCCCGTTTTCGCGAAAGCTACCCAGGCGCCGCTCATAGCTTTGGAAAGCTTTCCGTCTTGCTCGTTGTAAGTGTCCGCGTCGATGGAGAAGTCCCCGAAAATCATGGGTGCGGTGCCGTAGACCGAATCGGGCAGAGTCTCAAAGACGTAGGGTATTTCCGAGCCATGAAAAGCGCCCCACTGTATCTTCCGCCCTACGCCATTTACGCGCGTGAACTGATATTGAAACGTATTCGGATTCACGCTCACGGACACACCCGCCATTTTCTTCGGCGATTTGGAAGCGGCGCGCAGCACGGAGCGCGTCCCGTAAAGGAAGACCAGATCTCCGGAAGCCTGCGCCGCCGCGGCATGCGCATCCGCGTCGCTGGCGGCTGGATAGAGGGTCAGCATCGTATCCGCCATCTTGCCGAGCTTTTCTCCGGCCCACTTGCGCAACTGTTCAATCGTCCGCACCGGAGGCCCGCCCACCAGCGTTCCTTCGTCCGCATTGGTACCGGCAATCAACGCCACATGGTGAAACTTGCCCGTGGAGAATAGCCGAGCCGGATCGTCCGGCAGCGCCCATCCATCCACCACCGGCATATAGACCTCGCCGCGGTCGGCGGCAGCCTCGTTGCGCGTCAACGGCGGCGGCATCATCTTCATGATCTCGGCCACACTCTTGGATCGCAGCGCCGCCAGATCGCTGCCCAACTTCGCCCCAAACTCCGCCATGGGAACGCGCCCATACCAGGATTCCTTGAGATGGCTGATGGGCCCGAACATCCAGGCGGCGCTTTCCGAGATCACTTTCTCGAACAGACCCTCGGCCTGCGGCATCACCATGAGCAAGCATACGGCCGTGCCACCCGCGGATTCTCCAAAAATCGTGACATTACCAGGATCGCCGCCGAACGCGCCGATATTGCGCTTCACCCATTGGAGCGCGGCAATCATGTCCAGGAGTCCATAATTGCCGGAGACGCCTTGCGGCGATTCCTGGTTCAGCGAGGGATGCGCCAGGAATCCGTATACGCCAAGCCGATAGTTGATGCTCACCAGGACGACGCCCTGCTCCGCCAGCGCTTGGCCATCATACGCGGATTGGGAGCTGGCTCCGATCTGGAATCCTCCGCCGTGGATCCACACCATTACGGGAAGCTTGTCGGATGCCGAGTGCGCCGGTGTCCAGACATTTAGTCCGAGGCAATCTTCGCTCTGCGGGCCCGGTATCAACGGCGCCTGCGGGCACATGGCGGGGAAGCTTTTCGCAAGCAGAACGCCCTTCCAGGGCTTCGGCGGCTGCGGCGGTTTCCAGCGCAGATCGCCCACGGGCGGAGCGGCATATGGAATCCCTTTGTACACGCGGACGGTGGCGCCGCTGCCGGCGACCCAACCGGAATCGATCTTCACAATGCTCCCCAGGCCGGGAACAGCGGCCACAGCTTGGGCCGCTACGAACAGTGCACCAATAATCGGCTTCAACTAATGGATGAGGACACAAATCGGACGCCGGAGTCAGCGGCTGGCAGTGAGGCCCGCGCCTAGATAGGCGTGAACGTACCTGCGTGCCAGGTCTCGCGCGGCGAGACCTGGGTCCGCGCAGCGGGATTCGCGCCCATCTTCAGCGGCAGCTCTACCATCGCCGGCGCGCCAAAATCCGCAGCCGCTGCATGTCCGTGCTGCGAAGCCTCACTAGTGGCGCCGGCCATGGGTGACGCGCCGCGATCCGCGCTATTACTCTGAGGATAAAGGGCCGGCAGCAGCCGCTTCGCGGATTTCTTGACGCCGCCGTGCTAACGTCGTCTCGGATGGAGGCAGCGGTCGGCATGCTGAGTTCTGAATAGGCGCGCCAAGAGTAAAAAATGACCGAACGAACCCAACTTGTGCTTTGTTTTCAACACAGCCTAGAAAAAACGAACCCAAATCGGGGCGATCTGTATTTCCGCGGAGTCGGCAATGCGGAGTCAGTAATAGCGTGGGACCGCCGGGTCGATTTCCAGGCTCCAGCGGTCTATGCCGCCTGCCATGCTCCGGCAGTTTTCGAGTCCCTGCCGCGACAGCCAGTCGACCACCTGCAGGCTGCGCATACCGTGGTGACAGAACACCACCAAAGGCGCGGAAGCCGTCCGCAGCGATTCGAGCGACTGCGGCACGCTGCGCATGGGAATCAGCTCGGCGCCGTCGATATGCGCCTGCTGATGCTCGAACGGTTCACGCACATCTATCATCCGGATCTTCTCGCCGGCGTCCAGCCGCCGCTTGACTTCCTGGGGATCGATCTCCATCTCCGTCATGTCAGTCCTCCGCAGACACACATACCGCGTCTCGTCGTACAGGCGCAACACCCAATGGCACCCACCGAAGCGAGCCAGCTAAACCACCAGCCACCAGCCACCACCACCAGCCACGCCGAGCGAAGCGCTGCACCGGCGAGCGAAGCTCGCCCCCACGGGTTGACATTCGACCCGAACTCGGTCATACTCGGGTAGGATGCCAACCCGAGAGGAACGTATCGCGCTCCTGCAGGGAACCCTGGACCTGCTGATCCTTCGCACCCTGCTGTTCGGTCCGCAGCACGGGCAGGGGATTGCGCGCGCCATCCAGCAGCAGTCCGCGGAGGTCCTGCTCGTGGATCATGGCTCGCTCTATCCGGCGCTGCAACGCTTGGAAGCCGCCGGATGGATCGGCGCCAAATGGGGGACCAGCGCGAACAAACGCAAAGCCCGTTTCTACGCGCTCACCAAGACCGGCCGCGCGCAATTGGCGCGGGAGACCAGCCAGTGGCGGCGGCTGGCGGCCGCTATCGGGCGCGTGCTGGGTCCGGAAAGAGCGGAGGGCTAAACCATGTTCCGGCGGCGCGTGCGCAAACCGGAGGATTTCGCCGAAGAGATTCAGGCCCATTTGGAGCTGGAGGCGGACCGCCTGCGCGCGGAAGGCCTCGACCCCGATGACGCCGGTGCGGCGGCGCGGCGTGGATTCGGCAATCTGGCCTCGGCGCAAGAGCGCCATTACGAGTCGGCCCGGTGGCTCTGGTGGGATCAGTTGCGGCGCGACACTGGCTATGCCGTGCGCGTGCTTTCGCGCCGTCCTGGCTTTACGTCGATCGCCGTCCTCACCCTGGCTCTCGGCATCGGCGCCAACGCCCTGGTCTTCAGCGTGGTCAACGCGCTGGTGTTGCGCCCGCTGCCCGTAGCGCACCCCGAGCAACTTGTGTTTCTCGAATCCTCCAGCGGCGCCGGCCAATCGTTCCCTAACTACCGGGACCTTTGCGGCCGCAACCAGGCGTTTGCAGGCTTGGTGGGTTACCGCATCGCGCCCATGGAACTGGACTCGGACGCCGGAGCCGGCCGCATCTGGGGTTATCTCGCGACAGGCAACTATTTCGACGTCCTGGGAGTCGCTCCGTTGATGGGCCGCTTCTTCCATCCATCCGACGACCTGCGCCTCGGCGCCAGCCCGTTTGCCGTGCTGAGCTATGCCGCCTGGCGCTCGCGATTCGGTGGCGATCCAGGCATTGTCGGCAAAACGATCCGCATCAACCGCCTGCCGTACACTGTCGTCGGAGTGGCTCAGCCCGATTTTCACGGCACCGAGCTGTTTTATTGGCCGGAAGTGTGGGTGCCCATGATGATGCAGGCACAAATCGAGGTGGGCAATTCTTGGCTGGAGGAGAGATCCACATCCGACACCTGGATCGTCGGACGGCTCAAGCCCGGCGTCTCGCCGGCGCAAGCGGAGACGAACCTGAACGCCATCGCGGCGGAACTGGCGCGCGAGTATCCTGCGAACAACGAAGGGCTGCAATTCAAACTTGCTAAGCCGGGGCTGATTGGCGACTTCATGGGCGGCCCCGCGAAAGCATTCACACTCGGCGTGCTGGGACTGGCGGCCCTGGTTCTGCTCGCCGCGTGCGCGAATCTGGCGAGCCTCGTCACTGCGCGCGCCGCCGATCGCCAGCGCGAGATCGCCATCCGCCTTTCCATCGGCGCCGGACGGGGCCGCGTGGTGCGGCAGGTGCTGACCGAAAGCCTGGTTCTGTCGCTGGCCGGCGGCGCGGTCGGTTATGCGCTGGCAGTCCTGCTCTCGCGCGCACTGACCCAATGGCGCGCGCCCATGGATTTCCCAGTGCAGTTCAATGTGAATCCGGATTGGCGCGTGTTCCTCTTCGCTTTCGCCGCCGCCATCGCCGCCGGAGTCCTTTTCGGCTCGGCGCCGGCGTGGCGCGCTTCCAGAACCGATTCCAATGCAGTGCTCAAAGGCGCGCCCACCGGCGGGGGACGGCAGCGCCTCGCGACTCGGGATCTGCTAGTGGTGGTGCAGGTAGCCCTCTGTTTCGTGCTGGTCTCGGCATGCCTCCTCTCAGTTCGCGGACTCCAGCGGGCGCTCAACATGCGGTTGGGCTTCGATCCGCGCCATGTTTCCGTGGTCGCGTTCGATCTGGGACTCGCCGGATACACCGAAGAGCAGGGCCGCGATTTTCAACGGCGCGCGCAGGAACGCCTCGCGCAATTGCCGGGAGTCGCTTCCGCCGCCTTCGCCAATTCGCTGCCGCTCAGCATAGACCAGTCTCACACCACCGTATTTCCGGGCGACAAGTCCGGCCTGCGGCCATCGGACGGCCGATGGGCCACCTTCTATCAAGTTTCACCCGGCTACTTCACCACCATGGCGACCAGTCTGTTTGCGGGCCGGGACTTCACCTGGGGCGACGACCGCAAATCTCCGCGGGTCGCCATCGTGAATGTGGCGTTCGCCAGGCAGGTGCTCAACACCGCGAATCCGGTCGGCAAATATTTCCGCCACGGCCCCGGCGGGGGCTTGGTCCAAGTGATCGGCATGGCCGAAGACGGCAAATACGAGAGCCTCACCGAGCGGCCGCGGGCGGTCGTATTTTTGCCGATGATACAGTCCTACAACACCACCACCACTTTGATAGCGAGGTCCGCGCGGCCGGAGACACAGACGGTCGCGGAGATGCGTGAGGCGGTCGGTCTGCTCGATCCTGAGATGCCGCTTTATGGGACCGGGAGCCTGCCACAGATGCTGGGGTTTGCCTTCTTCCCCGCGCAGTCGGCGGCCCTGGCGTTGGGCGCATTCGGCGTGCTGGCCATCATGCTGGCCGTCACGGGCATTCACGGGATCGTCGCTTACGCCGTGGCGCGGCGGGTGCGCGAGATTGGCATCCGCATCGCGGTCGGCGCCTGCCCCTCGCAGGTTCTTCGCCTGATCCTCGCGAAAATAGCCGCGCTCGTGCTTGCCGGATCGGTCATCGGTCTGGCACTGTCTCTGGCAGCCGGCCAGTTGCTCGCCAGCGTGGTGTATGGAGCTTCGCCGCGCGATCCGCTGGTGCTTTCGGGAGTTGCCGCCACCATGATCTTGCTGGGCGTGCTCTCGTCGTGGGCGCCCACCTGGCGCGCCCTGCGAATCGATCCGATGGCGGCTCTGCGTTACGAATAGGCCACAGTGTGCCGCGCACGCCACACTGGCGGACCTGAAAAACTTTGAAACCTGAGATACCCGAAATATCGTCTCATCCGCTTGTTATAATTATCTGGTATCCGCTAAAGCGATGCCGCGTTTGCTATTGAAAAACATGAAGTGTCTCATACCTATTCTTCTGATGGCTGTCACCGGTTTTGCGCAGACTGCGACCTATCTTACGGGTCAGTCCGCGCGCCTGGTGATCGGCCAGCCTGAATTCGATTCCGAATCCGACACCGCCACCAGCAGCATCGTCGGTGCCGCGGCTGGCGTTGCCTGGGCCAACAATATGTTGTTCGTGGCCGATGCCAACATGGTGTCCGCCGCCCCCATCAATAATCGCGTCTTGATCTACACGAATGTCTCCGGGCAGCTTCCGTCGCCCACCGCCCCACTGGCATATACCTCGCAGTGTCCCATATGCGTGGGGGTAGCGAACGTGGTCCTCGGGCAGCCGGATTTCGTCACGACCACGCCGATACCCTGCATCACGCCTCCCCCCAACATCTCCACCACGACTACCCCGACCAGTCCGGTATGTCCGGCAAATGCGTCGCAGACCCCCCTGGCAAACGGTATGCGCAACCCCAGCGCAGTGGCCTCCGATGGAACGCACCTGGCGGTCGCGGATACCAACAATAATCGCGTGCTCATCTGGAACAGTATTCCAACCGCCATGAACCAGCCGCCCGATGTAGTGGTGGGGCAAACCAATTTCACCTCTGCCGTCGTTCCGGGCCAAACACCCACGGCAACCTCGCTGCGCAACCCGCAAGGGGTGTGGCTGCAAGGTGGCAAGCTGTTCGTCGCCGATACGCAGAACGACCGGGTGCTGATTTACAACTCGATTCCCACCAGTAACGGCGCTGCCGCCGACATTGTGCTGGGCCAGCCCAATATGACGACGTACGTGCAGATAAATATTGCCGAACAGTCGACGTCCGCCGCAAACAACAACCTGCTCACTCCGGTTTCGGTGACTTCCGACGGTACGCGCTTGTTCGTTGCGGACCTGGGCTACAACCGGGTGCTGATCTGGAATACAATTCCGACCGCCAACCAGCAGCCGGCGGATGTCGAGGTGGGGCAGCCGAACATGGCCGGCTCCCTTCCCAACAATGCTTTTACTTGTTCCATCTCGGGAACCTGCCCGGCCACGGCCACCGGCCAGGGCGTCGAAACGGCGTTGCTCTGTACCGTTTCCAACGGAGTGGATTTCAATAACAATCCCACATACCCCACACTGTGCGGGTCCACGCTGAGTTTTCCGCGCTTCGCCCTGTCGGACGGAACGCGGTTATACATCGCCGACGGCGGCAACGATCGGGTCCTGGTTTTCAATACGATTCCCACCGTCAACGGCGTGGCTCCGGATGTGATACTCGGGCAAACCAGCGATACGTCCGACGAGGCCACCGACGGGTCCGACAGCCTGAACACGCCGATGGGGCTGGCCTGGGACGGCACCAACCTGTACATCGCGGACTGCTACAACCAACGCATCGTAGTTTACACTCCCAACGGAGAGAACCTGCCCTACTCGGCCGTGCGGAACGCGGCCAGCATCAATATCTACGCGGTCGGCACGGTGACCATCGGCGGCACGATCAAAGCGGGCGACAAGGTGACGGTCACTATCGGAGTGAGCACATCGACGACAACGGCGAGCTACCCGTATACCATTCAAAGCGGAGATAACGCGGCCGCGATCGTGAACGGGCTGGTGGCGCTGATCAACGCCGGCGCCAGCGGAGATCCCAACGTGCTGGCGACAGCCGACGTAGCCGCCGATGAAGTCGTGCTGACCGCCAAAACGCCGGGCGCCGATGGGGATAACGTGACGCTGGCCGCCAGTATCTCCACCAACGCAACGGTCACAGCAGTCACTAGCGGCGCGAATCTGAACGGGGGAGGCGATGCGGCCTCCATCGCTCCCGGGTCTATTGTCGAAATTATGGGGACCAATCTGAGCGACAACGTAACGATGTCCGCTCCCGCCGGCGCCCTGAATCTGCCCACCAGTCTGGGCGGCGTGCAGGTGTCCTTCAACGGAGTACCCGCGCCGCTACTGTACGTTTCGCCCACCCAGATCAACGCACAGGTTCCCTTCCAGTTCGAGTTCACCTCGGGCACCGTCAATGCCTGGGTCCGCACGCAGAACCCCGATAACTCGGTCACAGTAACCAATACCGTGGGCGTGAGCATTGTGCCGGCGAACCCCGGCATATTCGCGCAGCCGGGCAACGATCCGCGGGTGGCCATCGCCATGCACTCCTCGAACTACGCTTCCGCGCTGATTTCGGTGGATGGGGTCGTCCACGGAGGCGACGTCGGCACGATCTGTATCGGGTCGACGGCAACGCTCACTCCCGTCAGCGTGGCGCCCGCCACGGGCTGTACGGGCCAGACATACAACTATACGGTACAGGAGACCGATACGCTGGCCACGGTCGTCAGCGCGTACCTGATCTTGATGGCCAACGATCCCCAGGTAACCGTGCAGGCGGCGGGGGAATTTACCCGGATCGTGGTGTACGCGAGAAATCCCGGTTCGGCTGGTAACGGCATTCCGATTAACGTGGCCGTCAGCACCGGCGCACGCCTGCTGCTGACGGCAGTGGGCCCCGCGGTTCCCAGCCCTGGCACAGGCGTGCTAACGTGCTGCGCGAGCACGGCGGGCGCCATGGTGACTCCCACCTCGCAGGCCGTGCCCGGCGAAACCATCATCGTGTATGCCACCGGGTTGGGTTTGCCTGTCTTGACGCCGCCCGTGGCGCCGTATCTGGTGACGGGCCAAAAATATCAAGGACCGGCCAATAACACTCCGGGGCAGTCGGTCTCCGCTTTGGTCAACTCTTTGACAGCCAATGTCATCGAAGCCGCGCTGATCCCGGGAACGGTTGGTCTGTACCAGGTATCCCTGCAATTGAACTCCTCTATCGCGACTGATCCTTTCGCGCAGTTGACCATCGCGCAGAATGACTTTGTGAGCAATGTCGTTACGATTCCGATTCAAGTTGTCCCGCTGCTGTCCTCGCTCACCTGCTCTACTGCCTCGTTGAATTCGGACTCTTCGACTACCTGTACCGTCTTGCTATCCGTGGCGGCGCCTTCCGGTGGCGTAACGGTCCTGCTCTCCAGTTCCAGCACCCTGCTCGAAGTACCTGCATCGGTTAGCATAGCTGCCGCGGCCACCTCGGTTACCTTTACGGCAGCCACGGGCACGATCCCATCCAGTCAATCGGCCACCATTACCGCCACCCTGAATAGCTCGACAGCGAACCTGACCTTCACGCTAAGTCCCTGACGACAACGGCGCCCAACGATGTCTTTCTGGCAGCCTGCCGGGGTCGGCGGTGCGCCGTCACAGCGGCTGCGATTGCGCGCCGTTCGTGGTCATGGCGTGGCGCACGCACTCTTGCGTGCCCGTCGGCACTCGTGCCGACGCCCGCCCCTGACAGAGCGTTAGCATGCCTGCAAGGGTGCCGAGAAGAGTCTCAACACGGCACGCGCGAGTGCGTGCGCCACGTCATCGAGCCACACGTGAGAAATGCGGGCTAGGCGCCGGACTGTGCGGTCTTGAGGAAGGACAGTCCCTGGGCTGGATCGCCCCTCGCGGAAGCGGCAAACGCGGCCACGCCGAATGGGCGGTGGGCTATTTCTTCGGCTCCAGCTTCAGGTTCATCACGGCCTGCTTACGAGTGTCGAACGAGCTGAGCGTCTTGGGACCGCAAGAGGCGCCCTCATAGTCGGCGCGCACCTCGTAATCTACGTCGGTGCTGAGGCCGTGAAAGTAATACGCCCCCTTATCCTGCGTGATGAAAGAGCGGATCTGCAGGCTCTTGGTGTTCTTGAGCTGCACTACCGCCCCGTTCACGGCGTCGCCGTTTGCGGCGGTCACAACCCCCTGCACAGTGCGAATGTTGGCGTCCGCCTTCTTCTTTTCCGCGCGAGCGGGCCATGCCGAAAGAAGGAGGGCACAGACGGCCGCGGCCAGAAGCTGCCGCCTCACTTCCAGTCCTCCTCGGATTCTTCCTCTTCGGCGTCCTCGAGGAAGTCCTCGTCTTCGTCCTCCTCCAGTTCGTCGGCGGACTCCAGCTCCAGAGGATCGGTACCGATCACCTTGAGGTCCGCGCCGCACTCATCGCAACTGATGGAGTCGCCTTCATCGACGTCTTCTTCATCCACATCAATCGCCCCATCGCATACCGGGCATGTCACCATAAATCGAAGTCCTCCCGACCACCCTACATTACATTTATCGAAAGTCCCGGGTGCTTGCAACTGTATTGTACAGCGTCTTCGAGGTTAGCGAGCGGCCTGTTTCGCCAGGCGTCGCCGCGTAGTGGCCGGCACGATTCCTTTCAGCCGCAAATACATAAAAAGCTGGGATCTGTGCGTGAGCTCATGCTCCTTAACGAACTGTAGCATTTCCAGGCGCGTAACCCGCATGCCGTCCACCCGCGTAATCATGCCGGAGTAAAACTCGGGCGATTGGGCCGCCAACTCCGCCGCGCGCTGTTCCACCGAGGCGCGCAATTCGCGCGCGAGGTCGGCGGCTCCGGCGCCCTCGGGCAACAGGGCAAACTGCGCCATCTTCTCGCGGAACTGCGGACCGCCCAGCTCTTGTTCGCCTTGGAGCAGCAGGCCCGTGAGGCCGTGCCCGGCGATCAGGATATGGCGCGCGATCTCCCGGAAAGTCATCAAGTCCGGAGTGGGCTTGTAATCGAGCTCGCCGGCGGGGAACTCTTCCACCGCTTGGGCGGTGTCCTGCCTCACCGTTTTCCAGGAATCCAGAAGCGCATCGAGTCTGACCATACGTTCCATTGTACCCGTGGGTGGTCTATGATGCCCTCATGAACCGTCGCGATTTTATTCGTACGGGCGGCGCCGCGGCCGCGCTTCCAGCAGCGGCAGGGTGGGCGGAGGCCGCCAAGGGCGCCATGCGCATCACGGGGCTGGAGACCGACCTGCTGCGCTTTCCGCCCGGCAAGCCGTTTGCCGATGCCATTCACCGCTTCGGCGCGGAATCGGGCGGCGTGGTCTTGCGCCTGTTGACCGATGCCGGCATCGCTGGCTGGGCGTACAGTCCTTTCGGCACGATCGCGGGCGGTCCACGCGTGGTGCAGACGATTCTGGAGGAGGAGGTCAAGCCCGTCTTGATGGGCCAGGATCCGGCGTTTCCCAAACGCCTGCGGGCCGGCCTCTGGAAGGCAACTGAATACCAGGGCGTGCAAGGCGTGGGGCAGTTCGCAATCGCGGCCGCCGATATCGCGCTCTGGGACATTTTGGGAAAGGCCGCCGGCCTGCCATTGTACAAGATGCTGGGCGCTTACGCCGATCGCGTTCCCGCATATTCGATGTGCGGCTGGTATTACGAAAACGATGGCGATCTTTCGCAATTCAAGCAGTCCATTGCCGGGGCTTTCGAAGAAGGTTTCGGGGCCGTTAAGATCAAAGTGGGCCGCGCCACGCTCGATGACGACACACGACGGATTGAGGCGGCGCGCCAGATCGCGGGAAAGGAGCGGCGCATCATGGTGGACGCCAACCAGGCTTTCCATCTGCGCGAGGCCGTCGAGCGCGGCCGAGTCTATCAGCAGATGGGCTGCTATTGGTACGAAGAACCCCTGCCGCCATACGACCATGCGGCCTACGCGGAGCTGGCGCGCGAGCTGGATATTCCGATCGCCACCGGCGAGAACGAATACACCAAGTTCGCTTATGCGGACCTGATCGGCCGCCGTGGCGTCGATATTGTGCAGCCCGACAACCGGCGCTCGGGCGGCGTGAGCGAGTGGATGGAAATCGCCGCCATCGCCGCGGGGTTCGGCCTGGATGTGGCCAGCCACGGCGGCGGCGCCACCAACGTGCACATGCTGCTGGCGATGCCCAACGCCATTTACCTGGAGAGTGGCAGCCTGAAGGGCGCACCATCCAGTGTGGAAGAACTGCGCATGCACGGCGGCGAAATCCTGGCGCCTGAGATGCCCGGCATCGGCAGCGAGCTGCGGCCCGATTTCATCCGCAAACACAAGGTGGCATAATGCTGGAAAAAGTCGATCTGACGCGCGCGACACCCAAGGAAGAATACAAGAGGCGACTGCCTGGGCTGCAGGCTAGCCTCTACGAACTGCAGCTCGCGGCTTCGGAAGCCGGCCTGCCAAGCGTCATCGTTTTCGAAGGCTGGGAGGCAGCCGGCAAGGGCACCTGCATCAACGTGCTCACCAGCCGGCTGGAGCCGCGCGCCTTCCGGTTGCAGGTGATCCACGAACCGCGCACGCATGAGCTGCACATGCCGTGGCTCTACCGGTTCTGGGGGCGCATTCCGAATTACGGGCACATGGCCATCTTCGACCGGAGCTGGTACAGGCGCGTGCTGGAAGAGCGCGTGGAGAAGATCACGCCCAAGAGCGAATGGCAGAAAGCGTATCGCGACATCACGGATTTCGAGCGCACGCTGGCGGATGACGGGTATGTCTTCGTGAAGCTCTTCTTCCACATCGGCAAGAAGGAGCAGAAGAAGCGCTTCCGCAAACTGGAGAGCCATCCGCTCACGCGCTGGCAGGTGCAGCCGGCGGATTGGAAGCGGCATAAGCAATACGACGAGTACCTGGTAGCCGTCGAAGAGATGCTGGAGCGGACCGAATCCGAATGGGGGCCGTGGACCATCGTGGAAGCGACCGACCGTTATTGGACGCGCATCGCGGTCTTCGAGGCGATCATCCGCGCGCTGAAAGCCGGCGCCGCGCGCCGCGGGGCGGGGAAGGCCTGAGCATGCTGGAAACCCTGGATCTCGGCAAGCGCCTTACCAAGCCGGAGTATGTTCGCGATCTGCTGCACTACCAGGTGCAGTTGCGCGAGCTGGCGTGGCAGCTCTACCTGCGCAAGCGGTCGCTGGTGCTGGTGTTTGAAGGCCGCGACGCGGCGGGCAAGGGCGGCTGCATACGGCGGCTGACCGAGAAGCTCGACCCGCGCGGCTACGAAGTGTTTCCGATTGCAGCGCCCGAAGGCGACGACAAGGCGCATCATTATCTGTGGCGCTTCTGGCGGCGGCTACTGCCTCCGGATGAGAAGCAGATCCTCATCTTCGACCGAAGCTGGTATGGCCGGGTGCTGGTGGAGCGCGTGGAAGCATTCTGCAAGGAAGACGCCTGGAAGCGCGCCTATCGCGAGATCAACGACTTCGAGCGCCAGCTTGTGGACGCAGGGACCGTCGTGGTGAAGTTCTGGCTGCAGATCAGCCCCGAGGAGCAACTGAAGCGGTTCGAGAAGCGCCAGAATACGCCATATAAGCGCTGGAAGCTGACTCCGGAAGATTGGCGCAACCGCGAAAAATGGGGCCGCTACGACGAGGCCGTGGAAGACATGCTGCTCAAGACCAGCACGCTGACCGCGCCGTGGACGGTGGTGGAATCAAACTTCAAATTGTTCGCGCGGGTGAAGGTCTTGAAGACCATCGTGGATACCGTCATCAAGTCGCTGGCGTATAAGCCGGCCGACCTGGTGGGCCCGGTTAAGGCGAAGAAGTCCGTTAAGAAGAGCAAGCAGGAGAAGGCGAGTAAGAAAACACCCTAGCGTGGTGGGGCAGGCGGGGCAGGCGCTTTCGCCTGCCAACCCTAGCAGCTAGGAAGGCACGCAGACGGAAGCGTCTGCCCCACCGGTTGTACAAACCGGCATCAGCACGGCAAACAGGTTCATCCTGATCTCGACGGAGCGAAGTGGCGGTATGGCGTCGAAGACCACCAGATCCTCGCTCGTCACGGGGAGCGGTTTGCTGTCTCTCAATACCAGGAAGGCGGCGGCCCGGCAAGGCACGAAGGCGTCGCCCGCGTGGCCGACGGCCTGACTTACGGCCTGCGGCTGGGGCGGCTCCGGTTGTCGTTCGTCGTTCTGTGCAACCGGTGCGGAGCCCAGACTTCCATGCATGTAGGTTTGCAGGTCCTTGATGATCCGTTCCTCGGTGGCCCTATACCCCAGTTTGCGGATTATATCCTTCAGAGCGAACGAGAGCATAAAGGCTAAAACGGCGCCGCCTACGAGCCAGAGAGATCCGATGCGTATGGCGTTGTTGTGGCGCAGAACCAACATCAGGCCCGCTGTGATCAGTAGCAACAACCCCGCGCTCTGGTGCATCCACCGTGTCGTATGTTTAAGCCTTCGCTCGGCAACTGGCGCATCCCAACTCATCGTATCCTCCTGAAGCCATCTTCAATGCATTCCGCGCGCCATTCGTAAGGGCAGCGTATCTTATTGAAAATAAGGCCACTGTCGCGGCCGTGGCGCGGAGTTGAGGGACAGGGTTGTCACCGTGAACAACGCGAGTGACACGGCTGTCACTCCGGCCGGGCAGCTTTGCGATTGGCGGGTGGCACGCCCGATTTCGCAGAGATTCGTTGCATACTGATGATTCACGCTTTTGCGAGCCCCGCCCCCTTCCGCGAACCATGCGTACGCCACGCCCGCCAGCATCCCGATGTTCCGCGAGACTGGCCGGTAGAAGATCCTGGAAGTTTTCAGGTGCCATCCACCCACCAAACCGGCTCGATTCGCAGTCACAACCGTCCAAAAGGAAGTCGGCCTGCCATCCAGCCCAATATTTCAATCACCTACAGCCCCTCGCCCATCCCACAGCGCCAGAACCCCGACCACGGCCATGCTATCGTGAGTGCAGAAGAGCGGGGCACGCTGCCACACCTCCAAACCTCGGCGCCGTAAGCGCAAAGCCGTAAGCGCAAAAGAGTGATACGAAATGACACGAAATGAAACACGTTGCAACGCCATCCTTCAGTCCGATGACGGGCGAAGTCCCACCAATTCAATGAGATGAATAGGAATGTTACGGGCCCCCGGCAAAAAAAGGATGTTCTACGGCACGACCGCCCACGGCGAGACTGCGACGACTTCGCGGCGGAGTTGCGGCGTAGTTACGAGCCGCGGCGCGCGCGGATGCGGACCGTGCGGTCGAGCTCGTCGAGCACTTCAAGCACTTTGCGGGCGAGGTCGGGTTCCGGCGGATGCGCTTGTAGCCATTGCCGCACCTCGCGCGCGGCGGATTCGCTTTGCTGGCCGCCGATGAAGGCGTTGAGCCAGGCGAGGACGAAGAAGATTTTGCGGTCGCGCTTGATTTGGGGCAGGGAAGCGAGCGCGGGCTCCAAGTAGGGCAGCGTGAGGGCCGATTGGTTCCAGTAGTTGAAGGCTTCCAGGCTCTGCTGCACCCAATCTTCCGACAGCGTACGATTTTCGCGGTAATCGTCGAAATACCGTTTCTTGATGGCGGCGTCGGGCTGCGCGGCGCCGGACACGTACGCGTACTTGCGGCCGTCGCCGGTGGAGTCGCGCTCCTGTTCGGAGTGAAATAACGCAGGCGCTTCAGGATCGGCGTGCGCCAGCAAGGCTTCGATCATGATCCAGCGGTCCAGAGGCTTGATCTCCAGGCCCGGCACGGTGGACTTGCCGACCAGCAGACTCTTCAGGTGCGTTAGCGCTGGGGGCGTGACGGCGACGGAGCGGAAGGCGCGGTAATAAAGGATGCGCAGACTGAGGTCGGGCGCGTCTTCGGTGCGCTGCTCCAAGAGATCTTCGAGTTCACGGGCGAGGGAACTCCGCTGCGCATCCGAGAGGTAGCGCTGGAAGGCGGTGGTGGCGTGGGCTAGCACGCTTTGGGTCAGCGCCTCATCGGTTTCCTTGGGGAGTGCGCGGATGGCTAGATGGAGATAATCGGAGGGGGACATCTGCATTTCGCGCACGGCGTCCCAGAGGGCGCCCCAGATTAGGGCCCGCTCGAAGGGGTTGGCAGGCGGAAGCGCCTGCCCCACCTTGGTTAGTGCGTGCAGGCTGCGTTCGTCCAGGAGGAAACGGCCGTAGGCGTAGTCGCGGTTGTTGGCGAGCACCCAGGCGGGGCAGGGTTTGCCTACTGCTTCCGGTACAGGCGCTTCGGCATCGAGGAGGTCAGCGGGGATGGTTAGCGGGGTGCCTTCATTGTAGGCCAGCAGAAGCTCCGTACGGATGGGCCAGAGGTGGCCTTCTCCCAGCACATCCTTTTGGCGCAGAGTGAAGCGATCGATGCGGCCCTCGGCGCACGACCAGGCGACATCCACTTGGGGCATGCCGCGCTGCTTGATCCAGGCGTCCGCCCAAGCCTGGAGCGGCTTGCCGGAGGCGCGCTCATAGGCATGAATCAGGTCGCTCCATTCCGCGTTCTCGTAGGCGTGCTCTTGCAGAAACAGCCGCACGCCATCGCGAAAGGCAGTTTCGCCGATCACATAGGAAAGCTGGCGGAGCAGGCCGGGCGTTTTGGAATAGACAATCGCGCCGTAAGCCGATTTCGCATCTTTCAGGTTGGGGATCTCCTGATGAATCGGAGTGGTCCCCTGGGTTGCGTCGATGGCGTAGGCGGCCGGCTTGAACGATTGATAGAAGCGCTTCCAGATCTCATCGGGCGGATAGAGCGTGGCCAGCGTCTCGTAGGCCATGTACTGGGCGAATCCTTCTTTCAGCCAGAGGTCGTCGAACCAGCGCATGGTGACGAGATCGCCGAACCACTGGTGGGCGGTTTCGTGCAGGATCAAGGCGGCGCGCTGAATCTTGTCGCCGGCGGTGGGCACGGAGCGGAACAGGACGGATTCCTCGCGCAGAAAGGTGGCGCCGGCATGTTCCATTCCGCCGAATGCGAAGCCGGGAATCAATATCAGGTCGTACTTCCCGAACGGGTACGGTTGACGGAAATACTCGGCCATGTGGCGAACGCCCGCGCGGGCGATGCGCAGGACCTCGGGCGCTTCCTGGCTGGCGCGATCGAATTTCGACTGGCGCACGAAGAGGCGAAAGCCCTCGCCGGGAATCATACGGAAGGGTCCGGCGGCGAACGCGAACAGGTAAGTGGGGAGGGGACGTGTCTCGGCGAAATCGGTGTGGCGGAAGCCGGGCCTGGCGGGTGCGGCGCCTTCTATGCGGGTGTTGGAGACGGCGGTCCAGTTATCGGGCGCGGTGATGTCGAGGTCGAAGCGCGCTTTCAGGTCGGGCTGGTCGAAGCAAGGGAAGGCCTGGCTCGCGTCCATGGGAACGAACAGCGAGTAAACGTACTCGGCGCCATCGTCGCTGTCGCGGTAGCGGGTGATGGCGCGCCCGGAGGTGGCGATGCCGGATTCGAAGCTGAGCGCGATGGTATTGCTGCCTGTTGTGAAGTAGCGGCCAGGAAGGATGATGTGGCCGTTTCTGCTTTCGGCTTCGGCGTGCGCGCCGTTGACGGAGACGTTGCTGAAGGTGCCATCGCGGAAGTCCAGCACGACCGGATCGTTGGCGGCGGCGAGTTGGAACGAAATCTCTTCGCGGCCGGGGAGGCGGTCGGCATCGGGCACGAGGTCGAGGGAGAGGCGATATTTAACGTCTGAGATGCGGGCGGCGCGCTGGCGGGCGAGTTCGTGGGAGATGCCTTCGGTGGGGGATTGGGCTTGGAGGGACATGTTGAGGAGAAGACAGCACGGCGAACTGAAGTTCGCCGCGGCACGCTTAAGCGTGCGCCACGTCATGCCTGGAAGACTTTCTCGCCAGATAAATAAGTAGCGTGGATAGAGATAGTTTTCTGTTCGGAGTTGAAGTGATACTGGACGATGTCGGCGCGGTCGCCAGGCACCAGACCGCCGAGTCGTCCTCGCACGCCGCCGGCGCGCGCGGCGTTGGTGGTGGCCATGCGCACGGCGTCGGCCAGGCTGAGGCCGGCGATGCGCATGAGGTTCTCGATGCCGTGGTCCATGCGCAGGGCGGAGCCCGCCAAGCGCTCCTGGCCCAACAATACCACGCGGTTATCGGAGGTTAGTTCAACTGCTTGTTCACCCAATTGGTATCGTCCGGGCGGGCAGCCGGCGGGCGCGGCGGCGTCGGTGATCAGCACAGAGCGATCGAGGGTCTTGGCGCGTAGGGCAACTTTCAAGAACGAGGGCGGCAGATGGATGCCGTCCACGATGAAATCCGCCATGAGGCGGTCTTCGGCAAGCTGCTCCCAGATGTAATTTGGGTGGCGGCGCATGACGGCATGCGCGCCGTTACCCAAGTGCGTGGAGAGCGTGGCGCCGGCGGTGACGGCATCGGCGATCTGCTGGGCGGTGGCGTTGGTGTGACCGATGCTGGCCACCACACCTTCGGCGGTAATGGCCTCGATGTAAGCCGTCGCCTGCGGCCATTCCGGCGCGAGGGTGACGATGCGTACACGGTTGCCGGTGGCCTCCTGCCAGCGGCGGAATTCGTCGAGATCGGGCGGGCGCACCCAGCGGCGGGGATGCGCGCCGCGGGGGCCATCGTCGGGTGAGATGTGGGGCCCTTCGACATGAAGTCCGTCAATGGCGGCGCCTTCGCGCAGTGTTTCCCTGGCGCGCGTGAGGTTGCGGAGGGCGCCCAACATATCATTGGGGGAGCCGGTGATGACGGCAGGATAGAAGCGCGTGACCCCGGTCGAGAACAACATCCGGATGGATTGCGCAATCTCTTCCAGCGTGCATTCTGGATTGTTATAGTCCACGCCGTGGAAGCCGTTCACTTGGATGTCGATCCACCCCGGGCTCAGGTAAAGGGCAGCCGGTTGGCCGGCGGGCTCGACCGCCGAGATGGTGCCATCGAAGGATACCCGCACGGGGGTCCCGGCGACGGTTTCAATTCCGATACAATTCATGCAAGCTCTGCTTTATTCACAGGATTGCCACAATTCGACGCGGCCAACTTCAAGACATTTCAGCCTCACAAAATTGTTGAAAATGGCGTCGAAACGACAATTCCGACTGGCGTTGGACGGGCGCATAGGCTACAAAGAAATAGTCCATCGGCTGCAGCGCATCCCGGAAAGCAAATCTCGGGGGAGGTGGCGTTCCGGGGTGTGCATGCAGCATCCTTACCTGTCAACGCCCACTGGCTGTCGCGCGTGCACCGGCGACAGCCACCCATACCGGTCCGGGGCGGCGCCGTTAATCAGCGCGAAGAATTCCTTTTGCAGCTTTTCGGCAATGGGTCCGCGTTGGCCTTTACCAATCGGAATGCGATCGACCGATCGGATCGGCGTAATCTCCGCGGCGGTTCCGGTAAAGAACACTTCGTCGGCGATATACAGCATCTCGCGCGGGATGATGGTTTCGACGACCGGGATATCGAGGTCCCGGGCCAGGTGCAGGACGCTGTCGCGGGTTACGCCGGGCAGCACGGAGGCGCCCAGCGGGGGCGTGAGGATGCGGCCGTCGCGCACCACGAAGATGTTCTCGCCTGAGCCTTCGCTGACGTAGCCGGCTTCATCGAGCGCGATACCTTCCGTGTAGCCGTTGGTGATGGCCTCCATCTTGATGAGCTGCGAATTCATGTAATTCGCTCCCGCCTTGGCGAGGGCGGGCAGGGTGTTGGGGGCGATGCGCTTCCAGCTCGAGACGCAAACGTCGACGCCTTGGGCCAGCGCTTCTTCGCCAAGATATTTGCCCCAGACCCAGCAGGCGAGGTAAACGTCCACGGGGTTGTTCAATGGATTGACCCCGACATCGCCGTAGCCGCGGATCACGATCGGGCGGATATAGCAGGAGTCCATGTGGTTGACGCGCACCAGCTCCTGCATGGCTTCGGCGAGCTCCGCGTGCGAGTAGGCGA
>JBEKUO010000039.1:0-19194 GCA_049514955.1 Bryobacteraceae bacterium | reverse complement strand
TTCTGCCACCTCCTGAACGACATGCTGCAATCGGTGATTCCGGCAGTGTATCCGATCCTGAAGACCTCGTATCGCCTCGATTTTGCGCAGATCGGTTTGATCACTCTGACCGTGCAGCTCACCGCGTCGCTGCTGCAACCTTTCGTGGGGATCTACACCGACCGGCGGCCGACTCCCTACTCGCTGACCGTCGGCATGGGATTCACGCTGACAGGGCTGCTGCTGCTTTCCGGGGCGCCCAGCTTCAAGACGATCCTGGTGGCGGTGGCGCTGGTCGGGGTAGGATCGAGCGTGTTCCATCCGGAGTCCTCGCGGGTTGCGCGGATGGCGTCGGGAGGGCAGCACGGGCTCGCGCAATCGCTGTTTCAGGTCGGGGGGAATACGGGATCGGCTCTTGGTCCGTTGCTGGCCGCCATGGTGGTGCTCCCTAGGGGACAGCGCAGCATCGCTTGGTTTAGCGGGGGGGCGCTGCTGGCGATGATCGTGTTGGCGCGCATCGGCGCCTGGTACAAGGGTAAGATCGCGAACCGGGCGAAAGCCGGAGCCGTACTCGACGAGCGACACGCGCGCCTGCCGCCGCGGAAAGTCGCACTGGCACTGACGGTTCTGATTGCGCTGGTCTTCTCGAAGTACTTCTATCTGGCGAGCCTGACGAGCTACTATACTTTCTTCCTGATGAGTAGGTTCCATCTGTCGGTGCGATCCTCGCAGCTTCATCTGTTTGTGTTCCTGGGCGCGGTGGCAGCGGGAACCTTCACGGGCGGGCCGGTGGGCGATCGCATCGGACGGAAGTACGTGATCTGGTGCTCGATTCTGGGCATACTGCCGTTCACGCTGGTATTACCTTACGCCAACCTGTTTTGGACCGGGGTTCTGAGCGTGGTGATTGGCCTGGTGCTGGCTTCCGCATTCTCGGCCATTCTGGTGTATGCGCAGGAACTGGTTCCCGGCAAGATCGGCACGATCTCCGGCCTGTTCTTCGGTTTGGCCTTTGGTATGGGCGGCCTGGGAGCGGCGCTGCTGGGCCGGCTGGCCGATGCCACCAGCATCGGCTTCGTTTATAAGGTGTGCTCGTTTCTGCCGGTGATCGGCCTGCTGACGGCGTTTCTGCCGGACCTGGAGATACCTTATAAGTCGCGCCGCGAATCGACCACTTAGTAAGACAAGACTCATGTCACGCATCCGTATCTTTGTCACTGGCGGCACCTTCGACAAGACTTACAACGAGCTGACCGGCGAGCTATATTTCAAGGACTCGCACCTGCCGGAAATGCTGAAGCTGGGCCGGTGCAATCTGGACGTAGAGGTCCGCACGTTGATGATGATCGACAGTCTCCACATGACTGACGATGACCGGCAGATCATCCTGCAGCAATGCCGGGCTGCGCCCGAGAACCGGATTGTGATCACGCACGGCACGGACACGATGGTGGAGACCGCCGGGGTGCTGGCGCAGGGCATCGACGATAAGACTATCGTACTGACCGGCGCGATGATTCCGTACAAATTCGGCAGCTCGGACGGATTGTTCAACCTGGGCAGCGCGCTGGCGTTCGCGCAGACGCTGCCGCCGGGAGTCTATGTGGCGATGAACGGCCGCTATTTTTCGTGGAACCGCGTGCGGAAGAACCGCAAGACGGGGATGTTCGAGGATACATAGGGCGACACGGCGACGCGGCGACGCGGCGACACGGCGATCCGGCGGACGCGGCGATCCGGCGACACGGGGACACGGAGACGCGGAGACACGGGGACACGGAGACACGGCGACACGGCGACACGGGGAGAGGGCGATCCGGCGGACGCGGCGACACGGGGAGGGGGCGACACGGGGACGCGGCGAGCCGTCCTCCTGCCCCACTTTCCTGAACGATCGAAGCCCAAATGGGTGGATCTAAAGGCGGCCGGACGACGGAGATGGCAGGTAGGGAGGTTCGAGGCGGGTTATGATGCCGCGGCTGTTGGGGCAGGCGGTCTCTGAGGGTGTGAAGAGAGCTGGTTGAGAGACACGTGCCGGGTATCAGTCAGAGGTCGTGCTTCAGGTTGTCAAAGAGCAGGGGGCCGGATTGCTAACGGGTGTCGGGATTGATGGCGGACGCTAGGGCCGGATTGGTCTCGCCCGCCGACATCGCGTAATCGGGATGCGTGGCCGCGTGTCCGGCTTGTACGACTTTCGCGGTTTGCGTTTGCTGCCGCTGGCGGGCCTGGCGGTCCTTTTGCGCCTTTTTCAATTCGTGCAGGGCGGAGGTGAAGGATCGCTCCAGGCGCACACGATACGTGGAAGCGTATCCCAGCAGGACGAACTGCTCTTTGATCTCGAGGTCGGCCTCGAAGATTTGGCGCTCGCCTCTGGCAATGCGGGCGAGCAACCATTGGTCGGTGGCCATCTGTTCCAGATGGAGCCGCTCGGTGCGGGTTTGGGGCTGCCACTCGGCTGAGAGCTCGTCCCAGAGCTGTTTGTATTCCTCCGGGTCTTCGCCGGGGATGAGAGTGCTGCGGGCGCGCAGGCCGTAAGTGAGGGCGTTGAGGCGCACGGAGGCCTTACCCTCGGGAGTTACCGGACCGGTAGAGTGCTGCGCATTCTGCTGGTTTGCTTCGTGTTGCTTATCGGAGATTATCATTTGGATCTTCCTTTGAAGTGAGGGGATGAGGCACCCTTACTTCGATTCAATAATAGAGCGCGGGTGCTGAGAAACCGGCATAGCTGAGAGCGTGGCGTGGTAGTAAGTGGTCTGGTTGCTGTTAGGTGGGAATATTATCGACAGTTGTGACTCAAAACCGGCGAAACTGGACCGGGCTCTATTACAGGCGAGGCGCCGAGGAATGACGGAGGCGTTAACTTCGGCCGCACGGACTATTGCTTGGAGAAGGTTCACATTGCGGCCGCAGGGGCTGCTGGCTGTGCCTGGGGGGGCGCGGTTGATTGCGGGTTAGGTGCGGGTGCCGGTGCGTTGGAGGGGCGGAGATGGCTTGGCGGTATTTGTTTGCGTGGGAGGTGTCGCGGGAGGATTCTCGCTTGGGCCTCGGTGCTGCGTCATGGTGCCCAAGCCAAGGCTGGGTTTCTGATGATGGCGCCCCAGTCCGGATTATGGTCAATGCCGCTTAAAGTGGTGTTCCACTTTCCGTCAGCAGTTTTGTGGATTGCAAGTAGGAGGGAAGTTCCGGAGGGCCCCGCTTTGAGCGTGCCTTGCCAGTCGCCGGAAATGCCTCGAGCCGGGAGAGTTGTCCCGAACGGCATCGCGAGCGTAGCGACCCATATCGCGCTCTTTTTCATCCGCGGCACCTCGTTGGTAGAGAGCCGGCGAGGTCATTGTTTGTTTTCCCTCTCGATATCGTTTAATTGATCGATCTCGCGGCGGAGTTCCCGCTGCTGCCGCATCCTGATTACGAAGAAACCCACTAGCCAGATGGCCAGCAAAGTCAGAAAGGGAGCCATCTCGAGGAGCGTTCCCTTGAGGGACATTCCACCCCCGATCCCGAGATTTAGGATGAGCATAATTAAGGTGGCGATTGCGAAAACCACTGGCCCGAACCCCCACACCATGAAGCGGCCAGAAAGGGAAAGCCGCCGCTCGACTTCGCGCCGGTAAGACTCGATACCAGTACTTAAAGCCGCATCGCCCGGTAGCATCGCGGGCCACATTCCCCGATTCAGGAAATACAGCCCTGCCAGGCTCCAGGCAATGGCGAACGCAAACACCGATCGCAGCGCTGGATGGTGAAACTGTTTTATGCCGAAACCGTAGAAGGCGACGACGATGAACGGCACGACCAGGTTTCCCAGCAACTGCCGGCGTGTTTTTGCGTGAAGCTCCCGTACCTTCTGTCGAATCTTTTCCAATGTCATTGCCGATGGCTCCGTTGGTTGGTTTTGCCAGATTGCTCTTGGATCGTTTCCGCAGGAATCATTCCGCATGGCTGCCTCCTTCGTGGAACCGTCCTGCCAGTATGTTCTTGATCCGGTGTATCCGCATGGCGACATTTCCTGGGGACAACCCTGTGATTTCTCCAATCGCCGCCGAGTCCATGCCTTCGAGATAGGAGACGATGACCTGGCGGTCTAGCGGCTTGAGCTGCTGAATCAACATCGATAGCCGCTCCAGATTTATTTGCCGGTCCGAAGCGAACTGACCGTGGTCTTTGTCGGGGAGCATTTCCAGTTCTTCCAGACTCACGAGATTCGAAAAAATGCGACGCTCGCGCAGGATATGGGAAGCGGCAACATAGTGGGCAACGCGATAGACCCAGGTCCGCAGGGAACAGCGTGCATCGAACCGCTGAAAACTCCGCCACAGTTGAAAATGAATCTCCTGGATCAGATCGCGACGCTTTTCCGGATCGGCCTCGTACGCCCGCGCGAGCCGTTCGAGCGCGGAACCGTATTTGTCTGCGGCGCCCCGGTACAGGTCATCCTGGCTCGGCTCTCCGTTCAATATGGACTCATTTCTCTCACACTTAAGGTAGTCGTTCGGAGCAGCAGTTTCTAACATTATGAATAGAGAAATCTGCGCGGTGCGGCTTTGTGCGTCCTAGTCCAGCGGTTGGTTCGGCAGACAATGCAGCGCTCCGTGGATGGCGGTGTCGGAGCACTGGCTCCTGGGGTCAATCGCCGCTCACCGATCCGGACACATCTACGCTGGAGTTGAGGGCGCGGCCTTGTTCCGCTCGACCGGCGGTTGGCAAATTGGTGAACGTCCCGGCCTGCCCGGCTATTTCATTACCGCCCCGCATTGATGGCCCGGATGCGCAGGCGACGGTAATCCAGCGTCCACACGCCGTTCGGCCGCAATTGCGGCGCCGCGCGTTCCGCCACGCCACGGAGAAACTGAGGCCGTTGCTCCGGCGGCACCGCATCCATGAAGCAGGCGCCGAACATGGCCAGCCAGTTGGCTAAGGCGTCGTCGCCGCCTTCCAGTGGCGTGGGCCGGTCAAACAGGGCCGCGAACGTGACGGCGAGACCGTGGCGTTCCAGCAGCGCGGCGTACTCGCCGAGGCTTGGATAGTACCAGGGATTGAGCCGCTCCGGCTGGCGCACGCCCAGCGACTCGAGTTCCTGGTAAACCGAATGCAGCAATGCGGCGGTGTTGCCGCGGCCGCCGAATTCGGCGACGAAGCGGCCTCCCGGCTTCAGAGCCCGGCGGATTCCGGCCGCCGCCCGATCCGCATCCCGCACCCAATGCAGCGTGGCGTTGGAAAATACCGCGTCAAACTCGTCGCGATATGACAGCGCTGTCACATCGGCCTGCTCAAACCGCAATTCCGGAAAGTTCCTGCGGGCCTGCCCGATCATGGAGGCGGCGCTATCGATTCCCAACGCGTGCGCGCCGGAGGCGGCGATTTCCGCGGTCAGTTGTCCGGTGCCACACCCCACGTCGAGGATGCGCTCGCCTGCCTGGGGTGCAAGCTGCGCCAGCAGATCGCGGCCCAACTTCCAGACGAATGAGTGGCTCGATTCGTACAGATCGGGGTTCCAGGTGTCGGTTTTCATACGTGTGCCTATTTTGAAGCTACGTGATCGTGGCACTCCGCGTGCCTAGTAAAGGGGCATGAAGGAAGAGATGGCATTCCTCAAATACCGGCGCGAAGTGGTCCAGGCGTGGCCAGAATCGACTCGTAAAGCAGTGTTTCTGACTGCCATTGAGAGCCGCATCGCCAGAAATCTGCAAGAATCACAGAGTATTGCTTCCGCCACGCTGCGACTGGCGCGCCCGAACTGAAGCGGGACGGTTTGTTCCAAATCGGAACTCCTTAGTACAATCCCTTCACCAACCCGCCATCCACCGCAATCGCGACGCCGGTGACGTAGCTCGCACGCTCGGAGGCGAGGAAAACCACCAGGTCCGCGAACTCTTCGGGCCGTCCGACGCGGCCGAGCGCGGTCTGGCGCGCCCAACGCTGCTCGATCTCGTCCGGGGCGACGCCTTCTTTGCCCGCCAGTTTACGGCTTAGTTCGGTGAGCCGTGCGGTAGCCGTGTACCCGGGGCAAACGCTGTTCACCAGGACGCCGTCGTGTCCATATTCGTTCGACAGCGTTTTTATCAGGCCGCTGACACCGGAACGTACGGCGTTGGAGAGGATCAGACCTTCAACCGGCTGCTTTACGGCGACTGAGGTGATGGCGATGAACCGGCCCCAGTGCAGCTTTTGCATCACCGGCAGCGTTTCCTTCGCTAAGTAGACTGTGCTCATGAGGTTGAGAGCAGCCGCGGCCTGCCAATCTGCGATGGTGGTTTCGGCGAAGCTCTTGGCGGGGGGACCGCCGGCGTTGGATACGCAAATATCCAGGCGGCCGAATTGCTCCGTCACGGCGGCGACGAACTGCCGCACGTCGTCGTAAACCGTGACGTCCAGGGCGCGGGTCATCACCTCGGCGCCGGTTGCGCGGCGGATTTCGCCGGCGGTGGCCTCCAGGGTCGCCGCGGTGCGCGCGCAGAGCGCGAGTTTGGCGCCTTCGCTGGCGAGTCCCATGGCGACGGCTTTGCCCAAGCCCTGGCTGGAGGCAGCCACGATGGCGACGCGATCCCGGAGTCCCAGGTCCATGGCGCTATCCGCGGCGGAGGTAATCGTCCTGGCCGGTGAGCCAGTCCGTGCGAATGGGGCTGAAGATGTCGAGGTCGAGGGTGTCTTCGAGCGCCACGGCGCGATGCGGCACATGCGACGGAATGCGTAGCACCTGGCCGGCGGAAACGGTGATGGTTTGGCCTTCGATTTCGAACTCGAGCGCGCCTTCGAGGATGTAAGTGATCTGCTCGCTCTCATGGTGGTGGGTGGGCACTTCGGCGCCCTTGGCGATGAAGACCTGCGCCACCATGGCTTTTTCGCCGGTGATCACTTTGCGCCAGATGCGGGGGTTCAGGACTTCTTTATCGAGGGTGCTCCACGTGTAGTGTTCCATCTTGTTTTTCCGGTGGGTGTGTCCCTGCCATTGTACACGCGGCGGTGGAGGTTGGGCTGCGGCCGGTTACTCTCGAAACACCGTCACTGCGCCGGTTTCGATGTCGCGGGCTTGGTGGCTGCGACGCGAGTCTCCCTCCCGCTCACAAACACCTTCATGGAATCCTCGCTTTCGCCCGACTCGTCGGTGTATTCGAAGGAGTCCGCTGAAACAACTTTCATGATGTACCGCGTGTGAACGATCTTCCCGCCAAAAATGCTCTCTCCAAGCCAGGTCCATACGTCACCGCTCACCGTACCAGTCTTGTTTTCTATTCCTCCTGAACTGTCGACTGCGTGGTACCGGTATGTCTTGGAGGTCGGATCATAGTAGGCAAAGGACGTCTCCGTGTATTTCCTTCCAGGTCTATAGAGTGTTGCCTCGCAGATCACAGCGAAGCCGCCTGCCGTCCATCTGCATTCGTCAGTGCCACTCCACTTCGTCGCTGGCGAGTTCGGCCCCAGTGCCCCGGCTTTCATTTCGTCTTCGACCGTGAACTTGCCGACCATTACTGCCAGCTTCTTCACTTCCGGGCCAGGCATTGTCTGAGACTGAGCGCGAGCCACGATTACGCTCGAAGCGCATGCCAGCACAAATGCGAGCAATGTTGTGAGACAACGCATGGTTACTTCACCTCGATGGCGGGGATGTTTGCGTCGCGCACCTGTTTGTTGAAGGCGGGGAGGTCTCCTTCGACCAGGTGTTTCAACTTTTCGAGCTCCGCGTTTGCTTGTGTGGCGAGATCTTCGTAGAGCATCTGCGCCTGCTTTACTGGCGCCGTGTCACTCTCCTCGACAGCGTTCTTCAAGGCTGCCAGCTTGTTGTTCAGCTTGATGGGGAAGTTCAGGGCGTCCTCGCCGGCTTTCAACTTGGTCTGGTAGAGAGCCTCCTCCACTTCCGTTAATTTGGCGCTGAGCGCTTTGGCTGCGTCTTTGACGTGGTCCTCACTCTCATAACGCGCGAGTTGCTTCTTGGCCTCGCGGATCTGAATCACGGCTTCGTTCACCGCGCTCAATTTGTCGCGGAGCTGGAGCGCCAGCGCGAGCTGTGCGGCATAATCTTCCGGCGCCGTTTTCAGGCGTGGATCGGGCCGCACGGTGACGGTCTGCGTCTGGCTCTGGCCTCCGGCCGTTAGCTTCACGGTGTAGACGCCCGGCGCCACGACTGGCCCATCCACATCGCCGGCCCACATGATCATTCCTGGAAATTTCGTTGAGTCTTCGTAGCGCAGGCTCCATACGAACCGGTTCAGCCCGGCCTCGACCGGCAGTTTCGCCGGACCGCGCGGAGGCCCGAACGCGCCTGCTTCGGGATCGGCGGGACCCTCGTCCTTCTTTTCGATGCTCGAATATTTCTTCACCAGCTTGCCTGCGGTGTCCAGGATTTCGATCTTCACCTCTTCCTTCTCCTTGGGCTTTTCGGCGAGTGAGTAATAGATGGCCGCGCCACTGGCGGGATTCTGGCCGAGCGGCCTTCCCGAGGGGATCTCGAAGCCACCGCGCTCGCCGCGGACCACATCCTTCGGCTGGAACAAATGCGCCGGCTCCTTCAGGGTTGCGGGCGACAACTGGTAGACCAACGGCAGATCGTCCAGTACCCAGAACGCGCGGCCTTGGGTGGCGACCACCAACTCCTGCTCGCGCTTGTGAAACGCGAGATCCGTGATCGGAACCACCGGCAGATTGAGCTGGAACGGCTGCCAATTCTCGCCGCCGTCGAGCGAAAGGAACATCCCCGTTTCCGTGCCGGCCACGAGCAGGCCTTTGTGATTCGGGTCTTCGCGGACGACGCGCGTGAACGAGTGATCGGGGATGCCGCGATTGATGGCGGACCAGGTCTTGCCGCAGTTATGCGTGGCGAAAAGGTACGGCCGGAAATCGTCCGACTTATACATGGTGGCGGCGACGTAGGCAGTTTCGGCGTCATGCGGGGAGGCTTCGATCGAGTTGATCTGAATCCATTCGGGCATCTCTTTCGGCGTGACATTCGCCCAGTGCCCGCCGCCATCGCGCGTGATGTGGATCAATCCATCGTCCGATCCGGTCCAGATCAGACCTTTCGCCAGCGGCGATTCCGCGATGGTGAATATGGTGTCGTAGTACTCGACGCCGCTGTTGTCTTTGGTGATTTCGCCGCCCGCAGGCCCCTGCTTTGAGCGATCGTTGCGCGTCAGATCTTGACTGACGGCCGTCCAGCTCCGGCCTTCGTTGGTGGTTTCGAACAGGATGTTGCCGCCGGCCCACAGCTTCTGAGGATCGTGCAGCGAGAACAGCAACGGAAAATTCCACTGGAAGCGGTACTTCATGCCTTCGGCGCCGTAGCCCATGGGATTGTCCGGCCAGACGCTGACGTTGCGGAACTGCTCGGTGGAGTGGTCGTAACGGGTCAGGTAGCCGTCGTAGGAACCCGCGTACACGATTTGGGAATTGCGCGGGTCCGGCGCAATCCATCCGCTCTCGCCGCCGCCCACAGGATACCAGTCGCGCTCGCCGATGCCGCGTCCATCGCTGCGGCTGGCGATGCGGACGGTGGTGTTGTCCTGCTGCGCGCCGTACACGTGATACGGATAATCGTCGTCGAGCGCCACGCGGTAGAACTGCGCGGTCGGCTGGTTATCCTCGGTGGACCAGGTCTGGCCGCCGTTGGTCGAGATGGTGGCGCCGCCATCGTCACTTTCGATCATGCGGTCCGGATCGTTTGGCGCGATCCACAGCGCGTGGCGATCGCCGTGCGGCGCGCGGACCATGGAGAATTTCCTGCCGCCATCGACGGACTTCCACATGGATGTATTCAGCACGTAGACCGTGTCGGCGCTCTTAGGGTCGGCGAAGATGTGCGAGTAATACCAGGCGCGCTGGCGCAGCGTGTTGTCGGAGTTGGTTTTCTGCCATTTCTTGCCGCCGTCGTCGCTGCGGTAGACGCCTCCCTCGGCGGCCTCCACGATGGCCCACACGCGCTCGGAATGGGCGGGCGAAATAGCGACGCCGATGCGACCGAGGACGCCTTTGGGCAGCCCTTCGTTGCGGGTGATCTCGGTCCAGGTATCGCCGCCATCGGTCGACTGGAAGAGGCCGCTGCCTTTGCCGCCGCTCTCGAAGGTCCACGGTTTGCGGCGGATCTGCCATAGCGTGGCGTAGATCAGGTTGGGATTGGACGGGTCCATGGCCAGGTCTACGGCGCCGGTGTCGGCATCGCGGTAGAGCATCTTCTGCCAGGTCTTGCCACCGTCCTTGGAGCGGAAGACGCCGCGCTCTTCGTTAGGTCCGAACAGGTGACCCAGCGCGGCTACGAAGACGATATCCGGATTGCGCGGGTTGATGGCGATGCGCCCGATGTGATAGCTGTCGGCGAGACCCATGTGTTTCCAGGTTTTGCCGCTGTCCACGGATTTGTACACGCCGTCGCCGTTGGCCGCGTTGCCGCGCACGCAGGCTTCGCCCATGCCGGCGTAGATCACGTTGGGGTCCGACTCCGAAACGGCCAGCGCGCCTACGGATCCGCTCTTGACCTGGCCATCGGAGACGGCCAGCCAGGTGGCGCCGCTATCGGTGGTCTTCCAGATGCCGCCGCCAGTGGCGCCGAAGAAGTAGGTGTTGGGCTGGGTGGTGACGCCCGCCACGGCGACCGCGCGTCCTCCGCGAAAGGGGCCGATGTTGCGGTATTTCAATTCCTTGAGCGCGGTGAAATCCACCTGGGCGGAGAGCACGGCGGAGGAAAGCAGCCAGAGGGCGAAGTTTCGCATAGCAGGGTGATTTTATAACAAATGGAGCGGTGGCGTGTTTCGAGCGTGATCGTCAGAAGCCTTGGAGAATCTGTCGAAATGCCAGGTTGACAGGCGAAAGGGCCTGTCCCGCTGAATTGTACAATATAGGATAAACTGTACATATATATGTTAAGGGAAATCAGCCTGAGCGACGCACGCAAGAACCTCTCAGCGCTTTTGCGCGAAATCGAAGCGGATCCGGAGGCCGGCTACCGGATTCTGGTTCGGAAGCGCGCAGTTGCAGAGCTGCGGAGCCCTGCGCCGGCGCGCCGGAAAAATGCCGGCGCAGCCATGTTGAAACTAGCCAGGGAAATGGAGCGTCTGGCGCCCCAGGCGGAAGGCGAAACCGGTCGAGCGGCCGCGGCCCGGTACAAAGAGTATCTCTATGGAAACAAGTCCGTCGCCAGTGCTGGAAGGCGCCGGTAAGGCGTTCGCCGACACTTCCTACTTCTATGCGCTTCTGAACGCGCGCGATCCGGATCACGCGAAAGCGCTGCGGATGGCTGAGCAGATTCTGCTGGCGCACGCTGAGGTCTTTGCCACGTGGGATGTAATTTCAGAGACTGCCACACTGCTACGCTACCGGATGAACTACATTGCCGCCCGGAAATTCCTCACCCGGCTCGTGCCTGAGCTAACGGTGGTCCAGCCAACTGAAGACGATCGGGTCTCGGCGATCCAACTCTTTCTGCAAAAGCGCGACTGGAAACTCTCGCTGTGCGACGCGCTCTCTTACGTGATTGTGTCGACGTACCTGGAATGGGCGCCGTGCCTCAGCTTTGACGCGGACTTCCGCGCGCTCGGCTTGACGGTGGTTCGCTGAGGGCAACAGGGCGTCATGTTCACCGCGACGATCTGCTGCCAGTCCTCGTCGGTGACTTTCCCAGACTGGCGCCGGGCGGCCCTAGCTGCGGATTTGGCTGGCGCGGAGGAACTCGCCCATGGCGGAGATCAGCTTATCGATGCGCGCGTCCGTTTCTCGGAAGCGCCGGTCCGTTTCGCGATCGCGCGCGGCGGTCTCCAGGATAGAGGTTTCGAGGTGGGTGGCGATCGCGTCGACGCGTCCGGTCAGTTGGTCGAGTTGCCGTTGGGTGTCGCGCCAGAGGCCGCGGAGTTCCTCGCGATCCTTGCTGCGCTCCTCGGCCAAGCCCGCGGTGACACGCTCGATGCGCGCGAAGCGTTCGTCAATGGTCATGCTCTGTCTTCAGTATAGATGAAGGGAATTCGGAGGCGAATGCCCGATCAAGCTGTCGATGGGGACTGGAACGCCAGGGCGCCGATCAATTGCGCTGACGCTCGTTCGCCCGACAGAATAAGGACATCATGCACTACCCTCGTTTCGGCGCGAAGGAGGCAGGCAGGCGACAAGGAGCGGGCCAACCGCCAGGTCCTCGTCGATCAACGGCCAATGGATGCCATAGCCGGAAGGCGAGAGTTCCGCCTGGCTTCGTTCCGCGGCAGAGGCACGAGCGAGACGATCGGAACAGTTTTCCCAGGAGATAGAGACAGACCCAGCTTCGGTGGTCACAATCAGCGTCTCGGGTGTAGTCTCGATGGATTTCGCCAAGACCGGCTTTGTCTTACTTGGCACGATGCCCTCCGAAGTGTTCACGCCAAGCTTCAGCGATCTGGTCGAAATGCTGAAAGATAATCTGGCGTGCCTCGCGTCTCAGACGCGGCGTACGGTTGTTTCGAACTCCACATCGATATCGAAAGCGTCCGGGTGCAGCCAATACTTGCACTCCGCATCTCCCTTCACCGCATGCACGTGCATTGGTTCGTTACCCTCATTCGAGTAGAAGTGGAACCGCCAGCCCTGCACATAGAGTATGGTGGGCATCGGTTCGTCACTCCCATTATAAAGCGTTGCTCTTGGCGCATGCGTTGCCCCTTGCGAAAATGTATGGAGGATATATCTACCGGCTTGGCACAGGTTGTCCGGTGCGCGTCGATTGAGTGCCGGGCTTCACGAGCGCGTCGCACGGAGCTATCCAGGCTTCGGTGAAAGCGGCGTTCAATACGTCGCGCGCCCACCGCTGGCGTCGTAACACTGCCCGGTGACAAACGAGGCATCCGGACTCGCCAGAAAATGCACCACCGCGGCGATCTCTTCGGGCGTGCCGGTGCGCCGCATGGGGATGCGCTCGGTCATGTAATCCACCTGGGCTTGCGTCAACTGTTCCAGGATCTTGGTGCGGACCACAGCCGGGGCCACCGCATTCACGCAGATTCCCTCGGTAGCTAATTCCTTCGCGACCGACTTGGTGAATCCGATCACGGCGGCCTTCGTGGCCGAGTAGCCGCACATGTTCGGATTGCCTTCCTTGCCGGCGATGGAAGCGATATTGACGATGCGGCCATAGCGGCGCGCGCGCATGTGCGGCAGCACGGCGCGGCAGCAGTAGAACACGCCGGTCATATTCACGGCGACGATCTGCTGCCAGTCCTCGTCGGTGACTTCCCAAACTGGCGCGGTGCGTCCGGCGATGCCCGCGTTGTTGATCAGGATGTCGATGCGGCCGGTGTGCGAGAGCACCTCGGCCACGGCTGCGTTGACGGAATCCGGCTGGGTGATGTCGATGTGGACGGCGAACGACGCGCCGCCGATCGATTGCGCGACTTCGGCGGCGCCTTCGAAGTTTATGTCGGCGACCGCGGAGGCAGCACCGGCGCGCGCCAGCCGGCGGGCGATAGCTTCACCGATGCCGGTGGTGACGATGGCGGTTTGACCTGTCAGGTCGAAGGGCATGTCACCGTTTTACCACTATGCCGAGCGGAAGGAACACTACGGCAATTGCTCGAGATCGAGTTGGTCTTTGAGCCGGCCAGAAGCTCTCTTGTTGCGTTTGAGATCGTCGAGACGGATGAAATTCACCGTGATGCCGCCCAGTTCGGCCTCCAAACGCCGGGCGTAACAATCGGCGAATTCCACGCCGGAGATGGACGTCAGTATCTCCAATCTTAAGGGTGGAATCCCCATCCTAACGACCAGCCGCGGTCGCTGGAACTCGGCGGCGTCGGCTTGGGGAAAGCCGAAGTCGTGCAAAGCTTGGGCCACCCGCTTGGCGTTGTCGGGGCTGATCGCAATCCAGACATCCAAATCGCCCGTCGTGCGCGAGAATCCGTAGTAGTTGACGGCGTAATCGCCGATGACGAGATACTCGACGTTACTCGAGTTCAGCAACTTCAAAAACTCTTTGAAGTCGGCTGGTAGCTGGATCGTAGCCATAGCTGATCTGGCGGAGCAGTTCGAGCGCTTCCATGCGCTCCTCGGGCGATTTCGACTGCCAATAGGCCGTCACGGAGCCATCGTTGTCCAGCGAACCCACCTCAAATGCCGAGCGCTCCAGGCGGAGTGTATCCAGGGCTCTCATATCGATATATCCTAGCGTACGGCTACGGCGGCCGAAGGCACGACCGGCAATTCGGCGGGGGACCGCGAGGCTGGACACCCGCGCCGGTGTAAGCGGCTTCGGCGCAGCGTCGCGGGAAAAAGACACATGAGAGTAAGGGGCCGGCTGGTCTTGCCACTGCCTCTGTGACGAACCGCTACGTTCACAACGGGATCATCGCTGAGACCCGCTTTGAACATTTTCACTAAAGTCCATCCTCAAAAGCGAATGTGGACGAGGAGGTGCGATGACGTATAGTTTGATCTACGAGAACGGCGCGAACTCATGGGGCGCTTATGTGCCCGATCTTCCCGGTGTCATTAGTGTGGGTGACACACGAGAAGAATTGGAGCGATTGATCGAAGGAGCCATCGAATTCCACCTGGACGGACCGCGCGAGGAAGGCTTGCCCGTTCCTTCGCCGGCCAGCTTCGCGGACGTGGTCCAATGAGTCCCGCTGCGGGAACGCGACATTCGCCGCACACACGCAAGCGTTGCTGGAATCGGAGGCCGCTCTGGTGACGATGGCGGTTTGACCTGTCAGGTCGAAGGGCATCGATTATGCACCGCTTTGCATCGCGGCGGGCGAGCTCCGCTCGCCGGGGCCGATTGACAATCGGCCCGCAGGTTGACAACCTGCCCCACAGGCCCAAGCAAGCAGCATCTACTCTTCTTTTACCACTTGTACGGTTACTTCGGCGGTGACGTCGCGGTGCAGCCGCACCGGAACTTTGAACTCCCCGAGTTGCTTGATAGGCTCGTCCAACTGCACTTTGCGGCGATCGATGGTGAAGTTCTTCTGAGCGAGCGCGTCGGCTACGTCTTTGGAGGTGACCGATCCGAAGAGCTGATCGTTTTCGCCGGCCTTCTGCGCGATGGTTACGGTAACCCCATTCAGCAGCTTCGAGAGGTCCTCGGCTTCGCCCTTCTGTTTGGCTTCGCGGCGCAGGTGCGCCTGGCGCTCCTGCTCGACGATTTTGCGGTTGGAGTCCGTGGCGGCCACGGCGAGGCGTTTTGGCAGCAGAAAATTGCGGGCGTAACCGTCGGCCACCTTCACTACCTGGCCGCGGCTGCCCAGCCGTTCGATATCTTCGCGGAGTATGACTTCCATGATTTCGGCTCCTAGAACTGCGCCGCGAACGGCAGCAGGGCGATGTTGCGCGCCTTCTTGATGGCGTCGGTCAGGCGGCGCTGGTGCGGCGCGCAGACGCCGGAAATACGGCGCGGGACGATTTTACCGCGCTCGGCGACGAAGGAGTGCAACAGCTTCATATCCTTATAATTGATGTCGTCGATCTTCTCGACGCAGAAGCGGCAAACTTTCTTGCGGCGGAAATATTGTTTCTTACCGCTAGCGACGGCTTTGTCGCCGCCGGTGGGGCGCTGTCCGGCGCTGCCGGGTCTTCCTTTGAATTCGGGCATAGAATCTCCTTACGACTCCTTGGGCAAGCCGGGCATGGCCGCCGCGCCGGGGCCTTCGCCCATCAGTTGTTGCGCCACGGAGGGTTGCGGCTGCGCGGGTCCGGCAGCGGACTTGCGATGCGCCCGCTTGTCGCGCTCTTTCTTGCGCTTCTCCAGACGCTTCAGCGTTTCGTCGATGCGCACGGTCAGGAACTTGATCACCAGGTCCGAGACGCGCAAGCGGCGCTCGAACTCCTTGACGGTTTCCGGGCCCGCCGTGAACTGAAACAGCACGTAGGCGCCTTCGCGGTAGCGATCGACTTTGTAGGCCAGCTTGCGCTTGCCCCACTTTTCCACTTTGTCCACCGTACCGCCGGCATTGGCGACGATGGTCTTCATCTGTTCGATGAAGGCATCCGCCTCCTCATCCGGCGCGTCCGGCTTCACGATAAATAGTTCTTCGTAGATTCTCATGCTTCCTCGTTTGGGCCTTGGGCGCGACGATTGAATTTCGTCATGGCCTTTTCGACGCCTTCGGCGATTATGGAGACAACCGCGTCGGCCCCATCGGCCACCAGTTGCTCCAATTCCTTTAGCTGCGAGCGGTGGAACGGCGACAGCAAATAATCAATCCCGCTCGCTAGCGGACGGCCGGGGTGAATCCCCAGCCGCACGCGAACAAAATCCGTTGTTGCCAGGCTGCGGATCACGGAGTCGGCTCCGTTGTGACCGGCGGACGAACCGCGCGGCTTGATGCGCAAACTGGTCCACGGCAGGGCCAATTCGTCGTAGACCAGAATCAGGTCCCCGGCCGTGAGCTCGTGTTTCTCCATCAGCGGCTTCAGCGACGTGCCGCTGAGATTCATAAATGTCTGGGGCTTGGCCAGCATCGCGTCGCGGCCGGCGATCTGCCCCACTCCCACCAGCGCCTTGGAATCTCTCCTGGTCACGCGGATATGGTGCATCTCCGCGAGCCGGTCCACCACCATGAAACCCAGGTTGTGCGGCGTATGGGCGTACTCTTCACCCGGGTTCCCCAGGCCGGCCACCAGGAACATGGCGCGCTACTTCTTCTTGGGCTTGGCCTCTTCGGCCTTCTTGGATTTGCCCTCTTCGGCCGGTTCTTCCTTCTTGCCCTTCTTAATGACTTCCGGTTCGGCGGCGGCGGGGGTTGCTTCGGCGGCGGCAGGCACGGCCTCGGCGGCGGCGGGCGCCACTTCTTCGGCGCGCATGGCCACCATGTGGGCGATCACCGTTTCCGGCGAGCCGATGAGCTTCATCGAGCCGCTCAACTGAAGATCGCTGACGCGCTTGCTTTGGCCGATCAGCAACTCGGTGACATCCACCTCGAAGTGCTCGGGGATCTCATCGGGCAGGCATTCGATTTCGGCCGCGCGGGTGACGACTTCGAGCAACCCGCCCTGCGTCTTGACGCCTTTGGCTTCGCCACGCGTAACGACGGGGACGGAGACGCGGATGCGCTTGGTCAAATCGATACGCTTCAGATCGGCGTGCAGCAAATTGCCGCGGACGGGATCGTTCTGATGGTCCACCACCATGACCGGCGTGTTTTCTGCGCCGGCGATATCCAGGTTAAAGATCGTGTTGTAGCCGCTGCTGCTATGCACGATCTGCATAATCTCGCGCGGGCTGACTTCGACGGGCACGGGATCTTTGTACGCCCCATAGACTACTGCGGGGATCAAACCCCTGCGGCGGGTACGGCGGGCTTCATTCTTGCCGCGCAGCGCACGCGGCTGCGCGACGACGGTTATTTCTTTTCTCACTCAAGTTCTCCTGTGGGGCCGCAAGTCCGTTAGAGTTGGTTTGCGGCGGCAAGAGTGCCGCCGCGGCAGGCACGAGTGCCTGCGCCACGCCCTACGTGGGTTGCGTTGCCCTTAATTCTTCACCACAAAAACAAAAAATCCAACACTACACAACCAGAATGCTCACTGACGTCTCTTCGTGGATGGACTGAATGGCCCTGGCCAGCAGGGGCGCCACCGAGAGAGACTTGATCTTGCTCGACTGCCGGGCTGCTTCCGACAGCGGAATCGAATTCGTAAACACGACTTCCTTCAACGGCGATTCTTCGATGCGCTCCAGCGCCGGTCCGGAGAGCACGGCGTGCGTGGCGCAGGCGCTCACGCTTTTGGCACCCTGCTCCAACAGCGCCTCGGCGCCTTTCACCAACGTGCCCGCCGTATCGATCAGATCGTCTACCATCAGGCAATTCCGGCCTTCCACTTCGCCGACTACGTTCATCACTTCCGCCACGTTGGGCTTTTCGCGGCGCTTATCGATAATCGCCAGAGGCGCGTTCAGCCTCTTCGCGAAGGCCCGCGCGCGCTCCACGCCGCCCGGATCCGGCGAAATCACGGCCAAATCCGGAATGTTGAGCGGCTTGAAATAATCGATCATCACGGGCGCCGCGAACAAGTGGTCCACCGGAACATCGAAAAAACCTTGAATCTGGGCGGCATGCAGATCCAGCGCCATGATGCGGTTCGCGCCGGCACGCTCCAGCAGCGAGGCTACCAACTTCGCCGAGATGGGAACGCGCGGTTTGTCCTTGCGATCCTGCCGGGCGTATCCATAATAGGGTAACACCGCGGTGATGCGGTCCGCCGAAGAGCGCTTGGCGGCGTCGATCATGAACAGCAGCTCCATCAGGTGATGGTCGACCGGCGTGCAAGTGGGCTGGATCAGGAAGACATCGGCGCCGCGCACGTTCTCGCCGAATTGCATGTACACTTCGCCGTCGGAAAATTCCTCGATCATCAACTTGCCGAGATCCATTTCCAGCGATTGGCAGATCTCGGATGCCAGGTCGGGGTTGGCGTTCCCGCTGAAGATTCTCAATCGATCGAGTGTCATTGCGCGCATCGGCTTAGGGGCGGCCATAGCTTATCTTCAATATGCGGCCGCAGCAGACGCCACCAGAGGCTCCGGTAGCGCGCCCGGCTAACCAGCGAAATCGGAAAGACACGTTCTCCCACGAATGAATTTGTAGCACGATTGATCTGCTCCGGGGTACGAAACAAACCGAAAAGCGCCGAACCACTGCCGGTCATCAGGGCCGGATTCGCACCCAGTTTCACGAGCCGCTGTTTCAAGGAAGCCAGGCGCGGGAACTGCTGGAACACTACGGTTTCAAAATCGTTAACGTTATTTATGCCGGCTTCGCCTGCAAGCTCGCCCCACGCCCGCGACTGGAAACTAACTATTTTATTTTGTTGCGATTCGGTTGTCAATCGGGGGGCGAGGGCGCGATAGGCGGCGGCGGTGGAAACGTGCACTGCCGGCGCGATCAGAAGCCCGCGGCGCGCAGGCGAATCGGGCAGCGGATACAGTTCGGTTCCGCGGCCCAGGGCGGCGGCGGCTCCGCCCAGCAGGAAAAACGGCACGTCGCTACCCAGTCCGGCGGCCAGTTCCATGAGGCGCGGCAATGCCAGGCGGCGTCGGGCCAGGGCGGGCAGCGCCAGCAGGACGGCGGCGGCGTCCGACGATCCCCCTCCCAAACCGGCGCCCATGGGGATTCGCTTGCGCAGCCGGAATCGGACCCGGGCGGTTACGCGCATGGCGTCCAGGGCCAGCGTGGCCGCTTTCGCGATCAGGTTATCCGGGATGTCGACATCGCCGTCGATTTGAATCGTGGTGCCGCGTGCCCGGGTGTACTCGACGTCGATGATATCGGCCAGCGA
>JBEKUO010000038.1:0-19449 GCA_049514955.1 Bryobacteraceae bacterium | reverse complement strand
CGCTATTTCGACCGGCAGGATCGCGCCGGCGGCCGCCCCGTGGCGATTGTCGATGAGTTGCTCGCGCGAACTACCTGGCCTGGCCAATCCGCCATCGGAAAAAAGATCGTCGCCGAGCACGCCACCAGCGATGGATTCAAACCCATCCCTAGCGTGGTCGTGGGCTTGGTGGAACATCTGCACAATCATTCGCTCACCAAACAAGTTCGCGGGCAGATTTACATGCCATTCGAGCAGAGCATGCGCAGCCCGCTGACCTTCGTGCTGCGTACGCGCGCCGATCCGCTCTCACTCGTGCCCACCATCCGCCGCCTGCTTCACGATCGCAGCCGGACCGCCGCCATGGCTAAAGTCCGGCCTATGACCGAATACGTCTCGCGCGAGATTTCGCCGGTGAGCTTTACGGCGGTGCTGGCTGCCATCTTTGCCGCCCTTGCGCTCTTGCTGGCCGCCACGGGAGTCTATGGCGTGTTTAACTACCAGATCTCGCAGCGCCGGCCGGAAATGGGTATTCGCATGGCCCTCGGAGCGCACTCGCGCGATGTGCTCCGGATGGTCCTGCGGGAGGTGGGCGCCCTGGCCGCCGCCGGCGTGCTGATGGGAGCGGCCGCGGCGCTGGTTGCCGCGCGCTGGCTGGGAACGCTGCTCTACGGTGTCGGACCGTTCGACCCGCTCAGTTACGGTCTGGCGCTGCTATTTCTTCTCGCCGCTGCGCTACTTGGTGGCTGGCGCCCGGCGGGCCGCGCCGCCGCGGCCAATCCCGCCGAACTGATTCGCGAGGAGTAAATTCATGGAGCGTATACAGATGATCATTCGTCTCACCAGCTTGCTTGCGGCCGCCGCGTTGCTCGCCACCGCGGCAGACGATGACCGGGCCGCCGACCGTGCGGCTATCCGTGCCCACATCGATCGCATCTTTCAGGCGTTCATCCACAAGGATGTCGCCGAACTTCGCGCCACGCACGCCGAAAATTGGCTCGGGTATCTGCAAGGCTCCCGCAAGATGATTCGGGGGGTGGACGAGTACATGAAAGAGAACGCCGCATATTTCGACTCCAACAATCCTTACCGAATGACGGGCTATAAAATGCGCGAGTTCGACATGATTTTCAAAGGCGACGCCGCGTTCGTGGCGTTTGTCGCCGACGCTGAATACAAGACGCCTGATGGATCGGCCCACCGCACGCTTCGGATCACCGACTTCTATACCAAGCAGAACGGCGCGTGGATTCAGACGGGGTCCGACACAGATCTCCACCCCGAATCGGCCGCTGGGCAGTATTCGCCGGTTCACGAGTTGTCTGAGTCCGAGAAGAAGGGCCTGCTGGAAGCCCGCGAGGCCGTGTGGCGCGCCTATTTCGCAGGCGACCGCGCCGCGCTCGAAAAGCTGCTGCCCGATGAACTGCTAACCATCGAGGCTTGGGGCGGCGAATGGGGCAATCGCCAAGCCGTCTTGGACGGTTCGGCGCGCTTTGCCGCGGGCGGAGGCAAGCTGATACGACTCGAATTTCCGAAGACCGAGATTCAAGCGTACGGCTACGCGGCAATTGTTTATTCGAATTACGTCTACGAAATCGAACAGGGTGGCAAGCGGTCCGAAAGCTCGGGCCGGGTTACGGAAGTGTTCGTCTACCGCAACGGAGCATGGGTGAACGCGAGCTGGCACATGGACAGCGTGAAGTAACCCTGCTTGGATGCGTGCGAGTTGGCGGTGCTGGGCAGCCGAGACGAGGCCACACGTTCTTTCAGCGCCAGATCACGTTCTGCGTCCGCCACTACTCCGAGCGCCGGGTCGCAATTCGCCTGGCAGCCGGCCGTGAGGTGGGCATAGTGGCCATCAACGCTCGCAGAACAGCATTCACGGATTGCGGGCTTTTAAAAACCTGTGCTACGTCCGGGTCCAGCAGCACCGCGACGGATCCCGGCCGGGTGCGTGCGGCGAACCGATTCGGCTTGGCTTTCGCATAGTCGAAACGGTACTCGGACCGAAGCCAATCGTTCCGATTGGCTCTGGCCTTAGTTCTTGACATTTTCCTCATAGTCATGCAATTCCTTGCCCGTGGCGCGGCGAGCGGCTGATGATGCGAACGCGGTCCCTCTCCCAGGATGATCTCCTGAGGCTGGTCGGCTGAATGCATTTCATCCACAAATATCCGCGCCAGCGGGCCGCTGAAAACGGAGGTGGCTTCGATAAAGTTCACCCTGTGCTTCCTGAAATTGGCTTGCGCTTTGCGTGGTCCCATTCGAACACAAAAGACATCGCGTCTTTCTACAGGATAGCGAGATTGCTGCCTGCCCACATCCAAGGCGGCCTTGGCTGCCGTGCGCCGACATTCAGCGCACTGCCAGCCCCAGACGACGGCCAGCGGTGCTCCAAGGAAAGTGGATGCGGACGTTGCCGGCTGCGTCCTGGACGCTCCGGAGGCATGCTACAATTTGGACGAAACACTCTTCTTTAAGGACTCCGCATGGCACAAGACTCCGATGTCACCCGCCGCGATTTCGTGAAGGCGGCTGGCGCCGCTACGGCCGTCGCCGCCGCGTTGCCCGCCCTCGAAGGCGCGCCCTTCATCCAAAAAGTACACGCCGCCAACGACCAGGTCCAATACGGCTTTATCGGGACCGGAAGCCGCGGCACGTACCTGCTCAAGCATCTCCACGAAACCGACGCCGGCCGATGCATAGCCGTGTGCGACAATTACGATCCCAACCTGAAGAAAGGCGTGGACACCGCCGGCAACAATCCGGCGGCCTACAAGGATTACCGCGAGCTGCTGGCGCGCAAGGATATCGACGCGGTGCTCATCGCCGTACCGCTCTACGAGCACTTCATGATCACCAAAGACAGTCTGCAAGCCGGCAAGCATGTCTTCTGCGAGAAGAGCCTGGTGCACAAGCCGGAAGAGGTGCACGCGTTGCGCGCCCTGGTGGCCGAGCATCCCAGGCAGGTTCTACAGGTGGGGTTGCAGCGCCGCTACAGCCAGTTCTACCAGACCGCCAAGCAGATGATCGACCAAGGCGTGCTGGGCAACGTCACGCATATACGCGGCCAGTGGCATCGCAACACGGACCAACGTCGTCCGGTGCCCGATCCCTCCCTCGAGCGCAAGATCAACTGGCGTATGTATCGCGAGTACGCCGGCGGCAACACGGCGGAGCTGGCTTCGCACCAGATCGATGTGGCCGACTGGATGTTCGGCTCGCCGCCCGAGTACGTGGTCGGAGTCGGCGGCATCGATACTTTCAAAGACGGCCGCGACGTCTACGACAACATCCAGTTGATCTACGTCTATCCCAAGGGCCGCAAGCTGCTGTACAGCTCCATCAGCACCAACTCGCATCTGGATCTGCTGCAGGCCGAACGGCAGGAGTTCGGCGAAGTGATCATGGGCACCGCCGGCACCATCGAGATCACCATCGGCGACGATAACCATCCGGCCACCGCCCTCTGGTATCGTGAGCCGGCTAAGGTAAGCGCTCAGGACGTCAAGAAGGCGACCGAAAAGCCAGCGCCAGTGAAGGCGGGCGCCACTATGACCACTGCGGCGGCCACCCGGGGCGTGCCGCTGTTGTTGCCCAAGGACTCGCAAGGCGCCGACGATTCCTTCCTCACCCGCGAAGCCAAATTCGCGCGGCGCTGGCTTTACAGCAAGGGAATCATGGCGCCGGAGGAGGACCGCAATCCGGTGACTGTATCGCTCGAAGACTTCTTCCTGTGCTGCAAAGATCCGATGAACCGCAAGCCGAAGGCGAACCTGGAAGTCGGGCTGAACGATTCGACCGCGGTGATTCTGTCCAACCTGGCGATGGACGAGCAGCGGCGCGTGAATTTCAGCGAAATACAGACGCTGGGCCGCTCCGCTTAAACTCTAGCCGCAGATGCACGCAGATGCACGCCGATAAAAGCCTCCTTGATGAGGAGCTGCGGATAAATGCCAGCAAATGTGATGTTTCTTTGTTCTATCCGCGTTCATCAGCGTTCATCTGCGGCTGATGATTTCTGTGGGTCGTGGAAAACTGTCGATCTATTAGGCGAGCCGAAACCGCTAATGATCTTCTCAGGCTTGGCCGATCAGTAAACTGTGGGCCAGAGTTCCGGCGAAGTGAAGCAAACAGACCGGAAAGGGCTGCTGGCCAGGATTCCCGCCTTTCCACCAATCGTGCTGCGGTTGCTGGACCTGCTAGCGCGCGAGGATGTCGAGATTCGGGAACTGGTGGCGCTCATCTCCGCCGATCCCGCATTCTCCGCCCAGATTCTGCGCGTCGCTAATTCCCCGCTCTTCGGATTCCGATCGCAAATCGATAGCCTGCAGTCTGCTCTGGTCGTCCTGGGACTGCGGCGCATCCGGGCGCTCTGCATGACCGTTGCGACCTCCAATCATATGAAGGCTGTACTGCATATCGAGGAGTTGTCGCGCTGCTGGCGGCACATGCTGGCCTGCGCCCTGCTTACCGAAGAGTTGGCGCGCGCCTGCTCCGCATTCGAAGACCGCGCCTATACGGCTGGGTTGCTGCATGATGTGGGCCGGCTGGGGCTGTTGCTGGCTTACCCCACCGAGTATGCGGAACTGCTCCGCAATGCCGACCTCAATGCTCTCGAGTTGCTGGACTGGGAACGAGAGTCGTTGGGCATGGATCACTGCGAAGCCGGCCGTGCCCTGGCCGCGCATTGGAACCTGCCGCCGGATTTCCAGATCATCGCCGCCCGCCATCACGATCCCCAGAACAACTCCGCGCTGGACCTCCTCTCGCTGGTGCACTTTGGATGCAAGCTGGCAGACTGCCTGGGCTTCTGGGTGGTAAAGCCACTCCAGCCCGGTTCGGTCGAGGAAATTCAGGCATCCCTTCCGGGGCCGCTCGCAAGCCGCATCAAGATCGACGCCGCCCGCTGGAGCGAAATCGTCGAACGGCGCCTCCGCTGCTACGGAGACCCGGATGGCAGTACGTTCGAGGCACTGCCTCTCGCGCCAGAGCCCGCGCCGGAGGAGCCCGTATTGCCAGTGGACGTATTGGCGAAGCTGCGCTTTCCGGACCCGAATGCTCAGAAGCCCCTCGGACGCGAACTGCTGACCCTGGTGGGCATCGGCCTGCTATTCACCGTCGTGATCGTGGCGGTTGTGTACTTCGCGGTCCGGTAAGCAGCTCTCGTAGAACTCCCGCAAACGCTCCCGGTAGCGCGGGCCCGCCACCTCGACGATGTTCAGGTGCCTGGCGCCTTCCACCGTCCAGAACGACTTCGGCTCGCTGGCCGCCTCGAACAGCGCGCGTCCCATTGCATAAGGGACCATGCGGTCGGCGTCGCCGTGGATGATCAGCACCGCCGCATGCACCCGGGCGATCTTACGACGCGCATTGAAACCGTGCACGAACAGCGGGCCGAGCACCGGCACGAATTTATGCGCCATGTCGGAAGCCGAGGTGATCGGGCACTCCAGGATGAGTCCGGCGCAACGGCGGCGCGTCGCCAGATCCACGGCCACTGCTGCGCCGAGCGATTCCCCATGCAGCACGATCTGCCCGGGCCGCCAGCCCTGGCTGATGAGGTAGTCGTAGCCGGCCTCGGCGTCGCGGTATAGTCCCCGCTCGGTGGGCCAGCCGGCGCTCTTCCCATAGCCACGGTAGTCCAGGATCAAAACAGACGAACCTGCCGCGATCATCTCGCGCAAGTGGCCAGGCCGTACGGAGAGGTTGTCGCCATTGCCGTGCAGGTATAAGGTGACGCAACGGCTGCCCGGCGATTCCAGCCACCAGGCATGCAGGCGTACGCCATCGCGTGCGCAGAGCCACACGTCCTGCGCGCCCAGTTCCGCTTGCATGTGCCACCAGCCTGTGGGATAGCGGGTGGGCTGATAAGCGAAGCGGTTCGCCACCAGGTAGATGCCGCAGTAAAGCAGCGCCGCGAAAAGCAGGATTACGAAAATCACCCTTAATTGCCATATACCACATCGCTCAGTAGCCGCGCAGGAAAGCGCTCGACGGGCCGATGAGTTAAGCAAAAGCGAGAAACCCGGCCATGCAAGTGATGTACACAGCATCGGGAGGGCTGCAACAAGCCGACGACCAGTTGGATCGCACTGCTTCGCGCCTCGCGCATCTGCCACTGTTGATAGGCGCACCTCAGGACGAAGTTTCACTAAGCGACGAAGCGGTCGCCCTCCTACAAGTGAAGACTGACTTTGAGGTGAACCTGGGCGCGGTCAAAGTGGACGACGAAATGGAGCAGAGCGCGCTGGAGCTGCTGGGGACAGACTACAACCCGAGCCGCCCACGGGCGTAACTCAGGCTCTGCTTGACGTTGTCCTCCTCCAGGCGCAACTGCGCTTCGCGCGGCAGTCCGCTCACCACGGGCAACGGCTGCCGGCCCTGCTGCTCGCGCACCATGCGCAAGGCGCGCGCCAGATAACGCTCGCGCCGCTCCGGAAACGTCGCCCAATACTTGTCCGTCAGGCAGGGCACCTTGAGCGGATCGCGCGTGATCATTTCCAACGTGAAGCGCGTCTCGGGCCGTGCCTTGTGGATTGTATCCACAATCCGCCGCATGTCGAGCATGCCCTCGCCCAGCGGCATTTCCGAGAGCAGAAAGCCGTCCGGATAAGCTTCAACGCCCATATCCTTAACGTGTGTCGCGAGAGCATAGGGCGCCAGAGCTTCCACAGCCTCGATGGGATCGTCGAGCAGCGCGATGTTGTTGCCGGTATCCAGGCACACGCCTAGCCAGCGGCTCGATTTTTCCTTCATGAGCGCGGCCATCTCGCCGGCGGTGAAGTCCTTGTGGTTTTCAATGGCCAGCGGCACCTGCAGCCGCTCCACGATGCGCAACGCTACGTCGAGGGCCGCGCGGCTCCGGGCCACGGCCCGCTGCCAGTCCGCCAGGTGGGTGAAGTTCTCATAGCGCCGGCCGGGCAGGCAGTTGACGCGAATGGCCCGCGCGCCGGCTTCCTTGGCGGCCACCGCGGTTTGCTCGAACGCCGCGGAATCGTCCTTCTCGGGGAGGCTCGCCATCGCCTCGAAGTACATGCCGAGTTGCTCGGCGCGCGCGCGCAGCTTGTGTGCGTATCCGGCTTCGTGATACGCCAAATGCATCTGGATGCCGCCCGCCCCCAGCACATTCGCGTGCTCCAGAAATTCCAGCGTGTCGATCGGCTTGGCGAAGCTCAAATAGGAAGTCGCCGCGATCCCCATCTTCGAGTGCGGCGGGGCGGCTCGCGCGGGAGCCGCGGCGGCCATCGCGGCGGTGCCAAGCAACGCTCCGCGATTTAGGAACGTTCTGCGATTCATAGCCGGAAGCTTCGCAGCACGTCATCCCATGGCTGGCGATACGACCGCGCAAGCTGGGCGGATGCCTCGCGATCGCCGACGATCTCTTCCTTGTCGGGGTCCCAGCGGATCTTGCGGCCGAGCCGCAGCGAGATGTTTGCCAGGTGGCAAGGCACCGCTGCCTGATGGCCCCCCTCCACATCGGCGATGGGCTGCCGGCGCGTCTTGATGCAATCCAGGAAATTCCGCACGTGCAGATCGAATTGCTGCGGCGAAGATCCAGGCTCTTTGATTGCCTCGACCCAGGGCTCCGGCTTGGCCGTCGAGTGCTGCGGTCCCCCGGCCGGCTGGCCTTCGAAGGTCGGAATTGCATTGCTGGGGTCGATTTTCATATCGGGAAACACTTCAAATCCCGCGCGCGAAACCGTCATGCTGCCCTTGCTGCCGAAGAATTCCAGTCCGAAGCCCGCGCGGCGTCCGGCGCTAGCCTCGCGCAGCGAGTGCACGGCGGTGAAGCCCGGATACTCGAACACGGAGTCTTGCGTGTCGGGAGTTTCGCCGTTATCCTCGAGGGCGAAGCGCCCGCCGCTCGAAGAAACCGCCACCGGTCCCTTGACTCCCATGAACCACTGCACGATATCGATGTCGTGCGCGCCCAAATTCGTCATCTGGCCGCCCGAATAGTCCCAGAACCACCGGAAATGATACAGCGCGCGATGCGCGTTATAGGGCCGCATGGGCGCGGGTCCCAGCCAGAGGTCGTAATCCAGATCGCGCGGCGGAGGCTCGTCGGGCGGATTGCCGAAGCCGGGCATCACGTTACGAAATGCGCCCATGCGCGCGCTGACCACCTTGCCGAAATAGCCGGCGCGAACCAACTCGCGGGCCTTCTGATAGTGCGGCCCAGACCGCTGCTGCGTGCCCACCTGGACGACGCGCTGGTAGCGCCGCGCCGCCGTAACCATCCAGCGGCCTTCCTGGACGAAGAGCGTGAGCGGCTTTTCCACGTAGACGTCTTTGCCCGCGGCGCAAGCCATGATGGTAGCGAGCGCGTGCCAGTGATCCGGAGTGCAGACTACCACCGCCTGAATGTCCTTGTCGTCGAGCAGCTTCCGAAAATCCCGGTAGCCCCTGGTGCCCGGCCCGCACGCCGTCAGCCCCTCTTCCAGGCGCGGCTGATACACCTCGCACACGGCCGCCAGATCCGCGTCTTTCTGGTTTTGGAAATCGTGTACGTGCTGGCGGCCGATCAGCCCGTAGCCCATGAAGCCCACCTGCACGCGGTCATTCGCCCCCAGCAGCCGCTTGTAGGATGCGGCCGTGACCGCGCTCAGGAACCCGCGGCGAGAGGAGACCATGGGGGGATTCTATCATTGCGGATGTGGGGCAGGTTGGGCAAATGTGGGGCAGGTTGGCAACCTGCAGGCCGATTGTCAATCGGCCGAGCTTTGCACACTCGGCGAACTGAAGTTCGCCGCGGCACGCTTAAGCGTGCGCCACGCCCCGCTCAGTTCTTCTTCACCGGCTTGCCGCTTCCGTTCGAAACCTCGCGCGTGACGTCTGCAATGATTTCCTCGGATTGCCCGGATCGTAGCTCCTGCTGCATCCGGCGCAACGCCACGCCCACCACATCGCGATGATGCAGCTTAGCGCCAGGGCCTTTAGCCGCCAGTTCCAGCCACAACTTGTGCAGCAAATCGAGATCCTCCGGCCACAGCCTGGGCGGGTGCGGCCCGAGATTAATGAATAGGGATTCTTCCTCGTTCGGCGTCACGATTTCAAGCGACAGAGATGGCCGCGGCTCGGGCAGATTCTCCCATTCGCGGCCCACCGCGGCCCCCTGCTCGGCGGGGCTCATCTTGGGAGAGAGGCCCATCACCACCCGCGACGATTGCAGGCGTTGCGCGGTTTGCATGATGGCCGCATTCGGGTCGCCGCCGCCCGGAACCACCATGAGTTCCACGTGCTTGCCCGCCTTCTCGGCCAGCGCGACGACTTTGCTGAAGACCTGCGTCTCGTCCATCGAGAAAAGCTGCCCGGGGTCCAGCCCGTGCTCGCCGGAGCCCGCTTGCGTCACCTGCCGCACCGAAAGCACCACGATGTCGATGCGGCGCTGGTCGGTCTTATCCAAAACGCGCTTCAGATGATCCAGGCGATTGGGGTTGCGCACCGCCACGATCACGTTTCCGGGCCGCACCTTGGCCGCCTCCACCGACACGTCTTCCTTCATGTCGAGCCGGAACTTCTCCATGTCTTCGGCATGCGCCAGCGTGTGCCGCCGGTTGTACTTTTCAGAGAACTCAAAGACGATAAAGAACGCCACAGTGAAGCTGGCCCCGGAGATGGTGGCTACCTTCTTGGTAAGCACGTTGACGGTGGCCAGCGCAAACAGCACCACCGTGATCAGGATGAGGCCCACGGGAATCTCCGTGCCCTTGATATGGAAATTGAAGGGCACTTTCCATTCGCGGCTGCCCGGCTGTTTGTACCGCAGCACCAGCACCGAGAGGGCCTTCATGGCGAAGCTCCACACCACGCCAAAAGCGTACGCTTCGCCGAGCATATAGACATCGCCGCGGCTGATCAGAATCGTGACCAGTTGCATGATGGCGATCAGGTTGATGATGCGCGAGCTGGTTCCGAACTTGTGATGCGGGTGGCGGAACCAGTCCGGCAGCACGCCATCCTCGGCCACGCGATTCAGCACGCCGTTCGAGCCGATAATCGCGGTGTTGACCGCGCCCGCCAGAATCAGGGTGCCCACCAGCACCACGAAACCGTGAAACAGCAGCCGCAAGGGGATGGGCCCCACCAGGTACATCGACAGTCCGCCGATGAGGTTGTTCAGCACCCCCTGCCGCGCGCCATCCGGAATAATCATCACCGCGAAGAATGAGACCAACGAGGTGAACAGCATGCTGTAGATGAAAATCACGAAACCGGCGCGCTCCAGGTTCTTCAACTTGGGATGCGCGATTTCGCGGTTCACCTGCGCCAGGCTCTCTTCCCCGCTCATGGCCAGCAGCGAGTGGCCCAGCCCGATCAGGATGGCGATCACCGTAATGGAAGGCGCCAGCGTGCCCTTCAACCAGCCCAGGCCGTCTTCGCTGAAATGCAGATTCGCCGGGATCGGCAGAGGCACCGGCTGGTACCCGTTCTTGAAAATCGTGATCAGGCACCATGCGATCAGGATCACCACCATCACCGTGGTGACCTGCATGATGCGCAGAGCCTTTTCGCTGGATTCGTGAATGCCGATGATGTTCTTGCGCCAGAAGTAAACGGTCACCACCGCGGCGAACGCGGCCGCGAAGTATGGCGCATGCACGTGCAGGCTTTTGATCCTCAGGTACTCGCCGGCCTCATTGATCAAACCGCCCAGGTAGAGTCCCGCGCTGACCGCGCTGATGGGGCCGGTCAATACGTAATCGAACATCAACGCGGAGACCGAAAACTTGGCCAGGGTGCCGCCCATGGCTTCGTGCACCACTTTGTACACGCCGCCGCGCACGAACATGCTGCAGCTCTCTATATAGAGGGCGCGCACCGCATACGAGAACAGCATGATCGCCAGGATGAACCACGGCGCAGCCTTCCCGATGGCGTGCTCGGCAATGCCGCCCACGTAGTACGCCGACGAGGCCAGATCGCTGAGGACAATGGCTGCCGCCCTCCAGAAGGAGATGAACGACAGCATGACGGTAGTCGCGACTACGACATTGACGACGCGGGGCCGCTGCTCTGGGGTCATGCGATAAAAGCGCTCTGGTGCGGGTCTGCCTCACATGTTAACACGTGAGGCTGTAAGCTACTGGAAGAATAGGCTGGAAATGGGAGTCCGCGCCTACCCCGCAGCTACCGCGTGTATTCTTCTCTCTTCCTGCGCCGCGAGCTGCCGCACCGGCTGACCCGTATAAAGCTGCCGTGGCCGGGCGATTTTTTGCTCGCCATCCTGCAGCATCTCCTGCCACTGCGCCAGCCAGCCGACGGTCCGCGGGATGGCGAACAGCACCGTGAACATATCCGGCGTGAAGCCCATGGCTTGGTAGATGATCCCGGAGTAGAAATCCACGTTGGGATACAACTTCCGCTTGACGAAGAAATCGTCTTCGAGCGCGATGCGCTCCAGTTCCAGTGCGATATCCAGCTTGGGGTTGCGGCCGGTCACCTCAAAAACCTCCGCGGCGACCTGCTTGATGACACGCGCGCGCGGATCGTAGTTCTTGTAGACGCGGTGCCCGAAGCCCATCAACTTGCCGCGCCCCGCCTTGATCTGCTCGATGTAGGCAGGCACGCGATCTTTGGAGCCGATCTCGTCCAGCATGCGCAGCACTTCTTCGTTGGAGCCGCCGTGCTGCGGTCCGGACAGGGCGGCGATGGCCGCGGCGGTGGTGTCGTACGGGTCGGCGTCAGAGCTGCCCACCGCCCGCATCGTGCTGGTGCTGCAATTCTGCTCGTGGTCCGCATGCAGAATGAACAGCACCTCAAGGGCGCGCGCCAGCACCGGGTTGGCGCTGAACGTAGGCTCCGCCTTCCGCCAGAGCATATTCATGAAGTTTTTGGTGTAGCTGAGGTCGTTGTCCGGGTAGACGTAAGGAAGACCCAGGCTGTGCCGGTAGGCATAGGCCGCCAGCGTCGGCATCTTGCCGATCAACCGTATGATCTGCAGCCGCCGCACGTTCGGATCGTGTATGTTGCGGGCTTCCGGATAAAAGGTGGAAAGCGCCGCTACAGTGCTCATTAGCATGCTCATGGGGTGGGCATCGTAGTGGAAGCCTTCCATGAACTTTTTCAGGTTCTCGTGAATCATGGTGTGCCGCCGCACCTCGCCGGTCCACGCCGCCAGGTCGCCCGGGCCAGGCAACTCGCCTTGCAGCAACAGGTAGGCAACTTCCAGAAAACTGCACTTTTCGGCAAGCTGCTCAATGGGATAGCCGCGGTAGCGCAGGATTCCACGCTCTCCATCCAGGTAGGTCACGGCGCTCTGGCAGGCCGCCGTGTTCAGAAACGCGGGATCGTAGCTCAACAAGCCGAAGTCGTCCGGACCGGTCTTGATCTGGCGTAGATCGATGGCCCGGACTGCATCTTTATATAACGGCAAGGTATAGGTTTTGCCGGTACGGTTGTCGGTGATGGTCAAGGTCTCGTTGGGCGTAGGTTCCATGTGCGCCTCCTGCTCGCTGGCGCTGTGCACGTGGATTTCCACAAGAGAATGCTTGAAAACACAACAACTGGTGGATAAGTCCGGGGGAATGCCCCCAGTGGACGGAGCCTGTTTTCACCGAAGTGGGTGAAGGCACGCGGAGGCGAGCCGGCGACACGGCGATCCGTTTTCCGCCCAGCCTCCAGGTCAAAATGGGTTCGGTCTGAGTGGTTGTCTTCGGCATTCCTGTTGCAAATAAGTGGGTTAGCTGTTCGAATTGGGTTCGCTCGGTCGAACTGCCCCATAGTTGAAGCAACTGAAGCCAGTTGAAGCAACTGACGCCGCAATAGAGGAGTCGACTATACTGGTTCCAGTATCGGGATGGGAGGAACACTCGAATGCACGTGAGACTCTTGGTGCCGCTATTGGCGGCAGCCATCGCGTCCGGCCAGACCATTAACACCTTTGCGGGGAACGGGACGGCAGGATATACAGGGGACGGAGGACCCGCCAAGCAGGCCGAGATCGACCGCGTGGTGGGACTGGCGATAGACCAGACCGGCAACATCTATCTGGCCGACCAACTCAATAACGTGATCCGCAAGGTGGACACCAATGGCATGATCACGACATTCGCCGGAACCGGTACCGCCGGATTCGGCGGGGATGGCGGCCAGGCGGCGCAGGCGTTGCTCAGCGGGCCACTGGGAGTGTGCGTGGCGCCTTCCGGCGCCATCTACGTGAACGACTACGGCAATTTGCGGGTCCGCGAAATCTCGACTACGGGCATCATTACTACGGTGGCCGGGAATGGATCGGAAGGGAATAGCGGCGATGGCGGCCTGGCCACGGCCGCGACATTTACGATTCCAATTCGCTGCGCTGTGGATAGCGGCGGCAACCTGTACATCGTGGATCAGGCCGCGTTTCGCGTTCGCAAAGTGGATAGCGGCGGCATCATTACGGCCTATGCGGGCACCGGCGCGCAGGGCTTCTCCGGAGACGGAGGACCGGCCACGCAGGCAACGTTCAACAACCCGACGTGGGTTACCGTGGATGCCTCGGGGAACCTTTATGTCACCGACCAGTTCAACTTTCGCATCCGGGTGGTCAATGCCGCCAGCGGGATCATTACGACGGTGGCGGGGAACGGAACCAATACGTTCGCAGGCGATGGAGGACAGGCCACGTCGGCAAGTCTGGGCTACCCGGGTGGGACCGTTCTCGACTCTGCCGGCAATCTGTTTATCGTGGACGGCTCCAACAACAGGATCCGCGAAGTGACCGGAGGGATCATTAATACGATAGCGGGCACCGGGACGGCGGGCTTTACGGGCGATGGCGGCCCGCCCTTGCAGGCGGAGCTCGACAGCCCGTTCCCCATAACGCTGGACAACGCCGGAAACCTCTACGTGGGCGATGGCGTGTTTAACGGCGATACGACCGACAACCGTATCCGGGAGATTTCGGGCGTGGCCGCGCCGCTCGGGCCCGTCATCACGTCCGTGCTCAGCGGGGCCAGTTTTCTGCCCGGCACCGTGCCGAACTCCTGGGTGGCGATATTTGGAACCAATCTCGCGACGGCCAACGGTTTTTGGAACATTGTCAACGGCGTGATACCTCAAAACGTGGATGGCGTGACCGTTTCGATCGGCGGACAGCCCGCTTACATGGAGTACGTCAGCTCCACCCAGATCAATGTGCTGGCGCCCGATATCGGCGCAGGCCCCGTGCAGGTTACGGTCACCAACAGCCTGGGCACGAGTCCTGCATTTTCCTCCACATCCGCGATCTACGGGCCGGCTTTTTTCCAATGGCCGAATAATTACGCAGTAGCCACATACCAGGACTTCAGCTATGCCGTAAAGAATGGTGAATTCCCGAGCGTTACTACGGTGCCGGCCAAGCCCGGAGACGTCCTGATCCTGTGGGGCACCGGCTTCGGGCCTACCACTCCTGCCGCGCCGGTCGGCGATCTGACGCCTTCCAACGGTACGACTTACCTGACGTCGGACCCCGTGACCGTAACCGTCGGCGGAATCTCCGCCACAGTGTATGGCACGGCCCTGGCGCCCGGATATGCGGGCCTGTACCAGGTTGCCATCCAAGTGCCCGCGGTCCCCAACGGCGATCAACCCGTCGTCGCCAAGATCGGCGGAGTTTCTTCGCCGATAACTACGCTGCTCACCGTGCAGCAGTAATCCGGCGCCGGCGCACAGATTGGTGTACGGCAGCGGTATGATCTCCCGATTGCTTGAAAACCCGCAATCACACATCTTGGATTATCGTTATAATTGAGGTCGCGAGTGTCGGAAGCCGAGAACCACTACAGCCGCGCGCCAATCACAGAAGCGATCATTGATCTGCATTGCGAGTTGCCGAACGTGCCGGGCCTAAAGGACCTGCTGGGTGTTCGTACGCTGTTGCGAGAGACTTACCCTAACCACGAGGAGTTTCGCTCGGTCCTTGTGCAGTTTGCCCCGGGATCGAGCGTGAATTCGACAGAGCAACTCGTCGGGTACCGATTCCTAAACAACGATGGTAACCGCATTGCTCTGGTTCGCCGAGGCGGCCTTTCGTTCAGTTGGCTTGCCCCATATGATCGTTGGGAGTCGTTCCGCGCAGAGGCGCGGAGGGTTTGGGAAATCTACTCCTCGGTTTTCAATCCAACGCAGATTACGCGCGTTGGTGTCCGCTACGTAAATCGGATAGACATCCCCGTTTCTCTAGGGCAGGGTATCGATCTCGATGATTATTTTCGAACTGGTGCCAGAATCGCGCCGAGTTGCCACAGCAGCTAGATGCGTATTTTGTGCGCCTCCAGTTGCCGCTCTCGCGTCTGAAGGGCATGCTCATTATCACCCAGACCGGAGTTCCACCTCGCGCCGCTGACCGTTTCCGCTCTCCTCGATATCGATGCCGTTGTTTCAGGAGTTCCGGTCGATGTGGCAACCGCTTGGAAGATCGTAGACGACCTCCGCGCAGAGAAGAATCTCGCCTTTGAAGCTTGTATCACAGATCGGGTTCGCAATTTGATAAAGTAGCGTTACGATGCCCTGGTACCTACCGCGTGCCGTTATGGATTACGTTGCAGCGGATCACCGTCGCCATCCAGCGATTTTTGGGGAAATGCCGTCATCTGCTCAGGCCGGGTCTCAACGTATCGATTTCCTCTATCTAAAGGAATTGCTCGACACCTCTCGTTACAGCGAGTTCAATCGACGTACCCAGAAGTTTGCGGCGTTGACCGACGAACTCGCGAGCCTGCGGCATTGCAAAATCGGGTGGGGTGGGTACGACGCGCCCATACCGAACGAGAACAGCATCGCTGCGGCCGAAAATGCCTTGCGTGTTTTGGAGGGACTCAACGCCGAACCAACGGCGGTGCTGCCGTCAGCCGATGCAGGTGTTGGGATTTGCTTTACCGAGAATGACCACTACGCTCACATCGAATTCCTGAATAACGGCGAAGCGTGGGCTCTGATGTACGGACAAGCAGACGAACCTCAGAGTTGGCAACTCATCGCGAACGGAGACGATGCTGTAAGGCAAGCCTGGACGCGCATCCGTGCCTTTCTACAATCCTGAGGATGAAACATACTATGCGCGCGCCCATAGGAACGGACGCGATCCGGATCAGCAATTCGATCCTGCAGAGAGGCTGTTTCGACGCTACCCTGAGGCCTCACTCGTTGAAGGCAAACCAGTTCCCCTTGCTATGCAATTTGATTCAGGAGTATCTGTAAACCGGGCAAAGTTCAGCGAGCCGCAGGACGTGCTCGAGCCAGATTATTGCGAAGGCAGACATCGTCCGGGCCATGTTGTTCTTGTCCTACGCGTCTTCACCGTGCCGGACGCGATCGGCACCGAGGATCGCTCCGGCCGGGTGTTCCAATTCCGGTTAAAGCACACCCCCCGCGAAACGTGCTACCCTCACTCGGAGGCCTGGTGCAACCAATCGGGCGACATATACCAGGATTACGAAAAGCCGCCTAAGCAAGTGCGGGACAAACTCCGCGTGGCGCTTGCACGACATTTAGGAACCGAGAACGTCTTGAGATTTGAATCTTACGAGTGAGGCGGCTGACTCGGCACGGTGTAAGGTATTACAGCCACGGGCGAGACGTACCCAAGCATATCGTCTGATCGTCCATTCGCAATCACATCTTGGCCGTTGCACCGCCCTCTGACAGGACGACGAGAGTGGTGCTGTCAAGCCCCAATACCCTGCGGGGTCATGGAGCACGTGCGCGTACTTCCGGTAAGCTCCCTCACTCTATCGCCCCACCCGCGCCTGAATCGCCTGCACCGTCAGCAACGCCTGCTCCTGCACCTTCTCCGGCATCCCCGCCACTCCGCGAACGTAGCGCTGGATCTCCTCGAGATCCTCTTTCTCGCCCACGCTCCACAAAGCGCGCAATGCTTCCCAGACGTGATCCTTGTCCGCCGACAACTCGACCACTGGATCGCCCGCCGCGGCCGTGGCGCCCTCCCGCCGGCTCAGTTCCCGTACCTCGCCCGGCAGCGGTGAGCGCACCTCTGTCTCGCCGACGTGCGCCACGAGCGTGCCCGGGTTGACATATTCGCCGAGCTTGAGCCGGTAACGCACCGTCCCCGCCGCCGGAGCAACGATAGTGTACGGCTCCAGCATGGCCCGCAGCTCCGGCCGCGCAGCCCCATCGCCGAAATTCGAGAGCGCCAGCGCCGCGTTGCGCCGCACCATCGGCTGCGGATCCCCGAGCAGCTTCCGCAGCGCCTCATGGAAGGGCGCGTAAGTGTGGTCCTGCCCCATGATCCAGGCCGCCGTTTGCCGCAACTCGATCCGCGGGCTGCCCGCCAGATCCACCACCGCCGGATACCAGCGCGCCACGCCCGGATCGTGCCGGCTGAGGCGCTCGCCGATCTGCACCAGCGCGTGCTGCGCATGGCGGGGTTTGGCTCGGTCGGCCAGGTAACTGTCGATTTCTCCGTCGCTGAGCTTGCGCCCGAACCAGGTGGTGTACCAGAAAAGGAACGGGAACAGCACCAGCAACAATGCGAAAACGGTGATCAGGAGGTAGGCGCGTTGGCGGGCCATCGGGATCGGCAGGCGGAAGCGCCTGCACCACACGCCATCATACCAGCAACTATTTCACGGTCTCCGGTACCGGGGTGAACTTGATCTCGGCGTCTGCCCCGAACTTCCGGAAGGGCGTGTAGCGAAACTCGTCTTCGACCTGCAGTTGGTCGTCGGCGTAGCCCTTGTGCGCGATGGCGGCAGGCGCCAGAAATCCGCGCGCGTTCAGCACGTAATCCACGCCGGCTTCGTCCCGAAACACATGCTTCCCTCGTTTCCGCGTCGCCGTGATGGTGATGCGCAGCGGCAGTCCGTCCGGCACGCGCGCGTAGATGCGGCCTTCGATGGGTTGGTGTAGGGCGCGTCTGCCCTGGAAAACCAGCATGCGATTCTGTCCTGAAATCTGTGTGTAATCAAGGATTTGGGCTTTGTTTGCTCCGATGCGCTCCTGGCCGCCGATGGCGAAATGATAGCTCCCCACCTGGCGCTTGGTGAACAGCAGCAGCAGCGGACCGAGATCGACTACCGCAGTAGTCAGTCCATACTTCTGAAACTCTTCCAGCATGCGCTTCTTCTCCCGGTCGCTGGATGAAGCCATGCCCAGGGCCAGCGAGTGCCGGGCAGCCTCCGCGGAAGAAACCACCCGGCCGTCCACCGAAGTCACCTCGCGGAACTCGTGCAGCCACTCGGGCGCATCTTTGAGGAAGCCAAAGCTGTATTCGGAAACGATCTCGCGGGTCCGCCAAACGGGTTCGACAGGTTTGGCAACCGCCGCCCCCACCCGCGGCCGGAAGCGTCCTGGGGGCTTCACGGTGCGCTGCGTCAGGGTCTCCTCTGCCAGGAGTTGCGGCGCTACGTGCTCGAAAACCTCCGCCTCTTCGGAGACCCGCGACACAATCTCCGGCAATGTCTGAGCCCAAGCCGCGGAAGCCAGGCAGAAGAGCGCGAGGCGCATCCCTATCATTCTAAGCGACGTTTTAGGTGCCCCAGCGGCAGGCTGGCGTACTGTGCGGAAACTCACGCAAAAATCTCAAAATCGGGCTTGCGCGCCAGTAATGGTTCTGTTATTCTGAGTGAGTCGCCGATTTCGAGGGTCGTAGTGCGGGCTGGACATGCGGCGTTTGCCTTTGCGTCTGCCCTGTGGTACATAAAGATAAGGCCCTCGTTTAAGGAATGGTAACAAAACTCCCTGCGGGCCACCGCACGGAGCGGAATACGGCCTTCCTGGTAGGTTCTTTTTTAAAAGCTTTCAATTTTTTCCGGCTGTTCGTGCGCGATTTTTTGCGTTTCGGATGCCGGGGCAAGTTTCGAGGCCTGCCGCAAGCGGGCGTTTCCGCAAGGATGCGTTCGTGGGCGGTACAGATCTTTGACAATCTGGTTGGATGCACAAGAAACATTCGTCAGAGACTCTGAGTTAAGTCGGGGCGATCAACTCACTAATTCAAACGAGAGTTTGATCCCGGCTCAGAATCAACGCTGGCGGCGCGCTTAACACATGCAAGTCGAACGAGAAAGCGGGAGCAATCTCGCAAGTAAAGTGGCGTACGGGTGAGTAACACGTGGGTGATCTACCTCCGGGTGTGGAATAACGCTGGGAAACCGGCGCTAATACCGCATAATCTCGAGAGAGCAAAGCAGCAATGCGCCGGGAGAGGAGCCCGCGGCCGATTAGCTAGTTGGTGAGGTAACGGCCCACCAAGGCAAAGATCGGTAGCCGGCCTGAGAGGGCACACGGCCACACTGGCACTGAAACACGGGCCAGACTCCTACGGGAGGCAGCAGTGGGGAATCTTGCACAATGGGGGCAACCCTGATGCAGCGACGCCGCGTGAGCGATGAAGCCCTTCGGGGTGTAAAGCTCTTTCGGCAGGGAAGAATAATGACGGTACCTGCAGAAGCAGCTGCGGCTAACTACGTGCCAGCAGCCGCGGTAATACGTAGGCAGCGAGCGTTGTTCGGAGTTACTGGGCGTAAAGGGTGTGTAGGCGGTCGC
>JBEKUO010000037.1:0-28425 GCA_049514955.1 Bryobacteraceae bacterium | reverse complement strand
GCCTGATCGCAATTTCCTATGTGGGAGCCGCGTCGCAACTCTTCTTCGTGACCTGCACGCCGGCCGGCGCTCCCAATCCGCCTGTGTGCGGCCAGCCTGTCGCCGTGACCACCATCGCCAATGCGTTGCCGACCAATAGTCAGGGAGATCTGACCACGCCTTTAAACGGCATTGACAACTTCGTAGTGTTCACTTACCCAAAGCATGCTACGCGGAAGGAATCTAACGGCAGCTTCACCACTTTCCTGGTCTATGACAGTTGCAAGAACCCGTATAACTCGCCGCCCCCGCCGACTCCCACGCCGACTATTTGCATGGATGCGGAAGTGAATCTGACTCTTTCGACGGATAACGGCCAGACTTGGTCGACGCCTGTGTCTGTGGATACCGCTAGCGGACATCACTTCTTTCCCTCGGCGGCGGTCGATCAGTCCACCGGAACGGTGAACATCGTCTACTACACTACGGAAGGCAATTCCGCTCACCATTATGTGCGCGTGTTCCTGAACCAGATCGCTCCCGGCTCGACCGCCATTGGCCCTGCGCAACAAGTGACCACAGCGTTCGCCCCCATGGATATCGCGCCCGGCTTTCTAAACCTGGACCTCGACGACTTCCATCTGGGGGCCATCGCGCGCGGGACAGGGACGCCCGGGCAGAGCCACCTTTATACTTCATTCAATCGAACGCTGGTTAATGGGGTATACAATGGGAAACCGCTTCCCGACAAGAACAATCACATCAGCCTGAACACGTTCTGAACGGCGAACTGAAGTTCGCCGCGGCAAGCTGAAGCTTGCGCCACGTCAACAGTGCCACCAACGCACTCTTCGAACTTCAACCAGCAACGGCGACGACGCTGCGCGAGAAGGGGCGACATCCTGAAGGCATACTCCCTCGAGGAATCTACTTTACTCTTGACTGTCGGCCACTCCTGTCACCTGACGACGGCCCGCAGCAGCCGGGCCGCCGGCTTGGCGAAATACGTCAGAATAATCTGCGCCCCGGCGCGCCGGATCGAAGTCAAACTCTCCATCATGGCCCGGTCATGATCGATCCAGCCGTTGCGGGCGGCGGCTTCGATCATGGAAAACTCGCCGCTGACCTGGTAGGCGGCGATGGGCACATCAAAACGCTGGCGGGCCTCCCGGATCAGATCGAGGTAGGGCATGGCGGGCTTGATCATGATCATATCGGCGCCCTCCTCCAGATCCAGCTCGATTTCGCGCATCGCTTCCCGCCCGTTGGCCGGATCCATCTGGTAGCTGCGCCGGTCGCCGAACTGCGGCGCGGATTCCGCGGCCTCGCGAAAAGGCCCATAGAAGACCGAAGCGAATTTGGCGGCGTAGGCCAGGATTGGAATATTCGGAAAGCCGTGGGCATCCAGTTCGTCGCGGATCGACGCTACCCGCCCATCCATCATGTCCGACGGCGCCACGATGTCGGCGCCGGCGCGCGCGTGGGAAACCGCGGTGGCCGCCAGCCACTCCAGCGTCTGGTCGTTATCGACTTCGCCGTTGACGATCTTGCCGCAATGTCCGTGGCTGGTGTATTCGCAATTACAGACGTCGGTGACGATCAGCATGCCGGGAACCTGCTTGCGTATGGCCCGTATGGCGCGCTGCACGATCCCGTCGTCGGCGTAGGCCCCGGAGGCGGTTTCGTCCTTGCTTTCCGGCAGGCCGAACAGGATCACGCCGCCGATGCCGAGCGCCCGCACCTCCTCGGATTCCCGCGCAATTTCGTCCACGGACATCTGGTACTGGCCGGGCATGGCGCCGATCTCTCGCCGTACCCCCTCGCCGGGGCAGGCAAAAAGCGGCAGGATGAATTCGGCTGGATCCAGGCGGGTCTCCCGCACCAGGCTCCTGATCGGCTCGCTGGCGCGCAAACGGCGCATGCGGTGTATAGGGAAAGGCATTCAACCGAATTGTAGCGCAGGACACCTAATCGCCCGGCGGAGCGTATTTGGCGTTAAGATTGCAAAAAAATAACGAGAAGCCCCTTGACAAGGGTTTCCGCATCATTAGAATAAATCCTAAGTCTTGCTATTTATGCAGCCCGCATGTGAGCACAACCGTACCGAGATGATCGCCAGGCGCGACGGCGTGGAATACCTTGAATGCCTCGATTGCCGCCAAATCTTCGAAGCCGAAGACCTCGAACCCGTAACAGTTGAAGAAGAGGACGAGTAGTTTCTCGTCCCCTGTGCCCCGAAGCGATGGTGGGGCAAGGATTTACGATTCGTGTGCCTTGGCCAATGTGTTGGCAGGAAGGGGTTGGCAGGCGGAAGCGCCTGCCCCACTTTGTTAGCATTGGTAGATGCACGATCTGGCTTACTTCCGGGCGAATTTCGACCGCATCGCCGAGCGGCTCCAGACCCGCGGCAACGTCCCCAATCTGGAGGGTTTCCGGGAATTGGATCGGCGGCGGCGCGCCGCCATCGCCGAATCCGAACAATTGAAAGCGCGCCGGAACGCGGAGAGTACCGAGATCGCCAAGCTCCGAAGCGTAGGGGCCGACACTACCGAGCGGCAACAGCAGATGCGCGCTATCGGCGAACGCATCAAACAACTGGACGAAGAGGTGAAAGCAGCCGAAGCGTCCTTCCACGAGTTGCTTGCGGGGATTCCCAATGTGCCGCACGAGTCCGTGCCGGTGGGGCGCAGCGCCGAGGATAACGTCGAAATCCGGCGCGTCGGCGAACCGCCGCAGTTCGACTTCGCCCCTAAAGCGCACTGGGATCTCGGCCCGGAACTGGGCATACTGGACCTGGAGCGCGCTGCCAAAATTACCGGCGCACGATTCGCCGTCTACTGGGGACTGGGCGCCCGCCTGGAGCGCGCCCTGATCCAGTTCATGCTCGACGTGCATACCCGCGAACACGGCTACACCGAGGTGCTGCCGCCGTTTATGGTCAATTCGGACAGCATGTTCGGCACCGGCCAGTTGCCCAAGTTCGCTGAAGACTCTTTCAAGTGTGAAAACACGGACTTCTGGCTGATTCCCACGGCGGAAGTGCCTGTAACGAATTTGTATCGCAACGAAACCCTGGAGGCCGAGCGGCTGCCCATACAGTTGTGCGCCTACACGCCGTGTTTCCGTAGCGAGGCGGGTTCCTATGGGCGGGACGTGCGCGGCATCATCCGGCAGCACCAGTTCCAGAAGGTGGAGCTGGTCAAGTTCGCCCATCCCGACCACAGTTACGACGAACTGGAGAAACTGACGGCGGACGCGGAAGACATCCTGCGGCGGCTGGGGCTACCCTTCCGCACGGTGGTGCTGTCGACCGGCGATACCGGGTTTTCGGCGGCCAAGACCTACGACATCGAGGTCTGGCTGCCGGGGCAGAACGGTTACAAGGAGATCTCGTCCTGCTCGAATTTCGAGGCTTTCCAGGCGCGCCGGGCGGCCATCAGGTTCAAGGGTCCCAAAGGCAAGGCCGAATTCGTGCACACGCTGAACGGCAGCGGTTTGGCTGTCGGGCGCACTTGGGTGGCTATCGTGGAGAACTATCAGCAGAAGGATGGCTGCGTGGTGGTCCCGGAGGCCTTGCGGCCGTATATGGCGACGGACGTGATCCGGCAGCGATCATAAATTCAGCCAATGCGCGCGAGAGCGCGACCGGGGGGGCGCGCGCGGACGAGGGCGTCCGCCCCACTTGGTTTCAGGTTGGCGGGACAGGACACTGGTACTACAATCCTGGCCGGCGTGTAAGGCGGCGGGGCGATCAAGGCTCGCCTTGGCAGGCGAAAGCGCCTGCCCCACCATTTTACTTGCCGAACCGCCCGCGCCCGGCTACCTCAACCACGGGAGCAACTACCGGCTCGGGCTCCGGCGGCTTGGGCTGCCGCACGTCCAGCCGCGCGGCCGCCAGCGCTTGCCGGCTCTTGATGTACTTCGGCGTACCCGGTTGCCCTTCGACGGCGTCCCAGTCCGCCTGCGGCGTTTCCTGCATCGCCGGCAGGTATTTTTGCAGGTAATTGCGCACGCGATCCTGCACCACCCTAAGCGCCGAGTTCGAGAGCAGAAAGGCCATTTCGTCGCCGGGGGCGTCCACCAGTATCTGGTAGACATGCGAAGGCTTTCGGACGCGCGGCGATTTCAGCGCCTGCTCGAGCTTCTTGGCGCGCGGCTCCAGGTTGCGCCACAGTTCGATCTCCGCCTTGGTTATCTCCGCAGCCTTGATCAGCCCGGCCTTTTCCTTGGGCGTCAACTTCCCCGTCAGGGCGTGCAGGAACGGTGCGAATTTTGGCGCGGGGATCGGGTGTGCCCCTTGCACCATCTTTTCGGCTTTTTCCCAGCGCGCCAGGGCGGGCAGGTTCGTTTTGGCGCCCGCAAGGGCCGGCGAAAACAACGCCAGCAAGCCGTCCTCTTCGAGCGCGCGGATTACCTCCGCCGGGCTGGGCTCCTCGGAAATGTGCTTCAGCTCCTCGAACAACGTACGCGGCGTAATCAGGTTTTCCAGGTGGGCTTCGCGGGCATTGTCGTATTGCATCTTGGTGCGTTCGGCGACCGTGAAGGCCAGCCTGACCCGCAAACGCACCAGCCGCAGCAGCCGCGCGGGGTCGTCATAGAACACGTACGCATGCGTGGTGCGCATTTCGCGGTGGCCCAAGTCGGCCAAACCGTTGGTGGGGTCCAGCAGCAGACCGCGGGATGCCCGGTTCAGCGAAAGCGCCATGGCGTTGATGGTGAAGTCGCGCCCGCGCAGGTCTTCCTGGATGGTGGCGGGGGTCACCTGCGGCTTGGCTCCGCTCTTGGCGTAGCGCTCTTTGCGGGACATGGCCACTTGCGCCGTGACGCCTCCGGCGAACACCAGTTCCGCGGAGCGCCGGTTCTCGTCAAGCGAGGTGATTTTGGCGCCCGCGTCCTGTTCGAGCGACTTCGCTACCTTCAGGGCGGGGCCCTCCACGCTGAAGTCCAAATCGCGAATCTGGAATCCGCCGAGCATGTCCCGCATTCCACCGCCAGTCAGAAACAGGGTGACGCCGGCGGCGCTCGCGGCGGCCTGCACCTGTTCGAGGACGCGGTTCTGGTCCGCGCTCAGGTGGCTTTCCAGCATGAACATGTAGTCGCTCATCGCGGTTCCATTTCGGGCCCTATTTCAGGCTCTCGGATGATGCTCGTCGACCGTCTTCCGCAGCCGGCCGCGCATCACGTGCGTATAGATCTGGGTGGTCGAGATATCCGCGTGGCCCAGCATCACCTGGACGCTGCGCAGATCCGCTCCACCCTCAAGCAGGTGCGTGGCGAAGCTGTGGCGAATGACATGGGGCGACAAATGATGAAACACCCCGGCCTTCCGGCCATGCACGCGCAGCAGTTTCCCAAACGCCTGGCGCGTCAAACATCCGCCGCGCGACGTCACAAAGAGATAGCGGCTCGCACGCCCCTTCAAGATTGCCATGCGCCCGCCTGCCAGGTAGGCTCGTACCGCGGCCAGCGCCGGCTTGCCGACTGGGATCATACGCTGCTTCCTTCCCTTGCCGGTAGCGCGCAGAACGCCCAGATCCAGGTTCAGATCGCCCACGCCCAGGCGGCACAGTTCCGAGACCCGCAGGCCGCTGGCGTACAGCAGCTCGATCATAGCGTGGTCCCGCAATCCTGTGGGCCGGGTTGTGTCCGGAGCCTGCGACACTCGTTCGATCTCCTCCAAATTCATAAACTTAGGGATCGTTTGCCACTGCCGCGGGGCGCCCAGATGTTCGGTCGGGTCGCTCCCTATGCGGCCCTCGCGTAGCAGAAAAGCATAAAAGTTGCGCAGCGTCGAGAGATGCCGGGCCACCGATCGGCTGCCCAGCCCGGCCCGATACAGGGAATCCAGATAGCGGCGCACCTCCTCGCCGCCGGGAATCGAGCCGCCGCACGCGCCGCCAAATTGGCGGAACTTGTGCAAATCCGCCTGGTAGGCTTCCAAGGAATTGACAGCTAAGCCTTTTTCGATTCTGCAAAAATTGAGAAACGCCGCGATCTCGCTCTCGAAAGATCCGGACACACAGGGTACACTAGTCGCGGACGCGGCCTTCATCGTGCCAATGATACAATAACCCCGACCAATGTTTGAAACATTGTTTCAACTTAGAGGCTAAATTGGCGGTTTCGACCACCAAAAAGGTACGGATCAGCCGGTTTGACCGGGAGCCGCTGTTGGGTTTCGTCAACCCGCAGACCTACCTGCGCCCCAGCGGGGTGGAATTGCTCACTCCGGACGGCAATTTCTCGCTGGTCCCGTATGACGAGGTCAAGGCCGTTCAGTTTGTCAGGGACTTCGAACCGCCGGACCCCGGCTCGGAGCGCAAAGTCTTCTCGACGCGGCCGAAGATGGATGGACTGTGGGTGCGCGTGAAGTTCCGGGACGGCGAAGTGATGGACGGCATCCTCGCCAATAACTTGTTGCTGACGGAATCTCAAGGATTTACGGTCGTCCCACCGGATCCTTACTCCAACAACCAGCGGTTGTTCCTACCTCGTGTGGCACTGGCCGAGCTTCAGGTACTGGGAGTTGTGGGTAGCCCGTTGCGCCGGAGAAAGGCGAAGGAAGTGCCTAAGGAGCAGATCAGGCTGTTCGATTAGACACGGCGAGCCCACGCTGCAAGTTGTTGATCTGGCGGGACAGCAGTCCCATTTGCGCGATAGGCGAGCAAAGCTCGCCGGCGCCGGCAGGAGTGCCGGCGCGGCAGACCGGAGTGTCTGCGCCACGCAGCGGTGCGAGGTTTCTGAAATTGGTGACGGACCGCCCCGGTCCGCTCGCGCTACAGCGGCCGCTGGATCCGGTGATCGGTCACCATAACCTGCCCGTCGTCCTGCACCCTGCGCTTGGGCATGTGACAGCGGACACAATCGAGGGCGGCGCCACTGTGCATGGTTGGGTGGCAACTGCGGCAGACTTCCCGGTATCCCGCCGATTCCCTCGAAAAGCTGTGCGCGGGGTGACAGGTCGTGCAAGTAAGCTTGCCGGGGGCGTTCCGATAGCAGCGTGACTGCATGAGCCGGTACCCCGCGCTGTTCAGCTCGAACTTGTCCTCCGCGCCGGCGCTCGGGCCGTGGACTGAATTCGGTCCGCTGGCCGGGAGGTGGCATTCGAGGCAGACCGCCTGTGTGGGCGTGCCGGTATCTCCGTTGCCGTGACAACGTGCGCAGCCGATTGCGCCCGGGTGCTCGCCGATCTTCGTGGCATGGCAGGACAGGCAATCCGTCTGCCCCGGCGTCACCTGCTCGTAGCGCCCGCCTCCCTCCGTATATAAGCTGAGCGGCAGTTGCGTCCAGGCGCCGTCCTTGCCCAGATGCATCAGGGCGCGTGCGTGCCGCCCGGAGCCGAGCACGCCATCGATGCTTTCGAGGCCCCCGACATCGCGGCTCTGCAAATAGTAGCGGCTGTCTTTGCGCACCACGCTGTAACGGCCAGCGTCCTGCAGCGGCAGATCCCGGGGCTCTGAAAAGGAGCGCGCCATCCCGGTGGCCGCATAGCTTTGGGCCGGGTCAGGCCGGAGCGCGGCGGATGCCTGCAACGCGGCGAGCCCCCGCAGACGCGCTAGCTCTTCCTTGATCTTTCCGGCAGCCGGCCAATCCGGGTGATACTTCAGAAATTCGTCCAGTTCGCCGGCCGCGGCGGCGCGATCCTGCCGGCGCAGGTCGATCTCCGCCAGCAACAATTGTGGATGCGAGAAGTGGCCGGGATCGATCTGCTTGGCGACAGTTAGATATTTCTGACTGAGATCCAATTTATCTAAGTAAAAGTAAGTCATGCCAAGCTGGGAGTTAGCCAGCGCGTCATTGGGGCGGGTAAGTACCGCGTACATGTTGTGCTGGAGCGCTTCATCGAACTTACTCAGGTTGATCAACACTCCGCCCAGATTCACCAGCGGCTGAAATGATTTGGGGTCGGCTTCGAGCGCCTTCCTGAAGCAGCTTTCCGCGCGCGCATAATCGCGGGTCTGGTAGGCGATCGTGCCGAGATGGTTCCAGGCCGCGGAGAACCGCGGCGCAATTTCCACAGCGTGCTGGAAATGTGCGACGGCGCCGGCCACATCGCGCCGGGCGAGCCTCTTTTCGGCTTCCTCGTACTCGCGGCGGGCTGGCTCCGGAATAGCCAGCTCCCGCGTGGAAACGAGGGCCTCCCGCCGCAGACTATCGCGCGATTCGAAATGGTCGTCGCGCAACTCGACCACCAGTCTGATGCGGTTTTTGGCATCCGCCAGGCTAGGCCCCACCTCGATGGTCCGGCGCAGTTCGCCGCGGCCGGGCACGAACGCGCCGAGGGTGTAAGTGCCGGCTGCCAGGTCGCGGAAACGGAAGTTCCCATCATCGTCGGAGAGCGTGCTGTCCTCAAAGGGCGACGTTGCGCCATGCAGCCACACGGAGGCGCGCGCGGCAGGGGTCAGGCGGCCGCGCAGCTCGTAGCGGGCACTTTCTCCCCCGGCGCATAGCACGACCGGCAGGAGCAGCAGAGCGCGACGCATACAATCCATTAGTGATAGCGCATCGGCGGCCATTGGATCAAGCTGGACACGCACAGCCATAAATATGGTAGGATTCAACCGTGCGTACTACCGTGGACATTCCGGATGCCGTCTATCGGCGGCTAAAAGCCAGCGCTGCTGAACAAGGATGCTCGGTAAAGGAGCTGATTTTGCGCGGAGTCGAGAACCAGCTCGAAAACCGCAAGAGGAGCAAGCGGATTCGCCTGCCGATCGTCCACTCGAAACAACCAGGCACGCTCGATCTAACCAACGAGCGGATCTATGAAATCATCCCGTTTCCCTGATGTCAATGTGTGGCTCGCGCTCACCCACAGCCGGCATGTCCACCACAGTATGGCGGCGCTGTGGCTCGAGTCCACCGGCAACTCGGAGTTGATCTTTTGCCGCTTCACCCAGTTGGGCCTGCTGCGCCTGCTGACCAATCCACAAGTCATGGAAGAAGAGACCATGACCCAACGAGGCGCATGGGCGGCCTACCCAAGCTGTGGGCAGACGCCTATCTTGCCGCGTTTGCCAGGATTGCCGGCTTGAGGCTGGTGACCTTCGATCGAAGTTTCCCAAGGCTGGCCGGGCTCGAAGTCGAGCTGCTGGCTGGCCGCGTATGATCTGGTCGTGATCGACTACGCGGACGCCAGCCCCGCAGTGCGGGCCGTGTATGACGATATGATGTCCACCCGCCAGACGGTTTGGATCACAATTTCTGGAAAGGCGCTATCGCACGACCCGCCGCGGCCATCGTGCTGGCACGCAATTCAACCATAGCGTGACGGCCGGAACCGCCAAGAAGCATCCGGCCTCGGCGAGGAACTTGTAGTCACCGAGGGCGATGCGGGCCTTTCCTTTGCGGCGCCCCGGGCGGTACGCCTTCTGTCGGGCGAAGCCTTTTCCGATAGAAGCGACCCATAATCGCGAGCAGGACCGCGGCGACTGCCCAGACGATCTCGACCACGTGCTACCTGGTGCGGTCGATGCCTACGACCGGAAGCATGGCTATTCGTGCCTTGGAAGGCGCAAAGAAGACCCGGGGCTGGGAGTGCCGTGCAACGCATGGCGCCGCCCGACAGCGAGGCACGCCGCGTATAATCTCCTCATGATCGAATATGCCGATGCCAGCCCGGAAGTGCGCGCGGTGTACGACGACATCATGGCCACCCGCCACACGGACTGGATCAATAACTTCTGGAAGGCGCTGGCGCGCGATCCCGCCACGCTGCGGCGCACGTGGGAAAGCATCAAACAGATCATGGCGCCGGGCGCGCTCGATCCGCTGGCCAAGGAGATGATCTATCTGGCCGTCAGCGCCACCAATTTGTGCGGGTACTGCATCGCGTCGCACACCGCGGCCGCACGCAAGGCGGGCATGACCGACGCCATGTTCGCCGAGCTCATGGCAGTCGTAGGGATGGCGAACGAAACCAACCGGCTGGCCGCCGGCTACCAGGTGGAAATCGATGAGCGGTTTCGGCCGCGCTAACGTCAAACGAATATGCAGAACCTGCGCTATGCGCTCCGCACTCTGGCCAAGAGTCCGGGCTTCGCCCTCACCGCGATCCTTACGCTGGGGGTGGGAATCGGCGCCAGCACCGCGATCTTCACAACGGTGGATGCTGTGCTTCTTCACCCGCTGCATTATCCCGATCCCGGGCAACTGGTGCAGGTCACCAAGAACATGCCGAAGTTTGAGCTGTTCAAATCGGACGCTTCGGCTTTGGACTTTATCGACTACCGCGATTTGAGCCGCTCGTTTTCCCACATGGCCGCGCTTCAAACCAACAGCGTCAACCTGACCGGGGACGCCGAGCCGGTGCGCGTCTTTGGGTTGCGCGTCTCGACCAGCCTGTTTCCTATGCTGGGCGTGCAGCCCATCGCCGGCCGCGTCTTCCGGCCGGAAGAGGAACAGCCTGGCAAGGATCGTGTCGCCATCCTGGGCGACGGATTGTGGAAGAGCCGCTTTGGAGCGGACCCGCACATCGTAAGCAAGCAGATTGAAATCGACGCCCAGAAGTTCACGGTTGTCGGCGTGGTTGAACCGGTCCTGCAATTCATGGAGCAGGCGCAGCTCTACGTGCCGTTGGCCTTCACGCCGGACCAATTGGCCCCCCACGCCCGCGGCCGCCAAAACATCGACGTGGTGGCGCGTTTGAAGCCCGGGGTGACGCTTACCGAAGCGCGTTCCGAGATGAAGCTGGTAGCCGCGCGCATGACGCACAACCTACCCGGCTGGTATCCGCCAGACTGGAACATCGAATTGGATCCGCTGGCGGACGCGGTCGCGGGCGAGCTGCGCACGCCACTTCTGGTGCTGCTGGGAGCGGTCGGCATGGTGCTGCTGATCGGTTGCGTGAATGTGGCCAACCTGTTGCTGGCGCGCGCCACCGCCCGACAGAAGGAGATCGGGCTGCGCGTCGCATTGGGCGCAGGCCGATTTCAGATCGTGCGGCAACTGTTGACCGAGAGTCTGCTGCTGGCGGCAATTTCCGGAGCGGTGGGACTGGTGATCGGGACCTGGGTGCTGGACCTGTTCGTACGCTTCGGATCTCCCCAACTGCTGCGCTGGCAGACCGTCCAGATCAACGGCATAGCGGTGCTTTTTGCCGTTGCGATGGCGATCTTGACGAGTCTGGTTTTCGGGCTGGCGCCGTCGTTCACCGCCTCCCGTGTGAACTTGAACGAGGCTTTGCAGGAGGGCGGCCGATCCGCGGGCAGCGGACGGTTGAGCAGCCGACTGCGCAGTGTGCTGGTGATCGCGGAAGTGGCCCTCTCGGTTGTGCTACTGGCAGGCGCGGGCCTTCTGCTGCGGAGCTACGCGCGCCTGTGGCAGGCGAATCCGGGCTTCGTGTCCGATCACGTTTTGACCGCGCGCATCAGCTTGCCGGTGCTCCAGTATCGCGATCCGGCGCGCGTCACGGCGTTTTATTCGGAACTGCTGGCAAATGTACAGGCGCTGCCCGGCGTAATTTCCGCGGGAGCCGTGGACGGCCTTCCGCTGGACGGGAGCGACCATGGTGGGGATTTCCAGATTGCCGGCCGGCCCTGGCCCGCATCCAAGGCCGTACCCGATGTACAAAACCGTCGCGTGACGCCTGGGTACTTCCAAGCGCTGGGGGTTCCGTTGAAGCAGGGCCGGCTTTTCACGGCGCAGGATAATGCCAATGCACCCAAGGTCGCGCTGATCGATGAGACGCTGGCGAAAGCGTTTTTTCCGAAGGGAGACGCCATCGGCCAGTTTCTGATTGATGACGCTATCGGGCAGAAGTCCGGCGGCGCTCAGATTGTAGGGATCGTAGGCCCGGTGAAGGACCGCAGTCTGACGCAGGATCCGCAACCAGTGATTTATCATCCAGCTTCGCAGGCGCCTCGTCCGTTCTTGAAACTGGCCGTGCGTACGGCGGGCGATCCGCTGGCGCTGGCGTCCGGTATCGAGCGGCGCGTGCACGATCTGGACCGCAACCTGCCGGTGTATAAGATCGCCACCATGGAGCAGAACCTAAGCGATTCGCTGATGCGGCGGCGCTTTTCGATGCTGCTGCTGGCCATTCTGGCCGGGATCGCGCTGTGCCTGTCGGCGGTGGGAGTATTCGGAGTGATTTCCTACACGGTGAATCAGCGCGTGCGGGAGATTGGCATCCGCATGGCCCTGGGCGCCGAAGCCAGTAGCGTGCAGAAGCTGATTCTGGGGCAAGGCATGTGGCCGGTACTGGCTGGCTTGGCCGTGGGCCTGCTGGCTTCGGTGGGCGCCATGCGCGCGCTGGCGAGCCTGCTTTACGGAGTCACGGCAACCGATCCGCCGACTTTTCTGGCGGTCTGCGGCGTGCTGCTGGCCCTATCCGCGATAGCCAGTGCGATCCCGGCGCGGCGCGCGGCGCGGGTGGACCCCATGGTCGCTTTGCGGCACGAATAGCTGTAGGCGAGCAAAGCTCGCCAACATCGACACAAGGCGTCGATGTTACGAGCGGGCGAGTGGGCGACCCGGCGAGTGGGTGACGCGGGTGACGCGGCGTTCCGTCTTCGATTCGCCCCGCGGATTCGCGACAACTGGCCAGAGTCCAAAATGGCGAGGGGCGTTCGGCTGGCCGCTAGCGTCGCGCTGGCGTCGCGATAAGATGGCTCAATGGCTCTCAGTGACGCGCCACCCGATCCGCACCGGCTTCTGGCCGATTTACGAAACGGACTGTTGAAGCTGCACAAGACGCTGCTCGATTCCGAGCGGGAGCGCTACGAGCGGGATATCCAGCGGATCAACTCCAGCGGACAATTGCTGAGCCTGGTTCTGCACGATCCGTTCTTCGCCTGGCTGCACGAGCTATCCGAGCTGATCGTGCTGATCGACGAGACGCTGGACGCCGATGAGCCGGCCACCGCTTCCGAGGCCGGCCGCCTGCTGGCGCAAGCGCGTACGCTGCTGACGCCCGCGGAATCGGGAAATGGATTTCGCAAGGAGTATTTCGAGGCGTTGCAGCGCGATCCGGATGTGGTGATCGCGCACGGGGCGGCCATGCAGGTGCTGGGCAGTTTGGGATGACGAGCTTTTATTGCACGGCCGTTGTTCGCCCGCTGGGACCTGCGCATTCACCTGGTAGGGACACTACCCAGATCGCGCGGTCTCTCTAAATCGGGCACAAATAGGGTAATGACGATCGAAGAGTTGCGGATCTCGGACAAGGACCAGATCCTCCGTCTCGCCGCGAGTTACGGTGTTCACAACATCCGGATCTTCGGCTCCGTGGCGCGCGGCGACAGTTCTCCCTCGAGCGATATTGACTTCCTGGTTGACTTGGATCCTGACCGGACGCTGATGGACCTCGGCGGATTGCTTACGGATCTCCAGGAGATCCTCCACGTCGCGGTGGACGTCGCCACTGAACGGATGCTTCGCCCAACTGTCCGCAGCCGGGCACTGCGGGAAGCTGTGCCGCTGTGAGGAACGACCGGGAAAGGCTCCAGGATATTCTGAAGGGCACCGGGCAAATTCTTGCGAAGACCAATCGGGGGCGAGAGGCGTTCGATTCCGATGAGATGTTGCAGGTATGAGTGCTGCATCAGCCTCCAAACCCAAGCTAAGGCTGTGCGCCTGCACCCGGCTCTACTTTTTCACCCGATCGTCTAGGGCTTCCATCTCCAGATCCATCGCGCGCAGAGCGGCGGAGTGAGTACGCGGGCGCGCTTCCATAGGGGATGCCCACTGGTGAAAGGCCGTCAAGAGTTTGGTCTCGACGCGATCCAGGCGTTCGTCGATCCACTGCTTGTCTTCGTTGGTGAGACTCATCTTCCTTTATTATGCCTCTCGACTCGTGCAAAAACCACCGCTACACGTCGCACAACCGCGCGGCCTCTTCCAGTGACTTCATCGGATCGCGCGTGGGCACGAATTCGTGCGCGAAATACCCAGTGAACCCCGCGTTCACGATAGCGTCCGCCACGGTGCGCCACTGCAACTCCTGCGTATCGTCCAACTCGTGGCGGCCCGGCACACCGCCCGTGTGGAAATGCGCGATGTACTGTATGTTCTGCCGGATCGTACGGATGATATCGCCTTCCATGATCTGCATGTGATAGATGTCGTAGAGCAGCTTCACGCGCGGCGAATCCACGCGCTTGATAAGCTCCACGCCCCAGACGGTGTGATCGCACTGGTAGTCGTGGTGGTCTATCTTGCTGTTGAGCAGTTCCACGCAAATGGTGACGCCCTTGTCTTCGGCGAGCTTTTTGACGCGGTTCAGGCCGATGACGCAATTGTCGAGGCCCTCGGCGTCCGCCTGGCCGCGCCGGTTGCCGGAGAACGTGATCACGTTGGGCACCTTAGCGGCCGCGGCGCGTGTGATGTTTTCCTGCATCTCGCGCACCAGGCGATCGTGAAGCTCCGTGCGGTTGAATCCGTCGGAAATCGTGCCGGCGCCGGGCGTCATGGCGGGCACCAGTCCGTACTTCTGGGCGACCGGCCACTCTTTGTAGTCGATCAGGTCGATGCCCTTCAGCCCGATGCGCGCCGATTCGCGGCAGAGATCGTCGAGGCTCATCTTGCCGTAGCACCAGCGCGCCACGGATTGCTTCAGGCGGCCCTTCAACGGGGCGGTCTGGGCGCTTAAAACGGGCAAAGCCGCGGACGCGCCCGCCAGCCGAAATACAGTTCGTCTAGTCATAACTGTTAGAATCATAAGATACACCTTCTGCGTTATGACTACCAGTGAGGAACGCCGCCAGGCCCTATTTGACGCTCTCGACAGCCGCATTCTGGTTATCGACGGCGCCATGGGGACCATGCTGCAACAGCAGCGCCTCACGGCGGCGGATTTCGGCGGACCGGCGCTCGAAGGCTGCAACGAAATCCTGGTGAAGACGCGGCCGGACGTGGTGCTGGGCATACATCGCGCGTATCTAGAAGCCGGCGCCGATATCATCGAAACAAACTCGTTCAATGGCACGAAGAGCGATTTGGTGGATTACGGCGTCGATGGCGAAGCCTATGAACTGATGGTCACGGCGGCGCGGCTGGCGCGGCAGGCGGCCGGTGAGTTTTCGACTTCGCTTAAGCCGCGTTTCGTGGCAGGGTCAATGGGGCCGACGCGCAAGAGCATCACCATCAGCCGCACGATCACTTTCGACCATATGGTGCAGGACTACTACGACCTGGCCAAGCCGCTGGTGGATGGGGGCGTCGATATCCTGTTGCTTGAAACCTGCCAGGATACGCGCAACATCAAGGCCGGGCTGCGCGCCATCCAGCGTCTGGCGCGCGAAGTGGGCCGCAATATTCCAGTGATGGTTTCGGGCACCATCGAAACCATGGGGACCATGCTGGCAGGCCAGACCGCCGATGCCCTCTGGACTTCGATTGAGCACGCCGATCTGCTGGCGGCCGGTTTGAACTGCGGCACCGGCCCCGAGTTCATGACTGATCACCTGCGCACGATGAGCGAAATGGCGTCCACGCGTGTGTCATGCTATCCGAACGCGGGGCTGCCGAACGTGGAAGGCGAGTACAACGAAACGCCAGAATCGTTCGCCGCGCAACTGGAGCGCTTCGTCGAGCACGGCTGGCTCAACCTGGTGGGCGGATGCTGCGGCACCACGGCGGCGCACATCAAGATGGTCGCGCAGATGGCGGAGGGGAAGAAGCCGCGCGCGGTGACCCCGCCATCGCACAGGGCGTATTATTCCGGCATCGAGCTGGTGGAGGCCGAAGACAGCAACCGGCCGCTGATTGTCGGCGAGCGCACCAACGTGATCGGCTCGCGCCTGTTCAAGAACATGGTGGCGCAGGAGAAGTGGGAAGAAGCCACCGAGATCGCCCGCTGGCAGGTGAAGAATGGCGCACACATCGTGGACGTCTGCCTGCAAAGCACGGATCGCGACGAGATACAGGACATTCCGGCGTTCTATGAAAAGCTGATCCGCAAGATCAAGGCGCCGGTGATGATCGACACCACCGATCCGCGCGCCATCGAGCTGGCGCTGACTTACTGCCAGGGTAAGTCGATTATTAATTCGATCAACCTGGAGGATGGCGAAGAGAAGTTCGAGCGCGTCTGCCCGATCGCCAAGGCGTACGGCGCGGCCCTGATCGTGGGGTGCATCGACGAAGACAAGCGGCAGGCGCAGGCGTTCACGCGGGAGCGCAAGCTGGCGGTGGCCGAGCGCTCCGTCCGGCTGCTCACCGAAAAATACGGTATCGCGCCGGAGGATATCGTCATCGATCCGCTGGTGTTTCCGTGCGCGACCGGCGATGCCAATTACATCGGCGGCGCGGTGGAGACCATCGAAGCGGTGCGGCTGATCAAGGAGAAAATCCCTTACATCAAGACGGTGCTGGGAATCTCCAACATCTCATTCGGCCTGCCGGCCGCGGCGCGCGAAGTGGTGAACTCGGTCTTCCTTTATTACTGCACCAAAGCCGGGCTGGACCTGGCGATCGTGAATGCCGAGAAGCTGGAGCGCTTCGCGTCGATTCCAGAGGAGGAGCGGCGCCTCGCGGAGAGCTTGCTGTTCAATACGCCGCCAGCGGATGGCGCCGAGGAGCTGAAGCTGGCGCCCGAGGATTGGCGGCAGCAGAATCTCGAACAGCGCGCGGCCATCAACCAGTTTCACATCGCGGCGATCGCGGAGCATTTCCGCAAGGCCGGTGCGCGGGTGAAGGCGCGCCCGGAGGATCTGCCGCTCGATCAACGGCTGGCCAACTGCATCATCGAGGGCACGAAAGACGGGCTCATCGCGGACCTCGACCGCAAACGCGCTGAGGGCGCTACGCCGCTCGAGATCATCAACGGTCCGCTGATGGCGGGGATGGCGGAGGTCGGGCGGCTGTTCAATAACAATGAGCTGATCGTGGCCGAAGTGCTGCAATCGGCCGAAGCTATGAAGGCGGCCGTGACGCATCTCGAACAGTTCATGGAGAAGGCCGATACCGCGACGCGCGGCAAGATCATCCTGGCCACCGTGAAGGGCGACGTGCACGATATCGGTAAGAATCTGGTCGAGATCATCCTGAACAACAACGGCTACCAGGTGATCAATCTGGGCATCAAGGTGCCGCCCGATATTCTGATTCGCGCGTATCAGGAGCATGCGCCGGATGCCATAGGGCTTTCGGGACTGCTGGTCAAGAGCGCGCAGCAGATGGTGATCACGGCCGGCGACCTGAAAGAGGCCGGCATTCGCATTCCGTTGCTGGTGGGCGGCGCGGCGCTGTCGGATCGCTTCACGCGTACCCGGATTGCGCCGGCTTATAGCGAGGCGGTGTGCTACGCCAAGGATGCCATGACCGGCCTCGACCTGATGAACCGGCTGATGGATCCCGCGGTACGTGAGTCAGTCGTGCGGGATCACACCTTCACCGAAGTGCCGCTGCCGGTGACTCCCACCGCGGAAGAACCGGCGCGAGTGACTGAGGTGCGTAGCCGCAAAGTACGCGCGGATATTCCGATTCCGGCAGCGCCGTATCTCGACCGCAAGCTGCGGGATGTGCCGCACCTGGCCGAGATCTGGAGTTACATCAATCCGCACATGCTCTATGGCAAGCACCTGGGTTACAAGGGCAACTTCGAGAAGAACCTGGCGGAGCACGAACCCAAGGCCATGGAGTTGTTTCACCAGATGGAAGAGCTGAAGCAGGAAGCCGCGCGGTTCATGAAGGTGAAGGCGGTCTGGCAATTCTTTGAAGCGGAGCGCGAACGGAACGTGATCCACTTGTTTTTGCCGGGCCAGTCGAATCCGGTGCATACGTTCCGCTTCGGGCGCCAGCATCGCGAGGATGGCCTGTGCCTCAGCGATTACATCCTGGACCCGGAGGATGGCGGGCGCGATCACCTGGCGATGTTCGTGGTGACGGCGGGCGAGGGCATACGCGAGAAGTCGCAAGAGTGGAAGGAAGGCGGGCTTTACTTCAGATCGCACGGCCTGCAGGCGCTGGCGGTGGAGACCGCGGAGGGCTGCGCCGAGTGGCTGCATCGCCGCATACGCGAGGATTGGGGATTCCCCGACGCACCCACCATGACCATGCAGGAGCGCTTCACTTCGCGCTATCGCGGCAAGCGCTACAGCTTCGGCTATGCGGCGTGCCCCAACCTGGACGATCAGCAAGGCATTTGGAAGCTGCTGCGTCCGGAAGATATTGGGGTGCGGCTGACTGAGGGCATGATGATGGACCCGGAAGCTAGTGTCAGCGCGTTGGTGTTCCACCATCCGGACTGTGCGTATTTCACGGCGAGTGAAGAGACGGAAGCGGTGATGGTGTAAGGGCGGCGGAGCGGACACGCACCCATCGTGACTGTGCGTTTCGATCGCGGGTGCTTGGTGATGACACGCCTGGGCCCGCGAGGCGACGGCTTTCGGATATGACGACAAACCGTATCGACTTGGTCGGGAGCCCCCTTTGGGCGACGATTCCCTGGACGAGAATGATCCTGCGCTATGTGAACAAAAACGAGCAGACGCCAATCAAAGATTGTGGACGCAATCGCCTTCACTCTACTCTTGTATGGCGAGGTGTGCTCGGCCCTTCAAGTCTACTCCGGGCTTGATCAGTTGCCAATCACATTGCGCTTAAAGAGAGATGGATACAGTCGATTTACGAAGGTCCAAATCCCCGATCTCGGTAGAACCTTGTCAACCAGAAAGGCATCGATTGCCCCGGTAATCAGGCCTGGTAGCGGCGCAATGAGCCCTGTACCCGTGGTTATGATAAACCGGGCAAACTTGCCCGAGAGTGAAGAGCTGAACTCTGCCATCCTAGCCTTGGCCCCCGTTACTCGTTCCGCGATCTCCTGATCAGTTAACGTCGGACTGTGATGTAACCAATTTCTGAACTCTTTAAGCTCCAGGCTGTCGCGTACACTTAGAAGGGCCTTAAGGTCAATGCTATCCACACGCGGCAGAAACTCGGGTACGCCTGCAAGATCAACAACGCGCTGAAAGTTTCTCTCTAGACGCTGTGGCAACAGATCGTGGAGAAGAAAGCCAAGCCTGCCCATGAACAGGGGGCTCTCGTCATCGATGCAGCCCGAAACAGCGCTGTATGCCTTCATTTCTTCAATTCGTTGGTTCATTCCGAAGGCGGCTAGCAAGGCGGATTCAACGCTGCGATGCTCGGCATGTTCATCCAATCCCAGCAGCCCCAGATTGGTTTCTACGCGAAAGTCGCTGTCGTCGAGCGGGTGAGGCCGTATCTGCAGGTCATGAGGCTGTGCAACGATTCCGTGTTTGCTAAGCAGAGCTTTAGCGAGCAGGGGTTTTATCGGATCAACCTTGCCCATGCGGAGGTCGCTATATGTCTGGTTCAGGCTATCGTCACCGAAACCTTGCGGGATGTCGACTAGTGAATCGAGAATCGCCCGTTTTAACTTGATTACGTCTTTTAGAGCCAGTTGTAGGCGCGGCTGCAAGTTCTGGAACAACAGATGGAGATATTGCTGGCGGTCATGGTCCCGGATTAAAGAAAATGAATACGATCCAAGCGGTAACAGTCCTTTTCGGCGTCGTGCTTCGAGGACGCTTAGTTGTCCAGTTTGACCGAAGGTCGTAGCATCGCAATGAAGTTTTAAGATGCTGGACGAAAGCAGCTCAAGAGTACCGCCGACCCCAAAAGTTCTGACAATTGCGGGGAACTCGAGTAATCGAATGGATTGGAGAATATATGTGTCGAAAAGGAGGAGACGCGCCACAAGCGCTGCAAGATCGACGTTTAGTGCGTCGCGGTCTGCTTCACTTTCGCTTGCACAGGGCGAGATGAGATTTTCGCGGAAGTCCACAATCTTAAGGACGCTCCTCGATCCACTCTAACATGTTACTAGGCTGCTTAGCGTTAGCGCCCGCCACGTGGTGGCTTCGTTCAGAGGCGCTTTGGCTTCCCGCCCCCCGGTTGGCTCTGTTGAGCTTACTCCCGATAAGTCCGGCTTGACCGATTTGACGGATAACGAGCTACCGGAGACGTCTGGGTGAGCGCCTCTCCAACGCAAGTGTTCGCCGATCACGCCGCCGCGTCCCAGATCTCAAGAAGAGCGCGGACGCAGGCCTGGACTTGCCGCCAGTCTTGCTCAGTCAGGTGACCGATCACGGTCACCTGGTCCGTTGATGTAGCCGGTCGGGGCAGATTCGTTGTGAGGATCCCGACCAGAACGTCCGCCCGCTCGACGGGTACGTGCCGCTCGCAATGACCACCGCCGGGCGAGCTTTGGTTTCCGCGGTGACCTCCAACATGCCGACGACGACGTCGCCAGGTTTCAATGCGACTCTTCCTGTTCTTCGTCGTCAAGCCGTCTAAGCGAGGCGGCAGTGAATTCACGCAGGTCTGCATCCGACCAGGAATCGGACCAGTCGACCGTCGTCCCGGGAGCCAGCGCGGCCAGCCGCTGGGCTAGGGCGGACAGCTCTTTGGCGGTCTCCGCCGGGAGGCGACGGAAGCTATCCAACAGAATTTCTTCCCGCTCGCTGATCTGCACTTTGATGCCCTTGTAATCAGTATACGGCCTGTCCTGTCGGCGGCGCATGCGCTTTCGCGGCCCTTGGATCATAATATAAGAGAGCTTCAAATGGCTACGACCACCACGATTACCGGTGCACAGTTCGACAAGATGCCATACGAAGAGGGCCGAAAGTGGGAACTCATCGATGGAGAACTGATCCCAGTGTCGAGTCCCACGCCGCGGCATCAAGATATCGTCTTTCGGATACTGGTTGCCGTTCAGCGCTATCTCGAAGCGGGCAAGTCTCCGGGTCTAGCCTACCAGGATGTCGAGTTCGCCATGACGGACAAGGACCGGGTCCGGCCAGATGTCTGCGTCTTGCTCGGCGATAAAGCGCGCAGGCTGGATCCCGACCGAATTCCCATACCCGGCTCCCCGGATATTGCAATCGAGGTGATCTCGCCAACTGAGCGCGCGTTTCAGAGCCACGACAAGGTCCGTGCATACCTCCTAAACGGAACCGCAGAGGTGTGGCAGGTTTATCCAAAATCGCGGACTGTTCAAGTGCATCGCGGGGAGATCAGCAGATCCTTTGAGTTCAGTCAGCAGGTTGTGTCCGATCTGCTGCCGGGCTTCGCACTCTTGCTTTCCTCCCTGTTCGATTAGTGCACAATCCACGCTCCGCGTATTTCGCGGCGAGTGAAGACTTGGGGCAAGTCCCCAACAGTACCCGGCTTCGCCTGCGTGGAATGCCCCAATAGGGCCGGCCTCCGCGAGCGAATCTCTTTTCCTTTGCTTCGTTCATCTCCTGGCACGAGAATTGCCATCCCACACCGGAAACCCTATGGCATACGTTATTACCGAAGCTTGTACCAAAGATGAATTGTGCGTGGAAGCCTGCCCGGTGGATTGCATTCATCCGAAGAAAGACGAGTCCGGATTCGAAGAAGCCAAGCATCTGTTCGTTGAGCCGGACGACTGCATCGACTGCGGAGCGTGCGTGCCGGTGTGCGAGGCGAACGCCATCTTTCCGCGCGAGGAACTGCCCGCGGAACTGGCGCATTTTGCGGCGGAAAACGCGGCGTATTACGGCAAGAATTGACGGCGCCGCTTGCCGTTACGGCCCGGCAATCCAGTTGCGGTACACGTACCACGCGTTGCCCAGAATAACGAGCGCCGGCAGGAGGAGGAACGCGAGCGATCCGTGCGCCACGGGCTGGCCGCCTCCGTCGAGCGCGATGGTTCTGGGGAAACTCAAGAGCAACTGCGCTTTATCCAGATCCCCAGGATCGTATAGCAGCAATTTCCGCGGCTCATCTTCGAACCGCTCCGGCTGATGCGTGCGCACGGTGGCGCGGCGGGCGCCGCTCAGCGCGGTGTACTCGAAGGTCATGCGGTAGACGACGCGGTGGTTTACACGCATTCTCGTTGGGGTTTTGTCGATCAGCCGGCCCTCAGCAGGCAAGCCCTCGCGCAAGAGCCAGACACTTCTTCGACCCTTCACGAGCGCGGTAATTACCATGATCAGGCCAGTCGCCGGCAACACCAGGACCAAGCCCGCCAGCGGGCTCAACGGCCGGCGGCGCATGCCGGCGATACGTGAAACCGCCGGCTCTGCGAGCAGGTACTCTACCGTCACCGTGCCCCCCGTAACGCATCGGCCTTCAGCGTAGGAAACCCCCTCGACCTCCTGTCCCGCGATCATGTACCGATAGTGGTTCTCATAGATCGGGGTACCCCGCCTGGTCTCGGACCCGCCTTCGGTGAAGTGGGTTTGCACGCAGCCCACGGCTTGTCCCGCAGTCTGCGCAACGCTGCCGGCCCGAAAGCGCCAGCCGGAAAAGTCTGCCTGCAAGGCGAATCCCCAGACGAAGATCGTACCGAAGCCGAAGAGGATCCATCCGATCTGCGATGCCGCGCCACTCAGCATCATGCGCGCCGCGAGCATCGCCGGGATGGTTCGGGGAGGGGGCGCGAACCGGCCGGGGGCGAGAGGTTCATCCACTCAATGAGTATATCGGACGCCGCCGCGCGACCGGGAAATAGCGCCTCCGGACGCGCTACACTGGCATTAATGTCAGCAGTTTGGATGCTGCTCTTGTTGTTTCTGGGACCGGTAGTGATGGCGGCGCCCGGCGCACTTCCGACGCGTGAGGTGCTGCAATACACCGTGGAATGGCGGCTGGTCTCGGCGGGTAAGGCGCGCCTCGAATGGAACGCCACGGCGCACCACTCCGCGCCAGGCTGGCAAGCGGACTTGCACCTGGAATCCACCGGTCTGGTATCGAAGCTCTTTAAAGTTAATAACGATTACGTGTCGAACCTGGAATCGGACCTCTGCGCTTCGGGCTCGTACCTGAAAGCGGAAGAAGGCAACCGGCGCAAGGAAACGCGCGTGACTTTCGATCGCGAGACTCACAAAGCCGAGTATCTGGAAAAGGACCTGGAAAAGAACGCGGTAGTGGCCACTCACGAGATCGATATACCGCCTTGTGTACACGACGCGCTGGGCGGGCTCTACCTGCTGCGCACGCTGAACCTGCAACCCGGACAGAGCACCCAAGTGGCCATCAGCGATGGCAAGAAAAGTGTGATGGCGCGCGTCGAAGCGCAGCAACGCGAGGACGTAAAGACGCCCGCGGGTGCGTTCAAGACCATTCGCTATGAGGCGTTCCTGTTTAACGATGTGCTGTATCGCAGGTACGGCCATCTGTATGTCTGGCTGACGGATGACGCCCGCAAACTGCCCGTGCAGATACGGGTGCGCCTGCAGCTTGCGGTTGGCACCATCACGCTGCAATTGGCAAAGGAAGAAAAAACATGAAGTGGCTGGCCTGTTTTTGGGCAGCCGCAGCGCTTGCGGTGGCGGCTCCGCCGGCGAAGATCGTGATGGTGGCCGGCAAGCCGAGCCATGGCCCTGGCGAGCACGAGTTCAATGCCGGCACGCTGCTACTGGCGAAGTGCCTGCGCCAGAATCCCGGCGTGGATGCAATCGTGGTGAAGGGCGGCTGGCCGGCGGACGATTCGGTGTTCGACGGCGCGCGGGCCATTGTCCTGTACATGGATGGCGGCGATGGGCACCCCTTGCTGGCTGACGATCGCCTGGCGAAACTCGGCAAACTGATGAAGAGCGGCGTGGGTCTGGCGTGCCTGCATTATGCCGTCGAAGTACCGGGCGATCACGGCGGTATGGAACTGCTCGAATGGATCGGCGGATTCTACCGGCGGCCAATTTCGCAGAATCCGATCAACGATGTAGAACTGACGCAGGCCGCGCCGGCGCACCCTATCTCGCGCGGCTGGGACAGTTTTCGCGGCACCGACGAGTGGTATTACCGCATCGTTTTTCGCAAGGACGATAAGCGGCTGGTTCCGATCCTGACCACCATGCTGCCCAAGGACGCGCCCAAACAGGAAACCGTCGGCTGGGCCGTGGAACGCGATGACGGCGGCCGCGGCTTCGGCTTCACCGGAGGGCACTATCATCACAACTGGGGCCTGGAGGATCAGCGGCGGATGGTGGTCAATGCGATTCTGTGGATCGCCAAGGTGGAGATACCCGCGGGCGGCGCGAAGTGCGATGTTTCGCCGGACGATTTGAAGGCGGATCTGGACGCCAAGTAGAGATTCAGCTTCGTTTCAGCCACGCTTCAGCCAGGGTTCAGCGGGGTCGTTTGAAGAACATCGTGTATTGGTCGAACTCTTGTTCATGCTCATCGACCAGGGATTGGTGGGTGACGGAGACCAGCTCCCAGCCATCCACACCCAATTCGTCCAAGTTCTTCTGAATCCCATCCAGGTCTTCATCGGATCTGCATATTGTGTAATCCCATGTCATAAGGAACTATCATAACGTTACGGCGAAGTGAAGTTCGCTGCGGGACGCTCTTCAGGAACCCACGCTGGAAGTTAGGCGAGCAAGCTCGCCTGCGCCGGCAGGGGTGCCGGCGCGGCAGGCAAGAGTGCCTGCGCCACGACCGCGTGCGCCGTGCGGTATATTCTCCCCATGAAGATCCTCTGTTGCCTTGTTCCGGCAATTCTCACGTTGCCCCTCTTCGGCCAGCCCGGCGCGTCCGTCGCGTTGCGGCCTGGCCGCGATGCCCGACAGGCCATCGACGAGGAGTACACCAAGAGGATCCGCCAGTACACCACGGAGCCGTTCTTCAACTCGCCGCTTACGGATTACCTGCCGGCTTCCAAGAGCGTGCCGACTCCCATGGCCGTATTGGGCGACGTCGCGGGCGCTCCCGGCATACTGCCCTATTCGCACGAAGTGTATCGCTACATGCGCATGCTGGAGAAAGCCAGCCCGCGCGTCAAGGTCTTCAGCATCGGCAAGACGGAAGAGGGCCGCGAGATGATCGCGGTGGCGGTGGCCGCCGAACCGCTGCTGGCCCAACTCGACGAGAATCGCGCACGGCTGGCGAAGCTCGCCGATCCGCGCAGCATCAAGCTCGACGACGCCGAAGCCGAAAAGATCGTCGCCGCCGCGACGCCCGTCTACTACATCACCGGCACCATACACTCGCCCGAAACAGGCGCGCCCACCGCGCTCATGGAGCTCGCCTATCGGCTGGCGGTGGACGACAGCGCTTACGTCAAGTTCATCCGCGACAACGTGATTACGCTCATCACACCCATCGTGGAAGTGGATGGGCGCGACCGCATGGTGGATATTTACCGGTGGCACCTGGCGAATCCGGGCAAGCAGTGGCCGCCCCTGGTCTACTGGGGCCACTATGTGGCGCACGACAACAATCGCGACTCCATGGGACTGATGCTGCAGCTCACGCGAAACGTCCTGAACACGTACGTCGGATGGAAGGCGCAGGTGCTGCACGATCTGCACGAATCCGTGCCGTATCTTTACGACAATACCGTCGGCGACGGTCCCTACAACGCCTGGATCGACCCGATTCTGGCCGATGAATGGCAAATGATGGGCTGGAACAACGTTTCGGAAATGACCAAGTTCGGTATGCCGGGCGTGTTCGCGCACGGCACTTTCGACACCTGGTCCCCCAGCTACCTGATGTTCATCGCCGCGATGCACAACGGCATCAGCCGCTTGTACGAAACGTTCGGCAACGGCGGCGCCGATACCGAGGAGCGCACGCTGCGCCCGGAGGAGTACTCCCGCACTTGGTACAGGCAGAATCCGCCGCTGCCAAAAGCGAAATGGTCGCAACGGAACAACAACAACTACGAGGAGACCGGCGTGCTGACTGCGCTGGCTTTCTTCGCCGCCAACGACAAGCTGTTCCTGCACAATTTTTATTTGAAGGCCAAGCGCTCCATCGAGAAGCCGCACACAGAGGGACCGGCCGCCTACGTCTTTCCGGCGGACGATCCGCGGCCCGGCGCGCAGGCGGATCTGCTGCGCACGCTGCAGGATCAGGGTTGCGAGATTTCGCGGGCTACCGCGCAGTTCACCGTGACGATGCCGGCGAAGAAGGCGCCGCCGAAGGGTGGGCAGGACGGCGACGCTAAGGGCGACTCTAAAGAGGAAGGCGCCGCGCACAAGCCCGCCGAGAAGCCCAAGCCCGAACCGCGCACCTTTCCGGCGGGAAGTTATGTCGTGCGCATGGATCAGCCCTACAGCCGCATCGCCGATGCGTTGCTGGATTACCAATACTGGTCGCCCAACGATCCGCAGAAGGATATTTACGACGATACGGGCTGGACGTTTGGCGAGCTTGGCGACGTTCAGGTGGCGCGCGTGACGGATCTGAAAGTGCTGGAGGCGGCCATGAATCGCGTCGAAGGGCCCGTGAAAGCGCCGGGGGGCGTGGAGGGCGATGGCGCGGCTTTCCTGATCAATCACAACGCCGACGATGCCCTGATCACGCTCCGCTACAGCTTTCCGAAGGCTTCTTTTGAAGCGGCCGAGGAATCGTTCGAAGCTGGCGGACGGAAGTTCAACCGCGGATCGTTCATCGTGCGCGAAGTGGCGGCGGACGAGTTGCGCAAAGCCTGCACCGAACTCGGTCTGCGGGCCTACGCCGGAGAAGCGCCGGCCAACGTGAAAACGCATCCGGTGCGGGCGGCGCGCATCGCGTTTCTGCACACCTGGCAGGGCACTCAGGGCGAAGGCTGGTGGCGTCTGGTGTTCGACCGCCTGAAGATTCCGTACGACTACATCAGTACGCAGACCGTGTCTGCTACGCCCTACGGGTCCGGCGGCCTGCGCGCAAAATACGATGTGATCGTCTTTGCCCCGGGCGGCCGTGGCAATCCTCAGGCGATTATCAGCGGGATGCCGATGTACGGAAATCCGTTGCCATGGAAAGTCACACCGCTCACTCCCAACCTGGGCAAGATCGACGAAACCGACGATATGCGTCCGGGGCTCGGCTGGAATGGGCTCGAACGACTGCAGGAGTTCGTGCGCCAGGGCGGGCTGTTCATCACGGCAAACGACACCACCAGTTTTGCGGTGACGTTCGGATTCGCCCCGGGCGTCACGATCGCGCCGTCGCAGAAGCTGAAGGTGACCGGCTCGGCGCTGCGTTCGAAGACGGTGGATGCAACCAGCCCGATCGTTTACGGGTATAACGACAATCTCGCGATCTTCAGCTCGAACCCTCCGATCTTCAATATCGCGAACATGATTGGGGGCGGGGGCGGCGGCCGGCGTGGAGCCGCGGAGGAGCGCGAGCGGCCGACGGGCCGCGGTACGGCCGACGATCCGGATGTGGCCCAGGGGCGCGCGCCGGCCGAGATCCCGGAAGAGCCGCACGCCGAGAAGTGGGAAGCCTTGCCCTTGACCGACGAGCAGTTGCGGCGTCCGTTCACCGTGATCCCGCCCGCGGCGCGGCCGCGCGTGGTACTGCGCTACGCCAACGCCAAAGATCTGCTGGTTTCCGGACTGCTCGATAACGGCGCGGAGCTGGCTCAACACCCGGCGGTGATCGATGCGCCTTACGGTGAGGGGCATGTGGTGCTGTTCTCGAACAATCCGTTCTGGCGCGGGGAGACCAGGGGCAGTCACTTTCTGGTGTTCAATGCCATTTTGAATTTCGACAGTTTGAATGCGGGAAGGAAGCTGGCGGAAAGGTAGGCGCGAGTTCCAGGCGAGTGGCGCTCGCCTGCGCCGGCAGGAGTGCCGGCGCGGCAGGCAAGAGTGCCTGCGCCACCTCCGCACCGAACTGCCGCCCTCGGGGAAGCAGATGTAGAATCTCCCGACCGTGGGCTGAAGCCCCGGCAGCACGCTACTAAAGCGTGCGCCACGAAGGCTGACGGATCTCCAGGCACCCTTTCCCCGTGGGCAGCATTTTGCCGGGGTTCAATCGATTGGCGGGATCGAACAGTTCCTTGAAGCGGCGCATCATGTCCAGCGTTTCCGGCTTGAACTGGCGCGGCATCATTTCGTTCTTCTCCATCCCGACTCCGTGCTCGCCGGTGATGGACCCGCCCACCGAAATGCAGTATTCCAGAATTTCGGCGCCGGCCGCCCGGGCTTTATCCAGGTCGCCCGGTTTGCGCGCATCGAACAGGATGATGGGGTGCATGTTGCCGTCACCCGCGTGGAAGATATTGCTGATGGTCAGGCCGTACTTGCGGCCCACTTCCGCGATGACCCGCAATGTAGGCGCGATCTGCGTGCGCGGCACCACGCCATCTTGCACGTAGTAGAAAGGGCTGACGCGGCCAACCGCGCCGAATGCGTTCTTGCGGCCTTTCCACAGCAGTTCGCGCTCCTCGGCAGTCTGGGCCACACGCACTTCGCGTGCACGGCAGGCCTGGCAGGCATCCCGGATCTGATCCACCTGTTCCAGGACGGTTTCGCGCAGCCCCTCCAGCTCGATGAGCAGGACCGCGGCCGCATCCATGGGAAAGCCGGCGTGGGTGGCCTCTTCGACCATGCGCAGCATCACGCCATCCAGCATTTCGACGGCAACCGGAACGATGGTGCGCGCGGTGATTTCCGCGACCGTGGCGCCGCAATCCTCCGCGGAATCGTAGATCGCCAGAATGGTCTTGACCATCTCGGGCTTGCGCATGAGCCGGACCATGACCTTGGTGACTAGCGCCATGGTGCCTTC
>JBEKUO010000036.1:0-19740 GCA_049514955.1 Bryobacteraceae bacterium | reverse complement strand
CCAATCCAGCCAGTCTCGTTCCTCTTGGCTCATCGCAATACGTTCCATCCCTCCAGCCTCGCGGCTGTCAAGAGGAACGTTCTACTTTGCCCAAATAGGAATTTCTCACTTTGCCGCGACACGGAACCGGCCGGTAGTTCCCCGATTTTTGGATTTGTGATATATTCCTCGCATCCATGGACCTCACCCGCCGATCGCTCTTGTCTGCCCTGATCCCCACCCTCGTGGCCGCGCGCAGAGGCTGGCCGCAAAGCCCCTCAAACATGGCGGAGCAATTTCGCCGTATGTCGGAAGAGTACGAACGCAAGGGTCTTGCCGACCCGTTCAAAGGCATCACCAGCGATGGCCACGTCATCCCAGATCTCTTCCACATTCAATCCACGGGAGTGTCCACCGAGCCTGTGCGAAACGCCGCGGAAAAATTCCTCGCCGCTCTGACCGCCCCGCAACGCGCCAAAACCATGTTCCCGGTCGACGACCCCGAATGGCGCAAATGGATGAATCAGCATTTCTATGTGCGCCAGGGTGTCAGCTTTCTGGAGATGAGCGGGCCGCAGCGCGAAGCCGCCTTCGGCCTGCTGCAGGCCTCCCTCAGCGCCAAAGGCTTCCAACTCACCCGCGACATCATGCACCTCAATGAGACCCTGGCTGAGTTGACCGGCGATCACGAGTTTCTAGGCGAATGGCTCTACTTCATCACCGTCATGGGCAAGCCCTCCGCCAGCGAGCCCTGGGGCTGGCAACTCGACGGTCATCACGCCATCGTCAACTACTTTGTCCTGGGCGATCAGGTGGTCATGACGCCCTATTTCGCGGGCTCCGAGCCGGTCATCGCCGAATCGGGTAAATACAAGGGCACCGTCGTCCTTCAAGAGCAGCAGGACCAGGGATTCGCCATGCTCCGCGAGCTTACCGACGCACAACGCCAGAAGGCGGTTCTCAACTTCTCCAAGACGGGCAACAACAACCTGACCGAAGCGTTCAAGGACAATGTGGTCCTGGACTACGCCGGGTTGCGCGCGCCGGAGTTGGCCAAGCCGCAACACCGGCATCTCGTCGAGCTCATTGATCTATACGTCAGCAACATGGATGACGGCCACGCGCGCGTCAAGATGGACGAAGTAAGACAGCATCTCGACCGCACCTTCTTCGCCTGGATCGGCGCAACCGAGCCCGGCAGCGTTTTCTACTACCGCATCCACAGCCCCGTGGTCCTGATCGAATTCGATCACCAGCGCCCCGCCAACCTCGCGAAGTTCGCCGCCGAACCCCAAAAGCCCACCCGCCAACACATTCACGTGGTCGTGCGCACGCCCAATGGCAACGACTACGGAAAGGATCTGTTGCGCCAGCACTACCAGCAGCACCAACACAGTTAGTAGTGGCGCACGCTTCAGCGCGGGGTGCGCTTAGGGCCGGGCGAACTTCAGTTCGCCGGACCTTGGGTGTGGAGAAACTTAGCAGTACCCCCCTGCTAACCTCGGATAGCACTTACTTTCCGTCCGATCCATGCCAGACTGCGAACATGGAGTGCCTGCGAACGGGCGCGGTTCTCCTGGCTCGTGCGACCCGTGGCGACGAATTTCCCGCGCTGTAGAAATACCATGCCATCCACCGCACAACGAAGCGCCAAAATGTCCGACACCGAATGTTTCCAGGCATTGGGCGTTGCCCCGCATGCCTCTTGGGAAGAGGTCCGCCGCGCCTATAAAGACCTGGTTCGCGTATGGCATCCGGATCGATTTGAGTCCGATCCCCAATTGCGGGAAAAAGCCGAGCAGCAGCTTCAAAAGATCAATGAAGCGTACTTTTCGCTCAAGGGCTCACACATCTTTGTAGGACGTCGCCCGGAACCCCCGCCTCAGACACCGCCGCCTCGGACACCGCCGCCTCCCAAGCCACCAGCGGACGCTGATGCGGCTGCATCCGTCCATCCGCGTCCTCGCCGCCGTATGGAACAGTTACTGTGGGACCTCCAGGTTCGCTGGCCGGCAAAGGCCCTCTGGTTGGCCTGGGTGTGTCTGACTCCAGTGGTTGTTGCCGGCCTGCTGATCAACGCACTCCGGGTCCCCGCCCTGGACTCCGTTCTCACTCAGGGCAGCCTGCCGCGGCCAGCGCTACTGACGCCTTCGCGGGTTATCAATCCGTTTGGCGACAAGTCAGTCACGGCTGACGCGCTGTCTAACTGGGCGCGCGAGGGAGTGGACCTCTGGCGTTCGCTCCCGAAAATCGGAGAGAACTCGCCCGAGCCTCGAACGGGCGCTACAAGCGACCGGGTCCCGCCAAAGGACGATGCGGTGCCACCCGCCCAGCAGCGCCATCGGGACATCGCCGCGGCCGCGCCCGTGATGCCGGTAAATGGGACCGAATTGCTGTGGACGCGCAGGTCCGGCGCGGGCGAGTTGTGGGTTTCAAACGAGACCGGCCGCGACGCCTTTGCCACCCTCGTGCAGGCAAACACCGCCGCGCCGCTGCGGGCGATCTACATTCAGGCCAGGAACAAGGTATGCATGCGGAATGTCGCCCCGGGGCTGTACGACCTTCTTGCGGAGGTGGGCGAGAATTGGGACCCGAATCATATCCGTTTTCGCGCCGCGCGCCAGCCGCTGGGAAGAAGCGGTCCGTTTGATTTCTTCGATGTGACTTCGACGCAGGGCACCTCCGGCCGCAGATTCGACGTCGTGCTGAGGACCCAATGAAAGTATTCTGGCAAGTGGGGCGGGCGCTTCCGCCTGCCAACGCCAATCAATTCGACTAAGGAAAATCACATGCAAACCAAAACAATCGTTCTCCGCATACTGGCGCTGGCCGTACTGTGGGGCGCTATCAACCATGTTTTCGCCAAGCCGAACTTCTCCGGTGAATGGAAAATGAACCCCGCGGCGAGCAATTTCGCTCCGCTGCCGGCGCCGGACAAGATGGTCCGCAAAATCAGCCAGCACGACACTCACTTGAAAATAACGACCACTCAGTTTGGCCAGCAAAAGGAGATCGTCACCGACCTGTCATACACCACCGATGGCAAGGAATGCAGGAATGTGATTCGTGGACAGCAGTTCATCGGCGCCGCGCGCTGGGATGGCGATACGCTGGTGATTGACAGCAAGCGTGAGGTGCAGGGGATGGATATCTCCCAGACCGAGAGCTGGACCCTTTCCCCGGACGGGCAAACTCTCACCATCGCCAATCACGTCAAGACGCCGCAGGCCGCTTTCGACATCACGATCGTTTTGGAAAAGCAAACCAACTGAGGCGCGCAGACGGAGCCGCGCCGTCAGAACCGCGCCGTCGAAGCCGAGCCGTCGGAGCCGCGCCGTCAGAACCGCGCACGTCAGTAAGCGGTGCCTTACTTCTCTCTGCCACCAGCCACCACCGGGCCCGCATAGTTAACCAAAGATAGCTAGCAAAGTACCTTAACTGACGATAGCATCGAGTAACGACGGAACCGCGTCGGCCGTTGAAACCGAAGGCGGCATTCGGAGGCAGCTTATGGGCGAATATGCAACGATGGTCAAAACGGTGGCCATACTTCCTTCCCGAGACGATCAATACTCCCTCAACGAGATCTTCCGGCATTCCAGGTGGGACCTCCATTTGCTGCCGGCTCTTCGCAATACGCGCAAGATGTTGAACGAGGTGGCTCCGGGCGTGGTGATCGCCGGGTCCTCGCTTCCGGATGGAAGTTGGAAAGACGTCTTGCGGGAACTTTCACACATGCAGCAACCGCCGCCACTCATCGTCACCAGCGGGCTGGCAGACGAAAGGCTCTGGGCCGAGGTGCTGAATTTGGGCGGCTATGACGTGCTGAGTACGCCCTTCCAGGCTGATGAAGTCGTGCGAGCGGTGAGTCTGGCTTGGCGGCATTGGCGCGACCAGCACGCTTGGCGCCGCGTCCAGAAGCCGGCGATCGGAGCACGCGCCGCGAGCGCGGCCACGCCTTAAATACCGGAAGCGTTGGGTGGTGGGGAGGCGTTTTCAACTGCCTTCCGTGAATCAACGCCGATGGAAAACAAAGATCTTGGGCTTGTCTTATCGGTGTTCATCCGCGTTCATCGGCGGCTAAGTTTCCCTTTTTCGCAACCTACCACGAGCCTTCTGCCAAGGCCTGCTCGAATCGGTGTTCTTACTCCAATTGCATCGCGGGATCATCGGCGGCACACTCACAAACAACGCAGGCGCGCTGCTCCTTTTGAGTCATTGCCAGTCCCCTATCTTCGGATTTCACGCCTTTCAGCCGCGCCGGCACAACCTCAGGTTCGATCACCGCTTTAACCGCTTTAACCGCTCACCAGCTTGACGGCCTAGCTGTTTGGGCGTAGACTTAACGACAATATTCCCAAACCGAACCGCTCGAGGGTAGGGAAAGCGAAGGAACCATGCTATCACCGGCCAGACCAGCCATAACCGGCGCCATGTTGCTCGCACTCTGCCTCTCACTGATAACCTTGGTAGTCACCCGGGCGCAGGCGCCACCCCCGCCATATGCCAATTTCGAAGCGGCGCAGACCAACCCGATACGGCTTTCGGCGGATGGAACACGCCTGTTTGCCGTGAATACGCCGAACAATTCATTATCCGTGTTCGACGTGACCGCGCCCGCCAGTCCCACTTTGCTCGCCGAGATTCCGGTGGGCGTCGGACCGGTATCCGTGAATCCCCTGACGGACGACGAAGCCTGGGTCGTCAACCAGGCCTCCAACAGCGTGAGTGTGGTTTCCGTTTCCCAGGGCATTGTCACCGACACGATCCAGGCCCGTATCGAGCCGATGGACGTCGTCTTTGCGGGCGCCAATCAAGCCTACGTCAGTTGTTCCCGCAGCAATGCGATCAAGGTATTCGACACGAATACCCATGCGTCGATCGCAGCCATCCCGGTGTATGGGGGAAATCCGCGCGCGCTGGCCGTCGGTAACGGCGGAAACACGGTCTACGCCGCCTTTGCTCTGTCCGGGAACGCCACCACTCTTATCCCGAGTAACCTGGCGCCGCCGCAGCCTCCGCCCACGAATCCAGTCCTGCCGCCGCCGCCCAAAGTGGGGCTCATTGTCTCGGCCACCGATCCCGCATGGGCGAAGGATATCAAGTTCAAGATGCCCGACAACGGCGTAGTGGCCATCGCCACCGGCGCGTTTCCCTCGATCGCCGGCTATTACTCCGGAGTCGGCACCATCAACCTCGGTCTCGCCGCAAACCCGGTCGGAGGCGATCTGTTCGTGGCGAACACCGATGCCATGAACCTCACTTTTTTCGAACCGGTGCTTTGCGGTCACTGGGTGAATAATCGCATTACCCGCATTCAGATTTCCGACGGCACAATCACCCCGTTCGACCTGAACCCCGGCGTCCAGTATGGCTGTGCCCCAAGTCCAGGAGATCTCGGCATTGCCTTGGCGCAGCCCACCGCCGTGGTCTTCGATCCGGGCGGAAATTTCATGTACGTTGCGGCTTTCGGAACCGACCGCGTAGCCCAGGTGGATACCAACGGCAACGTCTTGTCTTTCGTGGAGGTCTCTCAGGCCAGCGGATCGGGTTCGAACGTGGATCCGGCCAACAAACGGGGACCGCGCGGCCTGGCCCTGAATGCCGGCGCCAACACGCTGTACTGCTTAAACCGTCTTTACGACTCCATCTCGGTCATCGACACCTCGTCATTCAACTCGGTGTCGAGCGAGATCCTGTTGACGGATCCCACGCCGGCCACCGTCAAACAAGGCCGCGGATTCTTATACGATGCCAAGCTGTCGGGAACCGGCACCGGCGCCTGCGCTTCGTGCCATGTAGACGGAGACATGGACCACTTGGCTTGGAACCTTGGCGATCCGGGCGGCAGCATGACCAGTGTCGTACAGAATGGAAGGACCTACCTGTTTCATCCCATGAAAGGCCCCATGACTACGCAGACTCTGCGGGGCCTCCTCAACCTCTCGCCCTACCACTGGCGCGGCGACAAAGCGAACCTGTCAGCCTTTAACGCTGCTTTTGCCTCGTTGATGGGCGGCACTCAGATCTCTTCCGGTAACATGACGCTTTACTCCGATTTCCTCAATAGCATCCTGTTCCTGCCAAACCCCAACCAGAACCTGGATCGCACTCTGCCTACTTCCTTAAACGGTGGCAATCCTTCCCAGGGCCTGACCGATTACCTGACGATAGCCGAGTCGCGCCTCACACCGACACCCCAAACCTGTAACTCGTGTCACACCGCTAATCCTGGTCCCGGCTCGAACCGCCTCATTACCACCGACGTCGGCCAGCCGATGAAAACGCCGGAGTTGAGGAACGAGTATCAGAAGACGTTGTTCACCAAAACCGCCGCGACCAGCATCGACGGCTTTGGACTGACTCATGACGGTCACACTAATTCGCTGATCTCGTTCTTCGCCGCCCCAGTCTTCGCCGGATACACCCAAACTCAGGTGAACGATATCGCGGCATATGAACTGTGCTTCGATACCGGAACGGCCCCCGCGGTCGGTTATACCCTTACGCTAACGCCACACAATGTCACTGGATCGACGATCCAAAACAATTGGGCGACGCTGCAGTCGCAGGCTCCGGCCAATATCGACCTGATCGCCAGAGGCACGCTCGACGGGCAAGTCCACGGGCTGCTCTACCAGCCCGTGAGCAACAATTACATCAGCGATACCGGCGCGACCTACACGCAGGCGCAATTGCAAACCATGATTCAGGCCGGGGACACTCTGAGCGTGATGGGAGTATATCCTGGCACGGGTACGACACACTAGTGGGGCAGCCGCTTTCGCGGGGTAGCCGCTTTCGCCTGCCGACGCTATCCTCCAGTGAGTCACTTTCTGTAAAGAGCGACGCGCTACAATGATCGGCCCGCCTCCAAGAGTAGCGCGGCCCCGGCACAAGCGACCCGGAGAGGAAGAAAAGCCTCATCGCCGCTGTTGACGGGGTACGTAGCACCGCTGACCGCCTTGGTCCATCGGTTGATTGCGTCGGCTCAAGCTATCGATTGCCCGGACCGAATTCTGGTACAACCGCGCGGCGGCGGACGGTTGGGGAATGGAGTTGATCGACTACGCCGTACGCATTGCCGATTCACCTTCCAGAGGCGAAGTTTGCCCTCACTTCCTAGCCACGTCGAAGGCGCTAAGAGGACCTGGGCCATGCTTGCCTTGCTCGCTGCGCCGTGCAGTACTGGTCGAGAGTTTGCCGGATTAGTGTCTTGATGACGGCTTGAGGCCCTCAGCGGGCCTATCCAACTCCTCCAACAGCGCCGCAGTGAGATCCACATTTACGCGCTGAATCGGCTGAACCATTCGACCTTGGCCTTTGAGGAAACCAGAAACGTCCTGCCCTTGATCGGCTGTCCGTGCGATCGCTTTGGCAAAACCGGCTTGGCCGATCTAGGGAATTCTCTTCATACAATCGGACTTCCTCCTTCGTGGAGCCTGCTAACCGCGCCTTACGCCTCTGTTTCAGAGGGCCGGGATCTGGCTGCATCTGCCAGAATCTACCGCTTGAGGAACCCCGAGATGTGTGGCTCAAGGGTTTCCAGCTTGAGATACTTCTCCAGCCAGGCCAGCCGATCCCGGAGCGCTCCGAGCGAAGTGAAGTGGTGATCGTCGTCATACCAGATCAGTCGTTTGGCCCCCCCAGTGATTTCGTAGACCGCAGGACATCCGCGAACGTTGTCATCGGTGTCTAATCGCGCGCATTGCACTAGCACCGGAGCACGCGCCTTCGGCAAATAGCGGTCCGGATCTGTCTCTCGCACCTTGTCCAGCGTCTTCGCGAATTCTTCGGGAGACATGCTCCTCTTCATCCCCTGCCAGTATGAGCTCCCGTCTTCCTGGATGTGCCGCCCTTCCGGCGGCTACGCCCCGCTGAGCACGAAGGCCGCGATACGTGGTTAAACGCCGGTCAGCACAACGCCTGCAACGCCGCCATAGCTGTGTCCGACATAGGCGATGCGCCGCGGGTCGATTCCTGGCTGCTGAAGAAGTAAGTCCAAAACGCGCCGTTCCGTGATCACGATTTCCGCTTGAAAGTCACTGGCCGCCTCCAGTTTCATCGTGTTGATCTCGGGGTTCTTTCCTTCGCCGCGTGCCGGCGCATCGGGGATCATGGAGACGACACCTGCTCGTGCAAGAATCAGGGCTTCCGACAGATAGTTGGTCATCGACTGTCCGCCGCCGTGCTGGAAGATCACGCCAGGAAACGGCGGCGTGGCTTTCTGAGGCTTGACCAGAATGAAATTGACGCGCCCTCCGCGAGGACCAGTGAACCGCATCCGCGAACCTCGGCGTCGGTTCGCGTGGCTATCGCCTCGCAGGTCGTATCGAGGCTGTTTGGTGTCGTATTGGAATTGCGCGAGGAGTGCGGCTGCGGCAAGCAGCAGGCCGGCCAGAATGCGTATCGGAGGTTGCACGATCGTTTGATTGTTGCACATGGCGAATGATGCTCAAGGGACACGCGCTGCATCCGTCACCCGCTACTCGTAATCGGGTCCGGGACCGGAAGGCCGTTCATTCTACGGCCTGGGCGCCTGCCTTGCACGCTGCGCCATGTAGTGCCGATCGAGAGCTTGCCGGATCAGTGTCTTGATGACGGCCTGGCGGCTCACGTTGAGGCCCTCCGCGGCCTTATCCAATTCCTCCAACATGGCCGCGGTGAGGTCCACATTTACGCGCCGAATCGGCTGAACCATGCGGCCTCGCCCCTTGAAGAAACCAGAAACGTCCTTCCCTTGATCGGCCAATCGTGCGATCGCATCGGCGGAAACCGCCTTGGCCTGTTTACGAGTTTTCTTCATACAATCGGACTTCCTCCTTCGTTGACCTCCACAGCGTAACCAAGTGCAGAATCTCGACCTCTTGGTCCGCCCGAATCTCAAAGATCACAGAGTATAGCCGGCCACCCACCCAGCCGACTGCGAGATACTGCTCCGGAGCGTCGGATCGTTGGTCGAGCCAGTACGGCCGAGAGAACAATTCCCGCGCTTCCTCGAACCCGATACCACGCCTGGGATTCGCCCTGAGGCGCCCGCTCCTTTTGCCCTGGGGAGGTTTTGTGCCCTACTCATCCTTCCGGCCCCAGATACGAAACCAGTCCTCAAGGGTCGGCTCCGCACCGCCCTTTCTTCGGTTGGCATCTTTTCGGACAACCCGGAGATTATCCATCGTGTGCCCACCACCTTTGGCGAACGGAATCTTGTGATCGAGCTCCTGTACCGTCGGATCAAAATGTTTGCCTGACCGAGCTTCCCATTCCTCAATTACCTTACGTCTCATTTCGCTGGGAATCCTCCGTGAGCGTTTCCATTCAAGGGCGAAATAGACGGGTGCGGCAAGCCCCAGAGCGACTTACAGGAGCCACCAGCCGTGCAGCCCGATTGCTTTTGCCGGAAGCAAGACGATCAACGTCGCTAGAACCAAGATGATGAACCGTATGACCCGCCAGGCAAGCCACTGGCGCTTACCGTAAGCGTTTCGTGCCACTACGATGAGAACGGCAGCCAGGAAGGTGAGCGTCACTATCCTTTCGAAAAAGACTTCGGTTGGTTGTGTCATGCTGCTCCCCCCGTTAAAACGGCTCCTGGTGGCCGCCGCCACACAACTCCATGGCGTGCTGCAGCGCCTTGAACATGCGATCAGCCAGAGAGTCGTCATAGAAGTTAAACATCATCGAGTGATGCTCGGTCTTGGCTATTACCAGGAAGATGGGAGGATCGACCTTGGTGTTTCGTTCCGGGTGGCCAACCTTGGCGTCTGCCCGCTGTCATCTGATCCATCTGCGTAAGCACGACCTCTCGAACCTGCCTCAGGAAAAGCTCGCCATCATGCTCGCTGATGTTCTTCCCGTTGTCGAAACGCTCGTGGAAGCCGATGTAGCAACGACTGGCGTCGGCGGACACGTCGCCCAGCGCGAAGCTCCGCTTGATGCTGGCGTCGGTTCCGGCAAGATTGTCGTGCACGTAAACCATGTAATTCACCCTACCGGGAAGCTTGTCTTGGATGAATTTCATGGTCGCCTCGAGAGTCGGCTCCTCACTTTCCTGCGGCTTGGGCACCGGCGGAACCTCCTGCGCTATCGCCCATCCCATCGATGTCAGAACGAGCGTCGCAGTCCAGAATGTCTTCATTGTTTTGAGCCTCCCTTCACGTCATTTCGCTTTTCGTTCAGCCAGATTGGCGAGCAAGGTCCACGGGTTATTACAATGGCGGGCGCTTTACGCGCAGCGTGATGCATATGCATCGAATCTTGATGCAGTTACATCATCATGTTATTATAGGGTTGTGAGGACCACGATTTCCCTTCCGGAGCCGCTCATCGAGGATGCCAAGCAGCGCGCCGTGGAGTGCGGTGTCACGCTGAGCAAGCTGATGGAGGATGCCTTGCGCAACCTCCTCCTGGCGCCGGAGCCATCTTCGTCCGCGCCGCCATTTCGCCTGCACACAGTGCGAGGAAAGCTCGTTAGCCCGCACCTGGATCTTGATCGTACCTCCGCCCTAGTTGTGGCGGAAGACGAAGCTGCCTTCCGCGGCAAGAGACCTTGAGCCATCCATGCTGATGCCAGACGTCAACATCCTGGTGTATGCCCACCGGCAGGAGTCGCCCGGCCACAGACGCTACGCTGCTTGGGTGGTCGAGTGTGCCACGGGGCCTGAGCCGTTCGCCCTTTCGGAACTCGTACTTCACGGATTCGTGAGAGTTGTGACAAACCCGCGGGTGTTCGATCCACCATCGACTGCAGGGCAAGCCTTCAAATTCCTCGATGCACTCCTGTCTCGCCCGACGTGCAACCTGGCTCGGCCCGGGCCGCGGCACTGGGGCATTTTTCGCCTGCTCTGCGAGAGTTCCCAACTTCGGGGGAAGCTGGTCGCAGACGCCGCACACGCCGCGGTCGCTATCGAGACCGGCTGTGAGTGGGTAACGGCCGACACAGACTTTTCCCGGTTCTCTCCGCCGCTACGTTGGATACACCTCTGAGTCATTGCGCCAACGACGGCGGACCGCAGCGAATTCTTAATCAGGGAAAGGCTCAAGAGTATAATCGCGCCATACTGGAATTGAACATGCTCGCCACGGCCAAGCTCATGCCTGCAGCTTGACTTACGCCAGTGCCCGCGACCGATGATAGAGGCTTGCTGGAACAACGGGCACTGCTCCGGACGTCGAATCGCCGGCGAAGCCGGTACGGCCGCGGAAGAATTCCCGCGCTTCTTCGAACCCGACACGACGCCTGGGATTCGCCCTGAGGACTGACGCGCGACTAAGTCAGTCTGGAGCGGAACCAGGCGCAGATGCGTGCAGCAACGCGGGCGCGACTGGGCTGACGTCGGGCGCCGCCTCCGGGCCCGGCAACCACCGGAATGCCACGGCCGCGACAGCCGCCAGTCCCGCTGCGCAGGCCAGCACCTTGGAATATCCAAACCTGGCGATGGAGCCGCCACCCACTAGTGAAGACACGAACTGCGCGCCGAACGACACCAGCATCATCAACGCGACGGCGCCGCCGCGTTCCTGCTCCCGCACGCGATCCATCAGCAGCGTGTTGATGCCGGGATCGGTCATGTATTGGAAGGCCATATAGGCCGCGAACAGAAACGCCGCAGCCCCGGCGGCTGGGCCCGTTGCCAATGTGCCCAGCATCGCGGCGGTAGCCATCAGCATCGCCGCGGTTCCGCTCACCATACCCAGCCGCCGCAGCACCAGCGGCGCGAGCATCAGCGCGACGACTTGCGCCAGTTGCCCTCCGGAGAAGATCATCCCGATGCGCTCCACCGGCACGTGCATGCGCGCGAAATACGTATTAGCGAACGGATTGAAGAGGCCGTTGGCCAGGTTCCACAGGGCGAACACGATGAGGAAGCGCACCACGAAGCGATTGCGCGGATACAGCTTGGCGCCTTCGGCGGGCGCGGGCAGGATCTTGAGTCGCGCTGCGGGCCACAGCGCCAGGCCTACCAATGCGCATCCGACCAACATGGCGGGCCGCTTGCCGCCCAGCCAAAGCGACAATCGGCCGCCCAGCCAACTGCCCAGAATGCCCAACGCGATCGAACTGGAGGTGGAGATGCTGAAGCCGGTCGCGCGCGCCTTTTCGCTCGTCAGCCGGGCGATTGCGGGCGCCAGCGCCACGGCGAACACCGACATCGAAATGCCGTTTAGGAAAGCGAGTCCCAACAGCGGCACTCGCGTGGACACTAGCGCGCGCAGAACAGAGATCGCGCCCACGGCCGCGAAGGACCAAAGGATCATCTTGTCGAGGCCGAACCGGCGTGCCAGGACCGCGGCCGGTAGCGCGGCTGCGACGGAACCGGCCGTCGAAGCGCCGGACACCTGTCCGACAAAGTCTTCCCGGAACCCCAAGTCGAGGAGATAGAGGTTGTACAGCAGCACGTAAATGAACATGCCCAGGCTCATCAGCGAACTGGCGCTCAGAAACGTCCAGTAACCCTTGCTAAGGCCGCTGGAGCGCATGCGCCAACGGAGACCGCTGCGCAATACACTCGGAAAGGCGCGCGTGTGATAAACCACCCGGCTCGCGCAATAGCGCAGATAGCGCACCTGTTTCAGCACGCGGCGGCGGAAGGTGAGCTGTTCATCGGGGATCGAAACCGCATCCGCCGGACCGGGCAACTGCAAGGGAACGAGTCGCCGCCGCAGGACCGCCATTTTGTCGCGCGCGGAATCGAGCAGGGCCAAGTGTAGCCACAATTCATCTTTGTTCGGACGGAACAAGCCTTCGAGCGGCGAAGCTGCGAACGTGGCAAACCAGTCCTGAACCGGCGCGGGCAGCCGGGCTGTTTCCTGTTCCGCAACCGGCCCCTGGGAGCAGCCAAACCACTCTCGCGCCAAACGAAAAGCTACGGCCTCAAGTTGCCGCAACGCGGGCGGGTGCAGGGTCTGCCAGCGATCCCAGAATGCCTGGTCGGCTGCGTGATGTTCCAAAAACCAGGCCAGCTCGTAGACGTGATGCGGGCTTACGCTACCGCGAAAAATGTGGCGCAGCAGGTGCAACGCGGCGTAGGCCAGCGCATCTGCGGTGTCGAGAGCCCGCCTGGTGCGGCGCTTCCAGAACTCGTCCACACCCGGCGCGCGGATCCGCTCGGTGCGCCCGTCCCAGAACCGGAAATGCACTTCGATCGAGATGGGGCTCTCCGGATCGAAGTGATCGCCGCGCCATTCAAAGCCTGTCTTGCGGAAGAGGGTTGGCAGGTGGTCTGTCGGGAGTTCGGCGGTTTCGAGCGGCTGGTAGCCTTGGCGAATAAGCAGATCCCAGGCGCGTGGCGCGTCTTCCGGCGGGCAAAGCAGGTCTAGATCGAACTGCATGCGCAACCGGAGGTCTGAAACAAAATGGGGCCATAGCGTGGTGCCCTTCAGAAAGATGAAGTCGATGCCGGCCGTTTCGAGCCATGTTTCGACTTGCGACTGGAGGGTGCGGTAGCGCTCCAGCCACTTGGCATTGGCGGCCAGGTTTCGGGCGATCCGCTCGCGCATCCAGTCCGGTAACGCATCGCCGGCCACCGCGCCGAGGACCAGAGTGAGATGGGCGCGGTCGCAGAAGTCGAGAACTTCATGGGAATGTTGGAGGAGGGCGCCGGGAACGGGCAGGGTGTCCCGCCCAAATTGCAGCGCCTCCATCGCCGCTGCCACGCCGCTGGGAACCCGCGCAGTCACGTAGTGTGCGCCGAACTGAAGTTCGCCGCGGCACGCTGAAGCGTGCGCCACGACTCTAGGCTGGACACCACACTAGAAATCATACCGAAGCGCGAATTGCATTTGGCGCGGGTTGCCGGCGCCGAGGATTCCGCCAAAGAAGGGCGCTCCGAAATCGGCGTAGGTTCCCGGGACGCCCCAGTTCGGATGATTGAAGACGTTGAAGGCCTCGGCGCGAAATTCCACGCTGCCACGCTCCTGGATGGCAAACCGGCGATGCAGCCCCATGTCGAAGACGTTGTTGCCAGGGCCATTCACGATGTTCCGGCCGGCATCGCCGAAGGTATAGGGCGCGGGAGCCGTGAACGCGGCGGTATTGAAGAATTCCTGCGTGTTGCGCTGGCTGCGCGGAAGCGTCAAACTCACGCCTGGCACGATATTCGGGCGGTTGGGAAGGCCGGTATTGGCGGGGTCGAAAGCATAGTAGAAAACGTTTGCCGGCATACCGTCCTGCAGGGTGACGATCCCGCTCAACTGCCAATTCCGCAACGCCGGCCCCAATGCTCGCACCTGCGGCAGGTTGATCACATAGCCGCCACTGATGCGCCGCCCCACGTTGAAGGACGACAGCGCGCGCTCCAGGCGCAGGTTGTTTTCATCCTGGGCGCCCAAGCTGTCGTAGAAGCCCGGGATCACGGAGTCGGCGTCGTCGATGGATTTCGACCAAGCGAAACTGGCCAGCAGCGACACATGGCGGGTCATGCGCTTCTCGGCCTTGACTTGCAGCGCATTATAGGACGAGTTGGCGATGTGCTGCCGCTGAATGATTTCACCCAAGCTCGGCCAGGTGCGCAGCGATTGGAGATCGCCCGGCCGCGGCGGCAGGTCCGCGCCAGTCTCGGTTTGCAACGGCGTGTTGAACTGGCGAAAGCGGCCCAGGTCCGTGCCTTTACTTCCCACGTACGACACCTCGCCCAGAATGTGTCCCGCGAACTCGTGCTGAAAGCCGGCGTTCCACTGCTGCACGTAGGGCGTGCGGGCGCCGGGATCGATTCCGAAATAAGTCGGGAAGCCTGTGGACGCGGTCTGCGGGAACCCGTTGCGCGTGGTCAGAATGGGCGCCTGCGAACCGTCGGTCACGTTATTTTGAACCAGAATCCCGTTGAGCAGCAGGTCGTACGTTTCGACGGCGATTTCCGGGTTGTAATAGATTCCATATCCGGCGCGGAAAACGGTTACTCCGCCGAAGATCTTGGGGATCCGCCACGCGAGCCCCACACGCGGCGCGAAGTTGCGGGTATCCGGTCGCACGGCCTCATGGACCGGCACCAGTTGCGGGGGCGGCGGGTTCGGCTGCGTGGAATATTGCAGGTTCAGTAGATTCCCATTCGCTTCCGAAAAGGGGCTGGCATACTCGTAGCGCAGACCCAGATTCAGCGTCAGGCGCGAGCTCACGCGCCAATCGTCCTGCACATAAGCGCCGTAGCTGCTCTGGCGCATATACGCCTGCGTGTCGCCCACGTCGCGGCTGGTAAGCTGCGGGAATCCCAGCAGGAAATCCGCCAGCGCATCGCCGCTGGGGCTTTGCGTGCCGCTGGCGCTGGTAAATGCGCCGGTATAGGTGTACGATCCACGTGCCAACGGGCTCTGCCGGTAGTTCAACTGGAAGTGAATCCAATCGAACCCGGTCTTGATGGTATGCGCTCCCCGCACCCACGATACCCCGTCGGAAGCGTCCCACAGATTGTCGGCTTGTGTCTGCGGGAACATGGGATTGTCGGTCACCAGCGAATAGTCGGCCAACTGGAAATAGGGCAGACCGTAGTTGGCTGGATCGCTGCTGAGGCCTTGAATCCCCAGTTGCTGCACGATATTAGTTTGGAAGGCGCTCTCCGTGGTGTCGTACACGCGCATGCGTGTGAAGGAGAGCCGGGCTTCGTTCAGCCACGACTTGCCCGCGTAGGTGTAGCTCAGAGCCGCCTGCTGCGCGCGCACGGTTTCCTCGGTGGGGAGCAGGGGGTAGGACCCGGCGATGTAATTTTGTTCGCCGTTGAACGTGTACCGCCCGGTGAGTTGGCTCTGATTGCTGAACTGATGATCGAGACGGGCCGACACCGCATCGTTGCGGTTCTGGTTGGGTGTTTCATCCACGAAGTTGTTGCCGTCGCCGTTGTTCAGATTGGGCAGGGGCTGATATTTCGCGAGGAAAGTGCTGGCGATGGGATCGATGCGCGATGGGGGAATGATATTGTTGGCAAAGGGCAGGCGCGCGCCGTTGGCATCGAGAGACAAGGGATCGTAGATGGTGTTCTGGCCCGTGAAGTCGCCGGTGCGCGGACCGGGTGGCGGAACTACGGACTGTACGGGGCTGCCGAGCTTCGCGCGTAGCCCCTCATAGGTGACGAAGAAGAACGTGTTGGCTACCGGCACCGGTCCGCCCAACGATCCGCCAAACTGATTCTGGCGCACCTCCGGCGCCGGCAAGCTGGTCACATCGAAGTAGCTCAGCGCGTCGGCGTCCTCGTTCTGCAGGTATTCGAAGACGCTGCCGTGGAACTGGCGGGTGCCCGAGCGGGTCACTACATCGATGGAGCCGCCGCCGGCTTGGGGGAATTCGGCGGGCGCCAGCGAAGTCTGAATGCGGAATTCCTGCACCGCTTCCATGGGCGGATAGACGGCGATGGAAAACGTATTGCGGTCGGTATCGTAGGCGCCGTCGAGCAGGAAAGCGTTCATGGTCGAGCGGCTTCCGTCGATCGGCGGATTGAAGGCCACGGATCCGCGCGAGCCCTGCTGCACATCGTTGATGACGTCGTGAGTGAACCCGCCAAGCTGGCGTGGGATGGCGGCCGCACCGAGCGTCACCAGCGCGGCGATGTTGCGCTGGTTGAGCGGCAGCTCTTCGGTGGTTTGCGAGTCGAGCCGGTAGCCGATGGAAGCCTCGTCGCTCTGCACCGGCGATACCTCGGCGGTCGCGGTGACGCTTTCGCGCTCCGGACCGACATAGAGCTTGAAGTCCAACCGGGCACTCTGGTTCACCGTCAATAGCACGTGTGCGGAACTGGTGGCGCGGAAGCCCGCCTTCACTGCGGTTACGGTATACCGCCCAGGCGGAAGTTCTTCGATGGCATAGCTGCCCTCGGTGCCCGTGACGGTACTGCGCGTAAACCCGGTGCCCTCTTCGCGCGCCGTGATGGTCACGGCCGGCGCTACTGCCGACGATTCGTCCGCCACCGTTCCGGACAGGGTCGCGGAGGCTACCTGGGCCAGCGCCTCCACGGCCAGGAGCGCGATCAGCAACAGCAGGCGCATCATGCCGTGCCCCATATCCGCACCATCTGCTCGAGCAGGGGCAGGGCTTCCTCAAAACTGCCATAGCACAATTTGTAGGCAGGCGCCTCGGAAATCGATACGATCGCCTCCGTGCGCCGCACATCCACCTCCTCGTCCAGCATGGGCATTTCCCGCAGCATGCGCTCCTGGACCTCTTCCCTCGATATTCGCGTTAAACTCGCACCGCTGCCCGGACGGCGGTCCACAAACACGATATGGTCGACGCGGCATTCCCGTGCCGTGCGAATAGGGAGATCCGCCGTGCGCACTTCGATGGTGGGTTTGCGATCCAACTGCCGGCCTACCGTGAGGCCGCGCAACTCCGGGAAGATCTCCGGCGCCTCTGCGCGAAAGCGAAAGTGGTGCGGCTCCCCAATGACCGTCCGGCCGCCGCCCAACAAAACACTGCTGCCATCGTCGGAGATATAGGTCCAGCCCCGCCGGGCGCAGGCGTAGGCGAGCGTGCTCTTGCCCACGCCCGAGTCGCCGTATAACAATACGCCGGCGCCATCTAAGGCCACGCAAGCGGCATGCAGAGAGGTGTAAAAGATCTGTTCCTGCAACATGAAAATTATGGCTTCCAGGAAATGCCAGCGAAAAAAGACCTGGTCCGCGACGGTTGCACGCGTCACAAAACAGCAGCCGAAGCGTTGCAGCCGGTCGCAGAAGGAGAAATTCTCCTGGTCGCAAACCCAGGACAGCAGGTGCCGCTGGCCGCGCAGTACGGGATCTGGCGGGGTCCCCGCGCCTCCCTCGCTGACGATCACATGCAGGCGCAGGGGCGGCGTGTCAAACTGCGGCGCATACACACCCCAGCTTTGGCGGGCCGCATCCAGCACCTCCCGCGAGTTACTGGCCACATCGGCTGGGAACCCCAGCGGGTAAAACCGCGCCGCGTAGGGCAGCGGCGCCCTGTACAGTAGCGGATCGTTGGCAAGGGTTTCGACAGCGTTGGCTCCAGACATCTCTGCGACTAGTAATAGCACAGACACTTCGGTAAGAAGCGTAAAAACATTGAGTTTGGCGCGCCAGCCGCTCCGGAAACGGTTATTCTTGGGATGATGCGGGCCGCAATCGTACACTATTGGCTGATCAACTGGCGTGGCGGCGAGAAGGTGCTGGAATCGCTGTGCCGGCTTTTGCCGGATGCCGACATCTTCACGCTGTTCTACGATCCGCACGCCGTGAGCCCCGAGATCCGGCGGCACAAGATCACCGCGTCTTTCCTGAACCCGCTGCGCCGGCACTACCGCCAGCTTCTGCCACTGATGCCTCTGGCGCTGGAGCAATTCGATTTGCGCGGCTACGATCTGGTGATCAGCAGCGAATCGGGCCCGGCCAAGGGCGTGTTGACGTCGTCAGCGGCGCGACACATCTGTTACTGTCACACGCCGATGCGGTACCTTTGGGACCTTTATCCCGCCTATCTGAAGGAGTGGACGCCGGCGTGGAAGCGCGCGCTGATGGCGCCGGTGAGCAACTATCTGCGGCTATGGGATTACGCCTCCGCGGCGCGAGTGGATGAGTTTATCGCCAACAGCGAGAACGTACGCCGGCGCATCCAGAAAGCCTGGCGGCGGGAATCGCGCGTGGTGTACCCGCCCGTGGCGGTGGAGACCTTCTACTGGCGCGAGCCGGAAGACTATTACTTGGTCGTATCGGAGTTGGTGTCGTACAAGCGCATCGATATGGCCGTGCGCGAATTCTCGCGCTCCGGCAGGCGTTTGCGCATCGTGGGCGATGGGCCGGAGTTCAAAGATCTGAAGCGCATGGCTGGCGGCAATGTCGAGTTTTGCGGTCGCGTTTGCGACGCGGACTTGCGCGAACTGTTGGCCCGTTCGCGCGCGCTCATTGTGCCTGGCGAGGAGGACTTCGGACTCGCTCCGGTGGAGGCTTTGGCCAGCGGCAAACCCGTCATCGCGCTGGGCCGTGGCGGGAGTCTGGAGAGCGTGCCCGCGGACGATCCGGTGGGCGGCGTTTTCTACGACGAGCCTGACGAAGCACAGCTTGCGGAAGCTATCCACCGGTTTGAGCAGGTGGAGGCGCTGGTGCGCCCGCGCGAACTGCAGGCGTGGGCGGAGCAGTTTTCCGAGACGTGCTTTTTGGCCCGCATGCGCTCGGTGTTGGATCAACCGGTGGAGAAGCCAACGCTGCCGCGGGCGTCGTGGGCTTCCCTTCGCGATTGAGACAATCAAAGCCCAACACATTGCAAAACAACTGCTTAGCAGCACTCGGCGAACTGAAGTTCGCCGCGGCACGCTGAAGCGTGCGCCACGTCCTTCCTGATACGCTGGAGTCCATGGCTATCGACCGAAGGCGTTTTGTGACGGCGCTCGGATCCGTCCTGGCCGCGCCTGCGGCGGTCTCGCGGCTCGCCGCTCAGGCCGGCTCCAATCCCAAGCCCTATGGCTCGGGCCACTTCGGCGATTGGATCGAGGACGAGTTCGGACTTCCGGCCTTCCGGTACACCTGCGACCAAGTCAACGATCCCAAGGCGGTCACTTCCGTGAACGCCGGCGTTCTCGCGCCGACGGAACATATCCACCAGGTGGGCAACGACCGGCTGATCGCCATCGTTTCCAACTACGGACACGTGCAGGTACGGCAGGATGAAGGCGCTCCCAAATTCCTCAACGAACATTCGCCCGAGAGGAGTCAGTACGGCGGCGGGATCGGCTATCTGACTGATGGCACGGAAACCTTGAGCACATATTATCCGGGTAAGGCCAAAAGCTTCGATCGGGTTTTCGGAGTGGGATACTTTCGTAAGAA
>JBEKUO010000035.1:0-19855 GCA_049514955.1 Bryobacteraceae bacterium | reverse complement strand
CCCTTGGGTGCGCGACATAAAAGTGGAGAAGCTGGCGTTATGTGGGGCAGGCTGGCAGCCTGAGCGGCGGTTGGCTACCGCCGCTGTCTGGTGCAAACGCGGCAGGTGGCCGATTGACAATCGGCCGCAGCTAACCAAGCTGCCCCACAATGGCACCTGCGCCTTGCGTATCACATACGCTCAGATTCCACCCGTGCTGTTGATGAACTGCGCCGGTCTCCACTTTCTTGTCGCGCACCCATAGCCCTTTTGTTTTTTGCTCGCGCATGCATACAATAGCTAATAGAGAGTGATCTTTCGCACTCTGCGCACGGCCTTATGGACTCAGACGCCCCGCTCAATATACGGCTACACGAGATTCTGCACGCCATTGTGCGGACCTATATCGAGACGGGCGAGCCCGTCGGTTCGCACACGGTGGCGAAGCGCCGCCGCCAGAGTCTGAGCGCGGCTTCCATCCGGAATGCGATGGCGGACCTGGCGGATGAAGGGTACCTGTCGCAGCCGCACACCTCCGCCGGCCGTATACCCACGGAAAAAGCGTTCCGCCATTATGTGCAGTCTCTCAATGCCGGGCGCATGCCTTCGGCCGATGCCGCACGGTTGCGCAGCCAGCTCAGCGAAGCCGCCACGGTCGAAGCGCGCGTGGAGCGTTCCTGCCACATCCTGACGGAGCTGACGCGCAACGTGGGAATCACCGCCGCGCTGCCTCCGGCCGTGCAGGAACTGGACCAGATTGAGCTCGTGCCGCTGGGCGACCGGCGCATCCTGGTAATCCTGGTTACCCGCGACCGCACGGTCCACAACCGCGTGGTGGCCCTGGAGGAGACCCTTTCCTCCGAGGAATTGGGCAATATTCGCAATTATGTGAATCGCAATTTCAGCGGCTGGCGCCTGGAGGACGCGCGCCGGGAGCTATTGCTACGCATTGCAGAGGAGCGCGCCATATACGACGCAGTCCTGCGCAAGCTGACGCTGCTCTTCCAGAAGGGCCTGCTGGAGGTGGATGTCGCGCCGGACGTCTACATGGAGGGGGCCTCCAACCTGCTGGGGCTGGACCTGCACCTCACCCGCGAAAAGTTGCGCGACCTCTTACACGCGCTGGAAGAGAAGAAGCGGCTGGTGGAGTTGCTGGATCGGGTCATGGAAGAACCCACCGGATCGCTGGCGGTGCGTGTGGGTCTGGAGGACGCTCATCCGGCCATGAAGGAACTGGCCATCATCGGCATCTCGTTCCAGATGCCCAGCGGCATCTGGGCCAAGATCGCGGTGCTGGGCCCCATGCGAATGCAGTACGAGAGGGTGATGGGAGCGGTGCTGCAGACCAGGCGGGCGCTGGAAGGCATGCAGTTCTGATTTGCCAAGGTGGGGCAGGCGCTTTCGCCTGCCAAGCTGGTGCTGGTGGGGCAGGCGCTTTCGCCTGCCAAGCTCGCCGCTCGCGGCTTGGCATGTTTGCTAATCTAAAAGCAGTGGCAGACGATAATCAGGAACAGAATGTTTCGGGTTTGGAGGAGAACCTTCCCGCCCTTACGCTCGAGGCCCACGTCGCGGCGATCAGCGCGGACCGCGACCAACTCGCAGCGGAAAAAGCCGAGTTGAAGGACCGCTTGCTCCGCGCTCTGGCGGATTTCGATAACTTCAAGCGCCGGGCCGAACGCGACCGCTCCGATTATGTGCAGTTTGCGGCGATGGAAATCGTGCGCGACCTGGTCCCCGTCCTGGAGGACTTCCGGCGCGCGATGAAGGTCGAAACTGCCGATAAAGAGTACGCCAAGGGGATCGAACTGATCTACCAGCGGCTGTTCGAGACGCTGAAAAAAGCCGGCCTCGAGCCCATCGAGGCCGCCGGCAAACCGTTCGATCCCAATCTGCACCAGGCCGTGGATCGCGTCCAATCGGACGACTTCGAAGATCAGACGGTTCTGGAAGAATACCAAAGCGGATATAATTTCAAAGGAAAGCTGCTGCGGCCGGCCATGGTGAAGGTCGCGGTGAAGCCCTAGCGGTTGTCGTAACCTCCCGTGACGAAAAGAGACTACTACGAAATCCTTGGGATCGGCCGGGACGCGGACGATCAGAAGGTGAAGTCCGCGTACCGCAAGCTGGCCCTGCAGCATCACCCGGACCGCAACCCGGAAAACCCGGAAGCCGAGGAGAGGTTCAAAGAGGCCGCCGAGGCGTACAGCGTGCTGAGCGATGCGCAGAAGCGCGCCGCCTACGATCGCTACGGACATGCCGGCCTGCAATCCACGCAAGGTTTCGACCCAGGCACGTTTTCGGATTTCAGCGATATTCTGGGCGATTTCTTCGGGTTTGGCGGTCTTTTCGGCGGCGGCAGAGACCGCCGGAACCGGCCGCAGCGCGGCGAGGATTTGCGCTACGATCTCGAAATCGGCTTCGAAGATGCGGTGTTCGGCATGACCGCCGAGATCCAGGCGCCGCGCATGGAAGCTTGCGACCGCTGCCGCGCCACCGGCGCGGAGCCGGGCAGTGGATCGACCACCTGTCCCACCTGCAACGGCCGCGGGCAGATCCTGTATCAGCAGAGTTTTCTGTCGGTGCGCCGCACCTGCCATACCTGCGGCGGCAGCGGCCAGATCGTCCGCAACCCTTGCCGCCAATGCCATGGCCAGGGCTATCGCCAGGTGGTGCGGAAACTCAAAGTCAATATACCGGCCGGAGTGGATGACGCCAACCGCTTGCGGCTGGCGCACGAAGGCCAACCCGGCGCAAACGGGGGGCCTCCCGGCGACCTCTATGTGGTGCTGAAGGTCCGGGAGCACTCGTTCTTCGAACGCCACGAAAACGACTTGCACTGCACGATTCCCATCAACCTGGCACAAGCCACGCTAGGCGCCGAAATCGAAATCCCCACACTGGAGGAGCCGTACCGCCTGAAGATCCCCGAAGGCACCCAGAACGGCGCGCAGTTCCGCCTGCGGCACAAAGGCGTGCCGGTGGTGAATGGCAGCGGGCGCGGCGACCTCTACGTGCATATCGACGTGAAGGTGCCCTCCAAGCTCACGCGCGAGCAGCGCAAGCTCTTCGAGCAATTGCGCGAGACGCTGCCGGTGGAAAACCAGCCCGCCGAAAAGGGCTTGCTCGGCAAGGTCAAAGACTACTTCATGTAGGTCGCCGCATGTGGGGCAGGCGCTTTCGCCTGCCAACTCATTTGGCTCGGACGCCCCGTGGGCTCGACTGCCGCAGCGTCGGCAGGCGCGTAGAAACTCCAGAGCCGAGCCACGCTCGCCTTAGGCGCTTACATCAACGCGTCGTCCTCACCCGTCAGCGGCTTCTTGTGCTTGGGCTTCTTGCGCTCGGATTTGGGCACAATAGGCTTGGACGAGGGAACCGTGCCGACCCGCTCGCGCGCCAGTTTGCGGACTTCTTTCGGGACGTCGAATGTCTGCTTCTTGCGCGCCATTCTGGGTTGAGCCTCGCTTCGAGTATAGCTTACGCTCGCAGCTCAGCATCTGGAGTGCGGTCCAGCATCGAGGATCCCATCCTGTACTTGGTCACGTGGACGCCACGCGCAATTTCCAATTGGACTGGGCCAGAATACCTTCGAGGCATACCTGGTCCGCGTAGCCCGGAAGCACACCTTAAATCGACCTGGATTGATCCCAACACTCGTACCCAAGGGCTCAGAGCCGTGGCCGGTCGGGGAGCAGGTTCCGTACTTCGCATGCTATCCTGAGTAGAGACCTGACCGTTCCCAACGGAGAGATGGCCGAGTGGTTGAAGGCGCACGCTTGGAAAGCGTGTATAGGGGAAACTCTATCCAGGGTTCGAATCCCTGTCTCTCCGCCATCGTCTTCTTCCATTCCTAATTCAACAGCTTGCGGAACGTGGTTCCATGGCAACGTTCAAGCGAATCCGCATCTTCAAAAAGATCCGGGAGTCGAGCGGCGTGTAGCGTTCCAGCTCACTGAAGAAAGCCGGCGGCGGAAGCGGTTCGGGATGTGCTAACGTGGCTCAAGTGTCCCGTGTGTCCAGGAGACGCAACTCCAAGAAATCCCCAATAACGGCATCTGGAAAGGTCGAATTTAAAGAAGAAAAGGCCGCGGCTGGTTGGATCAACTGGCTCCCGCTTATCTTCGTTTTCTTTGGCGGGGCGGCATACTATAACAGCCTTCACGCTCCTTTTATTCTCGACGATCGATATCACATCGTCGAAAACGGCCGCATCCACCAGCTTTGGCCGCCATGGCCGTATCTGCTCCACACATCGCGCCCCATAATTTATTTGTCCTTGGCTCTGAACTACGCAGTTGGAGGCCTTGACCCGGTCGGATACCACGTCTTCAACATTGCCGTTCACATTGCCGCGGCCCTCATTCTATACGGCATCCTGCGCCGAACGCTTCTTTCCAGCCTGTTGCGGCAACAGTTCGGCGCGTCTGCCATCTGGCTCGCGGGACTTACGGCGCTCATCTGGCTGGTGCATCCGATCCAAACGGAAAGTGTGACCTATGTAGTGCAGCGCGGCGAATCGCTAATGGGTCTGTTTTATCTGCTTACGCTGTACTGTGTGGTTCGCGGTATCGAGTCGCCGCGCAGCGCTTGGTGGTACGCCGGCGCGGTCGCGAGCTGCTTTCTGGGGGTTGGCTGTAAAGGCGTCATACTGACGGCGCCGTTAGTGGTTTTTCTGTACGACCGCGCTTTCTTCGCGGGATCGTGGCGCGACTTGGTCCGCCGCCGATGGCATTTGTACGCGGGGCTGGCAGCGACGTGCCTGTTGTTTCCCTTACTCCTGTCGCAAGCTCCAGAGGAATGGAAGGAAAGCGCCGGATTTGAGTATGCCGGGGCCACACCTCTCAAATATGCAATGACACAGTCGGCCGTGCTCCTCCACTATCTGCGATTGGTTTTCTGGCCGGACGCTTTGTGCCTCGATTGTGGTTGGCCCATTACACGCACAGCCGGCGACGTATTACCACAACTGTTGATAGTAGGCGTCTTGGTAGCGGCGACGATATGGGCGTTGCGCCGCAAGCCGGCCCTAGGCTTTCTCGGGGCGTGGTTCTTCATTATCCTGATCCCAACTTCGAGCTTCATGCCGATTGCCGATGCCGAGGTGGATCACCGTATGTATTTGTCGCTGGCTGCCATCGTCGCATTGACGGCGATTGGCCTATTCTGGCTGATGCGGCGGTTTGGAGCTCCTTCGATCGCATGGCTCGCAATCGGGCTCATCGTGCCATTGTTGACGGCTCTGACGGTCAGACGCAATTCCGACTACGCTTCCGAGCTTACTATTTGGCAGGACACTGTATCTAAGAGTCCGCGTATGCCGCGGGCCCAATACGATCTGGCGCACAGCTTGGAGGCTGAGAATAGGATCCCAGAAGCCATTTTGCATTACAAGAAAGCAATCGAAGATAACCCGGACTACGTTGACGCGCTCAACAACCTCGGCCACGTCCTGGCGGTTTCCGGCAACGTACAAGACGCGGTCCCCTACCTGCAACGCGCGATCGCATTGAAGCCGGGCCTGGCGGAAGCCCACCTCAACCTGGGATATGCTTTGGCGCAACAGGGGAAAGTCAAGGATGCGATCGCGCAATGGGAAGAGACGATTCGGATTAAACCGGATTTGGCGGACGCACACAATAACCTCGCGATTGCATTGGCCCTCGATGGCAGGACCGAGGCGGCCGTCGATCACTGGGAGCAAGCGCTCAAGGTCACACCGGATTCGGCGGATATTCACAACAACCTGGCGTATGCCCTCTCCCGGCTGGGCAGGACGCGCGATGCCTTCTTGCATTACGAACAAGCGCTACGGTTAAAGCCCGATTACGTTTTGGCGCAGGACGCTTTCGCGAAGCTTCTAGCTACCCTCGGCCCGGAAGCCGGCGGTGACCCGAATCGAGCGATAGACCTTGCCTCCCATGCTTGCGCTGCGACTAACAATCAAGTTGCGAGCTACCTCGAAACGCTGGCCATGTCTTATGCGGCGGCCAGGCGTTTCGAGGATGCCATTAGAACGGCGCGAGAGGCGATTGAGGTAGCGCGCTCGACCGGCCACCCTGAGATAGAACGCGAGATGGAGGCTCGCTTGGATCTTTACCGCCACGGCCGCGCATGACGTGGCGCACGCACTCTTGCGTGCCGCGTCGGCACTCCTGCCGACGCCTCTTCCCTGACGGTCGCGGCTCCGTTCGCCGCCGTACGCCTTTGAGGGCTGTGTAACGCATAACTCGATCCAATCATCTGCGTGCATCACCGTGCATCGGCGGCTTAAGCTGCCTTTCACGCCAACCACCCGCGCTTTTCTTTCCACCGGCCGCGTGTGAAGTCCGGGAACTTGACTGGAGCGCTGCCATGCGCCACGGACTCTTCGCTCAGCGGGCCGGGCGCGCTCCAGGCAGCCGCGTCGTACACATCTATATCGGGTGTCAGCCCTTTGCGTAGGCACTCCATTAGCCGGTAAACCATCAGGAAGTCCATGCCGCCGTGGCCGCCCAGTTTGCGCGCCAGCTCGCCTTGACGCTTCCAGAGCGGATGCTCGTAGCGGTCCTTGTATTGGTCGATCGGCGTGAATTCCTCCGAGTCTGGATTGTCGAAGTAGATTCGGGGAGGATAGTCCCTGAAGATTCCCTTTACTCCGGCAATCAAATTGATACGATCGTAGGGATGCGGATTCACGACATCGTGCTGCAGCGTTATAGTCAGGCCGTTCGCCGTCTTAATCAGTGAGGTATTCATGTCGCCGCAAATATACTTCTCTTTCCACTTAGGGCTGTCTTTGGGGACGTGCGCCTCGCGCCAGGCGTCCAGGCCGCGTTCGGGAGAACTCATCGATACCAGATAGTCGAAGCGATCGCCGCGGTTGATTCCCATGTAATTGGCCACGGGTCCCAGACCGTGCGTGGGATAGAGGTTTCCGTTGTGGCTGGTGTGGGGAGTGCGGCGCCACAGGCCCTCGCTTTTATCCTCAAAAAGCAGCCGGCGCAGATCGTGCAGGTAGGCGCCTTCGCCATGCAGCAGATCGCCGAACAGCCCTTCGTGGATCATGTTCAGCACCATCAGCTCGTTGTAGCCATAGCAGCAGTTTTCCATTATCAGGCAGTGGCGGCGGGTTTTCTCGGAGGTATCGACCAGCCGCCAGCAGTCGGCGATGGTGGTGGCGGCCGGCACTTCCACGAAGGCATGCTTCCCGCTGGTCATGGCGGCGACGGCCATGGGGACGTGCCAGTCCCAAGGTGTGGCCATATAGGCGAAGTCGACGTCGTCGCGCTTTAGCAGGTTTTCGTAATCGTGATCGCCGTTGGCATACACCGCGGGCGGTCTCTGCCCGGCACGCTCGACCGCGGCCTGGGCCTTCAGCGCGGCGTCCTTAACCACGTCGCACACGGCCGTGACTTGGACGCCCTCCACGGCGAGAAACTCCTCGAGCATGCTGGATCCCCGCTCGCCACAGCCGATCAGCCCCATACGGAGCTTCTCATGCGGCTCAAACGCCATGCCGATGACGGAGCCGTGCTCGGCAGGCGGGGCCGCGGATGCGCTCTGGGTCATGAGGGCGGCCGTGCCAGCCATTGCTCCGCGCAGGAGATCCCGGCGGGAGGGTTGGTGCTTGGGAAGACTCTGTTCTGGTGGCATGTTCCTATATTAGTTCCGTTGCTCAGGAAGCGGTTGGGCGTGATACAGTGACGGTTTTGGTCAGAAAGTAGGGCGGGTCCCCTGACCCGCGCTGAGCCCCTAGGCTCGGCTGTCTGACCGCAAGGAGAAAACGCATGCACGACTTCAGCAATCAAGTAGTCCTGATTACAGGCGCCAAGGGAGGCCTCGGCACGTCCGTCACACAGGCATTTCTGGCCGCCGGCGCGATGGTGGTTGGATCGTCGAAGAGCATCCGGGATTCCGACTTCGCGAGTCCCCGCTTTGCCGCCATACCGGCGGATCTCACGGTTGCCGAGTCCGCGCGCCAGCTCGTCGCGTCCACCATCCGCCGTTTTCAGAAGATCGACGCGCTGGTGCATGTGATGGGCGGATTCGCCGGCGGACAGCCCATCCCCGAAACGGACGACGAAACGTGGGACCAAATGATGAACCTGAACCTCCGGGCGGCGTTCAACGTGTTACGAGCAGTGATTCCCCACATGCGGGCAGCCGGGCGCGGCCGCATCGTGGCGATTGCCAGCCGCCAGGCCGTCGAGCCTGCCGCGAATCTGAGCGCCTACAATACGTCGAAGGCAGCTCTGGTGGCGCTGATCCGCACGGCGGCTCTCGAAAACAAAGACGCCGCCATCAGCGTAAACGCGATCCTGCCCGGCACCATGAATACGGAAGCCAATCGCAAGGCTAGCCCCGGCGCGGATCCGTCCAAATGGGTGCAGACCGAGCACGTCGCCAGCCTCGCCGCTTTCCTGGTCTCCGACGCGGGCGCGGAGATCACCGGCGCCGCCATTCCCATCTACGGGCTGGCGACTTAATCGCCTCCACGGTGTGGACTGGGTATGGGCGGTGAGCTAACCTGGAGCTACGTGTTCGACTTTGAGGCTGTGATGAGCTAGTCCGCTTGGCGCTGAGGCCGGATCACGCATGTTTCTGCCGTTTGTTGTAGCTATCCAGATCGCAGTCATCGCGCATCGGGGCGAGCACCTCGCGCATCCCGAAAACACTCTTCCCGCTTTCCAGGCAGCCATCGATGCCGGGGCGGATTTCTTCGAACTGGATGTGCGCACCACGGCGGACGGGCAACTGGTGCTGATGCACGATGGCAAGGTCGACCGCACCACCAACGGAACGGGGCTGGTGCGGACGATGACCCTGGACCAGATTCGCGCCCTTGATGCCGGCGTCAAGTTCGCTCCGGAATTCGCAGGCACGAAAGTCCCAACCTTCGAGGAGGCTCTGAATCTGGCGCGCGGCAAGATCGGCGTCTATGTGGACTGCAAAGAGGTCGCTCCGGCCGATCTGGTGGCGGCTATCGAAAAGACAGGCATGCAAGATGCCGTTGTGATTTATGGAGGCACGGAATTCCTGAAGAACGTACATGCATTGCGCCCCTCTCTGAAGGTCATGCCGGAAGCTGGCAGCGCCGACAAGCTGGGCAAGCTGCTCCCGGAACTGAAGCTCCAGGTGGTCGCCTTCGACGCGGGCGATTTCAAGGACGATGTCATCGCCACGGCTAAGCAGGCGAAAGTGGAGATATATGTCGACCGCCTGGGGCTCGCGGACAAAGCGCCGGCGTGGCAGGATGCCGTCGACCGCGGCGCCGCCGGCATTCAGACCGACCATCCGGCGGAACTCGTCCAATATCTGCGGTCGCGAAATCTGCACAGATAGCTCGGCGGCGGGAAGCTTACGGCGGCGGCTTACGTGACAACGTCTCCCGAGCGGCAATGCGTCACCGGATAACCTCCCAACGTGCGCCGCGTCCCCGCCCGGCTAGACGGACTCGCCCGGACTGCTTCATCTCCGCCAGCACTTTCTTGATTAATTGCGGACTGGCTGCCGGCAACTGCGCCGCCATGTCGGCCAATGTGAACCACTCCGCCTGAGCAAGCACCGTCTGCCGCACTAGATCGCTCTTGGCAGGCCGCGCCTCTACCGATTCGACTTGCCGCTCGAACTCTTTGTAGGCGCTTCGCAAAATGCCCAAGAAGTAGTTCCACCAAGGAACGATTTCGTTTCGGCCTTCGTGCCAACCCTGCGAACACAACTTGAGAACGCGATAGTATTCCTCTTTGGTCTCTTCAACCAGCCTCTCCAGGCTGATGTACCGAGCGACCTGGAAGCCTTGCGATTGAAGCAACAGTGAAGTCGCAAGCCGCGAAACGCGGCCGTTGCCGTCACGGAAGGGGTGGATACAACGGAGGTCGAAGACGAAGGTCGCCACGATCGGCAGCGGAGGAACGCGCTCCTCATCGCAGGCGGCGCGATAATTGCGGCACAATGTCTCCACAGTCCTGGGCGTCTCCTTGGCGGAGACCGGGACGAAGCGGATACTCCGCTCGCCGTTCGGCAGAATTTCGACGATCTCGTTATCACGCCTCTTCCATTCGCCGGCGTCTCCCGAAGATCCGCCCTGGGCAAGCGCGTGCAAGCGACGGATCACATCGGGAGTGATTGCAACCCGGTTCTTTCGCGAGAAGATCCACTCCAGCGCCACGCGATACCCTGCCAGTTCCTCCTCCGAGCGGTCACGCGGCCTGGCCCCTCCGATCACAAGGGTCCGCAAGCGATTTGCCGCGACGGTCACACCCTCGATACGATTCGACGATTCGGCGCTTTGGACGATCGCCTGTTCTCGCAATACCTCCAGGACTTCAGGTTTTTGTTTGATCCAGAGGTCCTGCTTTCCGCGCGCTTCCATACACGCACCCAGAAGCCAGCCGGTTCCGATCGGGATCGCTAGGTCCGCCAGTCTGTCGGGGTCGAGCGTCAACATGTCCAGTCTCTTGATAATATAGTAGCCTAATAATAGCCGAATGCTCGGCGAGTAGCCAATTAGGCTTTATGCCTGTGCTCGCTGGTGGGCAGAAGATCGGGGCCGCCCCTTGCCACGATGGAACACTTCTGCTACTTATTGTTTGAAACGACCAGCAGGGTGCCGGCGCGGAGGACCCTCGGGCGCAGCAGGGCCTTGGCAAGCAGCCCTCAATCGAAAGCGAGGCATTGTGGCGGATCTAGACACCACGTATGAAGTTTGGCTCCCCGTAATCGGCAGAGCCCTCTCTTACCTGTGCATGCACAACGCGGACATGGGCAGCAAAACGATAGCGGAGAGGGCTCGGTTTCTGGAGGGGCTCGGCCTTGAGAGAAAGGACGTGGCCGCAATGCTCGGCACTACCTCCGCCTCGATAACAGAGTTGATGAGTCAAGCAAAGAAGAAGAAGAAGGGAGCGAAGAAGAATGCCACCCGCAAAGCGAAGGGCCGCTAACCAGCCTCGCGAGCCAGTACCCGCTGAGGAGAAGATCGCCAGGCTTCTTGGCATGCTACTGGTTAAAGACATCGAACAGAAGACTGAGCAGGTCACTTTGCTTCGATCAATCGGGTTCGAAGTGGGGGAGGTTGCTGCGATGCTAGGGATGACCGAGAACCATGTAAATGTGGCCGCGCACCACGGTCGAAAGAATTTGGGCAAGAAGAAGCCGAAGAAGTAATGCATGCCGAAGATTAATCAGGCTCTGCTGGACCGGTTGGCGAGTAAGCTCGGCGTAACCAATGCCCAGGTCTACTCCCGCATTCAGCACGTCCACAACCGGACTCTTCTCGATAGGCACATCGCGGCATTGAAGCTGGCGGCTGACGAGGGGATCAACATCCACAAGTACTCGTCACCCGAGGAGAGGAACCAGCTTCGGGGCGCCCTAAATACGGAAACGGGGCGCGCCACGCCGATGGTGAGCGCCGGCGGGCCTCCATCGGCCGTCGGGCGCGCCGCGAAGGGCAAAAAGCCGCTGAAGATGCCGAAGGCGAAGGACAATACAGTGTTCGTCGTACATGGACGCAACGAGTCGCTGCGAAAATCGACGTTCGATTTTCTCCGCGCGCTTGGGCTCAACCCGAGGGAGTGGAGCCAGGCGCTCCTCATGGCGAAAGGTGCGAACCCATGGACCCTGGACGTGATCGATGCGGCGATGGCGAGGGTGCAGGCCGTCGTTGTAATGTTCTCACCTGATGACGAGGCAAAGCTCAAGGACGAGTTTTGCGGCAAAAACGAGAAACGAACCGAAGGCAAGTTGAAAGGGCAGCCACGCCCCAACGTCATCTTCGAAGCGGGCTTGGCCTTAGGACGGCACCCGGACAAAACCCTCTTGGTCCAGGTCGGTGAAGTTCGGGGATTCACCGATATTCTCGGCAAGCACATTCCGAAACTGACCAATGAGGCCTCGAAGAGAAACGACATCGCCAACCGCTTAGCCAAGATCGGCTGCAAGGTGGACACAACCGGCGACGACTGGCGAGCCACCGGCGACTTCTCGGCCTGAGATGGTGAGGATCGCTTCCCGACGGTCAGGGCCCCGTAAATTAGATCAAGCCCCGTGCGTCATGCCCAACAACGCATTAATCACAATCGCCGCCATGCCCACCGGGATCATCACTTTCCACCCGATGTTCATGAGTTGGTCGTAACGGAAGCGCGGGAAGGTGCCGCGGAACCAGATCATCATGTAGACGATCACGGAGACTTTGAACAGGAACCAGAAGACGCCGATAGCGTTGGCGTTGAACGCCGGAACCATGAAGATCCCGCCGATCAGAACCAGCAAAACCGCCGCGCCGACCAGCACCTTCTGTTGCAGCGGGTCCTTCAGGCGGCGGACCAGGATCAGGCTGCTCAGGCCGGAGCCTACGAACACCAGGAACGGCACTAAGTAGTCGAGCGCCGCGAGCCAGGAGACGCTGGGAAACGGCCGCAGCCATCCGCCCCAGAATAGCGTCACCGCCACCGAGGAGATCACGAAGATATTGGCGTACTCCGCCAAAAAGTACAGCGCCCACCGGAAGCCGCTGTACTCGGTGTGAAAGCCAGCCACTAACTCGGACTCCGCTTCGGGCAGATCGAACGGCGCGCGATTGGTCTCTGCCGTAGCCGCGATGATGTAGACCACAAACGGCACGATCATGAAGCCGTAGTTGTCAAAGACGAACCAGATGCCGCGCGCCTGCTGTGCTCGAATGATACCCTGCATGCTAAGAGTGCCGGCCACCATCACGCCGGAAAGCAGCGCGAAAGACAGTGCCACTTCGTAGCTCACAAGCTGTGCCGCGCTGCGCAGCGCGCCCAGCAGCGGATAGTGACTGTTAGAGGCCCAACCGCCCAGAATGATTCCCAGAATACCAACGGCGGACATAGCCGAAATCACCAGCAGGCCTACGTTGACATCCGCCACATACAGATACTTGCTGAAGGGAATTACGGCAAAGGCAGTCAGGCCGGTGAACGTGGAAATCACGGGCGCGAGCCAGAAGATAGACTGGTCCGCGTCTGTAGGAATGATGTCTTCCTTAATGAGCAGCTTCAAGGCGTCCGCGATGGGCTGCAACAACCCGTGCGGGCCGACGCGCATAGGCCCCAGCCGTACCTGAAAATCCGCCAGCACCTTGCGCTCGATCAGCACGATGTACCCGGCCACCAGCGGGAACGCCGCGATGATCACCAGGGTTACGACGCTCGGTATGAATAAAGGATGGTGGATGATCGCGTCCATAAGTCCCTAACGCAACAGCGAAGTCTGCGCCAGCCGCAGGAAAGGCTCCGGATAGATGCCGATCGCCAGAGTAAGAATGCCGCTCACGCCCAGCGCCACGCGTAATCCGAAGCTGGTGGAGAGCGGCGCTTTCTCGGTGAGGTCCCGCACGAAGATAGCGCGCACGATGCGGAAGTAATAATAGATCGCCACGGCCACATAGAGCGTGGCAATGACTGCCAGCACGTAATGTTTGGTTTCGATCAGCGAAAGGAAGATGTAATACTTTCCGAGGAAGCCGGCAGTCGGCGGGATGCCGGCGAGCGACAACAGGAAAACCAGCATTAACAGCGCGTAGCCGGGGCTCTTCTGCATCAGGCCCGCCATATCGTCCAGATCCTCGCCGATGATGCCTTTGCGGCGCAAGGCTATGACCACCAGGAAGGCCCCGAGATTCATGAACGTGTAGACCATGACGTAGACAGCGATACCTTTAATGCCGGTGGCATTACCCGCAATCAGGCCCAGCAGCATGTAGCCGGCGTGCGAGATGGAACTGTATGCCAGTAGCCGCTTGATATTGTTCTGATTGATGGCGGCCAGGTTGCCGACCGTCATGGTGGCGACGGCGACGAAGCTCAAGATCGGCTCCCAGGCATCGCGCGCTGACGCCAGCGGCCCCAGGAAGATGCGTATCAGGAAGGCGATGGATGCCGCTTTCGAGGCCACCGAAAGATAAGCCGTGACCGTGGTCGGCGCGCCCTCGTAGGCGTCTGGCGCCCACATGTGAAACGGCACGGCGGAGATCTTGAAGAGCAACCCGACCGACGTAGTGGCCAACGCCAGCAGGACCATCGGATCCATGGGCGGGCGCGCCGCGATGGCCACGGCGATATCCGCCAGCTTGGTCGATCCGGAGATGCCGTACATCACCGAGAAACCGTAGGCCAGGAAGCCGCTGGAAAATGCCCCGAGCAGCAGATACTTCATCGCGGCTTCGTTGGAGCGCTTTTCTGTGCGCAGAAAGCCCACCATCACATAGAAGCAGAGCGCCATCAATTCCAGGCCAATGAAGAGAGTAACTAAGTCGGTTCCGGCGGCCAGGAAGAACATGCCGCATTGCGCGAACATAAGCAGCCCGTAGTATTCGCCGTGGTGCTCGCCTTCAATCTCCAGATACTTGTACGAAACAATCGCGACGATGATTGTGGCGGCAACGAAGATCCAATTGAAGAAGATGGCGAAACCATCCATGGTGAGCGCGCCTTGAAACGCCACCAACTGGTTGACGCCGTTCTCCATAAGATTCGCCTGCTGCTTCCACAAGCCGTATCCGGTGAATCCTTCCCCGAGAATGACGAAGAACAGCAGGTATTTGCGCTGCCGCGGATCCGGAAACACCAGAAAATCGAAAAGCAGGATGGCGCACCCGAACAAAGCCAGCATGATGGCTGGAACGAGAACGAAATGATCCGTGGATGTGTAGAACTGACTCATTGCCCACCTGCTTGGGGATTGGCAGGCGGAAGCGCCTGCCCCACCGCTCCGCCCCCATAATATCCCGGCCGCACGCGCTCCACGATCTGCTGCACGGGCTTCTCCAACAACTCGAAATAAGGCTTGGGATAAACGCCGATCCAAATGGCCCAAGCGATCAGCGGCAGAAAGATCGCCATCTCACGCACGCTCAAATCGGGCAACAGCAGGTTCTTTCCGTTAGTGACCTGGCCGAGCATAGTCCGCTGATAGAGCCACAGCAAATACGCCGCGCCGAAAACTACGCCGGTCACCGCGAAGGCCGCCCACACATGACTGGCCTCAAACGCGCCTTGCAGGATCGTAAATTCACCCACAAATCCGTTCAGGAGCGGCAAGCCCGCGGAGCTTAGCATGGCAATCGCGAAAACCACGGCGTACTTCGGCATCACGTGAGCCAAGCCCCCATATTCTGCGATCTCGCGCGTATGCCGCCGTTCATAAACCACGCCGATGATCAAGAAGAGCATGCCCGTCGAGATGCCGTGATTGATCTGCTGGATCACGCTTCCGGCCAGGCCATTCGGATTCAGCGCAAAGATGCCCAGCGTGCAGAAGCCCAGGTGACTCACCGAAGAATAGGCCACCAGCTTCTTCCAGTCCTTCTGCATCAGGCTGACCAGCGCGCCATAGATGATTCCAATGATCGAAAGCACCGCCAGCACCTGCACGATAGTCTGATCCATCGAAGCTTTTGGCAGCAGCGGCAGCGAGAAGCGTATGAATCCGTAAGTCCCCATCTTCAGCAGGACGCTCGCCAGGATGACCGAGCCGGCGGTGGGCGCCTCCACGTGCGCGTCGGGCAGCCAGGTGTGGAACGGGAACATCGGCACCTTGATGGCGAAGCCCAGGAAGAACGCCCAGAAGACCCACTGCTGCAAACCGAGCGGCAGATTCAGCTTCATCAACTCGGCGATCTCAAAGGTGTGGGTGCCAAACTGCGCGGCGTACTGGAAGTAAAGCGTCAGGATGCCCAGCAGCATCAGCACCGAGCCGGCCAGCGTGTAAAGGAAGAATTTGATGGCCGCGTACAGTTTTCTGGGACCGCCCCACACGCCGATGATGAAGTACATGGGCACCAGCACCAGTTCCCAGAACACATAGAACAGGAAAAAATCCAGCGCCATGAACACGCCCAGCATGCCCGTTTGCAGCAGCAGAAACATGCAGTAGTATTCTTTGAGCCGGTCCTGGACGGCGTTCCACGATGAGAGAATCGCGATGAAACCGATCACCGTCGTCAGCATGATCAGCAGCAGACTGATGCCGTCAATGCCTATGAGGTACTGCGCGCCGAGACTGGGCACCCAGTTGGCGCGCTCGACGAACTGAAAGCCCGATACGCCTTTATCGAAGCGCGAAACCAGCGGCAGCGAAATCAGGAACCCGGCGAAGGCCACCAGGTTCGCCCAGACCTTGATCGCGCTCTTCTGGCTTGACGGAATGAACAGCAGCACGACCAGGCCGGCCAGCGGCGTGAACAGCACCAGACTTAGCAAGTGGTCGTTCATCATTTACCCGCCAGGTAATATCCGAAAAAGACCAGCACCCCCACCACCACGAACAGCGCGTAGGCTTGCACGCGGCCGGTCTGCAGGATGCACACCGGGTACGAGAGCAACTTCACCGAGAAGGAGCCGAAGCGCACCGCGCCATCCACGATCCAGGTATCCCACCACATCGTGACGCGCGAGGAGAAGCGCGTCAGCCAGCCCGCGCCATTCACAGCGCCATCCACCACATTGCGGTCGAACGCCGCGCAGGCGCTACCGCCGCCCTTGCCCAGGCCGTTGACGAACAGGAAATCGTAGATCTCATCCACGTAACACTTGTTGTAGAACAGGCTGTGCAGCGGCTTCAAGGATTTTTCAAGCGAATCCGGGACCGTCGGTTTGTGATGATAGAAGTAGCGCGCGATCACGATGCCGACAATCGCCACGGCCACGGAAAGAGCCATCAGGATCCATTCGGTAGATGCATCGTGCGCGCCCTGCTTGGCTGCTTCGATGGCCGCCGAGGCGAAGGCCGGCTCCAGCCAGTGCTCGAACGACTGGAAGCTCTCCGGGAGGTTCCACAATTTGGGAACGCCCACCCAGCCTGCGGCCACGCCGCCCACCGCCAGCGCCACCAGAGGAACGGTCATGGTGGCCGGCGACTCGTGTATGTGGGCAGCGACTTCCGGCGCCACACGCGACTTGCCGTAGAAGGTCATGTTCATCAGCCGCCACATGTAGAATGCGGTCAGGCCGGCCGTCACCAGCCCCACGATCCACAGCACCTTCGACCCGGAAGCCGAACTGTACGCTTGCCATAGGATCTCGTCTTTGGAGAAGAAGCCCGCAAAGCCGGGGATTCCCGCGATGGCCACCGAGCCCACCCACATGGTCCAGTGCGTGATCGGGATCTTGTCCTTCAGCGCGCCCATGCGCCGCATATCCTGCTCTCCGCCCATCGCGTGAATCACCGAGCCGGAACACAAGAAGAGCAGAGCCTTGAAGAACGCGTGCGTGAATAAATGAAAGATGGCAACCCAATACGCGCCCACGCCCAGCGCCAGAAACATATAGCCGAGCTGGCTCACCGTGGAGTAGGCCAGCACGCGCTTGATATCGTTTTGCACCAACGCGATCATGGCCGCCAGGATGGCTGTGAACGCGCCCACCGCCGCTACCACGGTCGAAGTGTTGGGCGTCAACTGATACAGCGCCGCGGAGCGCGCCACCATGTAGACGCCTGCGGTCACCATGGTCGCGGCATGGATCAGGGCGGAAACCGGAGTGGGGCCTTCCATGGCGTCCGGCAGCCATGTGTATAGCGGAATCTGCGCGGACTTGCCGGTCGCGCCGATAAAGAACAGAATCGCGATGGCGCTCAGCACGCCGAAGCCGGCGGTCTCCGCATGGAATTGGCCGCTCCGCAGTGCGTGGTTCACGTCCACAAAGCGCACCGTCCCCAGCAGGCTGAACATCAGCAGCATGCCGAGAATGAATCCGGCATCTCCCACGCGGTTCATGATGAACGCCTTCTTGCCCGCGTCGGCGGCGGACTTCTTATGAAAATAGAACCCGATCAGCAAGTAGCTGCACAGCCCCACACCTTCCCAGCCCACGAACAGCAGCGTGTAGTTGTTGGCCAGCACCAGCATCAGCATGAAAAAGATGAACAGGTTCAGGTAGCCGAAGAAACGGTAGTAGCCGTTGTCGTGCGCCATGTAGCCGACGGAATAGACGTGGATCAGGAAGCCGATGCCGGTCACAACCAGGATCATCACGGCGCTCAGCGGGTCGAGAAGAAATCCCCAGTCCGCACTGAAAGTGGCTAGTCGGCCATCCATCATATGAAACGGCAGGCCGGCCAGCCAGGTGAACTGGATGATCTGGTGCGACCGTTCCGCCGTCTGTGACAACTGCATGACCGCGCCGGCCGAAAGCAGGAACGAGATCAGCACCGTGCCGGGGCATAGCAGGCTGACCAGCACTTTCAGCGGCGAGCCGTGATGATGATCGTGCGCGTGGTGGTCGTCATGCGTAGGCCCTACTCCCGGAGCCACAGCAACAGTGGATGGCGGCTGCGGATCGAGCATCTTCCCGAACAGCAGCATGAGCACCGCGCCGCCCAGCGGGATCAGCGGGATCAGCCAGATGAGGTCGAGAAAATTCACGCGGCGTCCTCCATGCCTCTGGCTCTACTGGCTTCAAAAAGTCGTACTGGCGGGTTGACAGGCGAAAGCGCCTGTCCCACTTCGCTGCGCGCGGCTTTGCAGGCATGTGGGGCAGGCGCTTTCGCCTGCCAACCGTCATTGAAGTTCTCCCCCGCACGCGCAAGCTTGCGCCACGATGTCACCATTTCAATAAATCCACCTCATCGGCGAGCACCGTCTCTTTATTCCGGAACAGCGCGATCAAAATGCCCAGCCCCACCGCAGCCTCCGCCACCGCGTCGGTGATCACGAATATCGCAAACACCTGCCCGTTCAAATTGTGCAGCGCCTGCGAGAACGCCACCAGATTGATATTCACCGCGTTCAGGATCAGCTCGATGGACATCAAAATAATCACGATGTTCCGCCGGGTCAGCACGCCGATGGTCCCGATCAACAGGAGAGCGGCGCTCAAAGCGATGTAATGCGCTGTGGTAATCGGGTACACGTTCAGATCCTTTTCTTAGCCATCACCACCGAGCCCACCACCGCCACCAGCAACAGGATCGAAGCGATCTCGAACGGCAGCAGATACTCGCTGAACAGCACATCGGCCAGCATCTCGGTGTTGCCTGGACCCAAGAGCGTGGTAACGCCGGGAGTGGCGATCCGGAACGCGCCCGCGCCTTTCGAGAAAAAGTAAAACACCTGCGCGCCCACCAGCGCCACGCAGGCCAGCGCAATCAACCATTGCCCGTTGAACTGTTTCTGCATGGCCGCCTGGTCCAGATTCACCAGCATAATCACGAAGAGGAACAGCACCATGATGCCGCCGATGTACAGCACGATTTGCACGGCAAACAGGAATTCCGCCTGCTGCAACAGGTACAGTCCGGCCACGCCCATAAGCGACACGATCAGGAACATGGCGCTATGCACGGCATTGCGGCGGGTGATGGTCAGCACCCCGCCGGCCAGCACCATAGCGGCAAAAATGTAAAAGAAGATGGCCTGGGTCAGCATCGGTATTGAGTCGGCCGGGGTCCCTCTTCGAGCATCTGGCGATCCCAGATGGCGCCTTCGCGGGTGTAGGCGGCCAGTTCGAAGTCCTGCGTAAGCTCCAGCGCGTCCACCGGGCAGGCGTCTTCGCATAGCCCGCAGAACATGCAGCGGGAGGTGTCGTAGGTGAAAGTGGTCAGCTCCTTGCGCTTGGTCTGCTCGTTGCGCTGGCTGGTGACCACGATCAGCGCCTCGGGACAAGCCAGCGCGCACAGGTTGCAGGAAATGCAAAGCGTCTCGCCATTATCCGGATTGATGTTGAGCCGTGGCGCGCCACGATAGCGCTCCCCCACCTTGGGCCGCTCAGCCGGATACTGCTCCGTGTAGATGCGCTTGGGATCCTGGTTGCGAAAAGTCACCCAAAGGCCTTGGAATAAGTCCACTAAGAAGACAGTCCTGAAAAACTTCGAAAACATTAGCGTTCCTCGATGCCGACGCGGCGACACGGCGACGCGGCGACGCGGCGAACGA
>JBEKUO010000034.1:0-20056 GCA_049514955.1 Bryobacteraceae bacterium | reverse complement strand
GTGAAGATTCCGGGAGCGGCCGCCGCTACCTCGAACTCGGCGAAGATACTCTGGCCGTTGTTGTCGACTTGCAGAATCGCCGTGGAATTTGCGGGCGTTTCGTAAGGAATCTGGATGTTCAACTGAGTCGGCGAGACGTAGTAAAACGGCGCGGGCACACTGTTGACCGTAGCCGTAACGCCCGCCAACTGGGCCGGTAGCGGCACCGCCAGCGCGCTGCCGGTAGCGGGAGCCAGCAGCGTGCCGAAGACGCTCAGCACGCCACCCGGGGCAAAAGCATCGGTGAAAGACGCCCCATTCAACATACTCGTAATCACGGCCGGGCCGAATACGGTTGATGTTATGGTGATGCTGGCCGTAGCCGTTGCTCCGTCATAGGAATTGTCGCCACTGTACTGCGCGGTTATCGTGTTGGGGCCCGCAGCCAATTGGTAGCCGCTCACGTTCAGAGTGGCAACCGCACTTCCCTTAGAGCCCACTAGAGTCACCGTGCCCAGAGAGACGTTTCCGAGCGAAAAACCGACCGTGCCGGTAGGCGTCCCGCCGTTGGAGCTCTTCACGGTGCCCGTCAGGAGCGAGCTGCCTGTGAATGCGATGCTGCCGGCGCTGGCCGAAACATTCACGGAGACCGTACCCTTGCCGCCCGTGCTGGCTGCGTGCCAAGCCATCACGAGGTTATAAACATCCACAGTGCCGATTCCCGTGACTTGGTCGTAGCCGGGGCCGGCGTAGTACCCGATCGGTGTGGCTGTGCAGTTTCTCTGCCCCTCGCATGGATCGACGATGTTATTGCCAGTCGTAATGTCGTGAAAAACGCCCGCGGTCTGCGCCAGAGCATAGAGTCTCGGATTCATGTTACCGAGGCCGGCGCCTTGTATACTGTTGGCGACCAGGTATTGATTCAGCAGTGCCGCGATTCCGGCAAACTGAGGAGGCCCGACGGACGTTCCGCCGACCTCCTGGATAGTTCCGTTCACGAAAATCTCGTATCCATCGTGATCGGCGGATGCGGATATCGACACATCCGGGACATCCCGCCTCCCATCGTTGGGCACGCCGTTGCCGGTCTGCCAGGATGGCTTGGAGAACATGATGCTCGCGCCACCGCCACTGGCCGACGGAAGGCCATCCTGGGCGCTGTCGTTCCAGGCGGTCTCGGGCATATAAGACAGAGCAGAGGTGTGACCGCCGCTGTCCGTGCTACTCCAGCTACTCGCGGTTTCGGTGAACTCCGTACCGCCCACGCTGGTCACTTCCGGTACGGACCCGGGTGCGTCTACAGACTTACTGTTGTTGGTAGCTGGGTCAGTCCCGCCATAACAATCCGCGGCGCCGGCGTCACCCGAGGCTGCAAACCAGGTGATGCCCTCCGCATTCGCCTGCTGGGCCCATTGCTGGAAAGTCTGGGGCGAGGGGCCGGTCGCTTGTTGCTCGCATAAGCCGTAACTGACACTTACTACCGGCGCCAGGTTCTGATCGATGGCGTATTGGACCGCGTCCATCACGTCGTTCGAATACACGAACAAAATGGTAGCGTTGCGCGCCACCGCGCCGGACCATTCCAGGTCGAGATTTGCCTCCGTCAGATCGGCCTGGCTGATCCCCGGGTCCGTCGTATTGGGGACCAGCATGGTTTGGGGATTGTTCGCCGGCAGCCCGAAATAGCTGCGGAACTGCTCGATATCCGCAATCTTGATCTGCGTCTGTCCGGCGATCACCAGCTTCTGCCCAGCGCCGTCGATGCCGGCCTGGTACAGCGGATTGATGTCGTAAATGACGGCTATGTCACCTGGAGCGAGTTCATGAACGCCATTGAACATGGTGTCGCGCGGGTGTACGGTCCCCGGCCGCGGCTTCAGCCGGAAATCGTGCAACCCGCGAATGGCGCCGACGAGGCTTTGGAAAGCGGCGGGAATGGATGGGTCCGTGGCATTCGCAAAGTGCCGCTCGCCATCGACCTGGTAGTAATGAATCTCGGTGGCGAAAGCGCTCTCGATTTGGCCCGCCGTGCCCGTGAAGGAAACCTGGTTGCGTCCGCGGGCGGTCGCCAGGACAGCGAAGTGTTGCTCGGCGAGCCAGGAGACTATCTTGTTTATGTCGGCAGGGCTGGCTCCGAAGCGGTCCGCGAACTGCTCCGGCGTCAGCCAGCGATGGTAGTTTGGCGACGACGGGTCCTGCTGCTGCGCCAGCAATTGATCGAGATCGGCTTGCTGGGCGGCGGATGGCTTGAGCACCAGAGTGACATACGGAAGCACCAGGGAAGGGTCCACGCGGCCCTGGTCGGATGCGGACTGCACCCGCGGATCGATATTGCCGTGGAGCACGACGCGGCGTGTGTTGTCGATGGCTTCGGTGATGCGGTCCTGTTGCGCCAGCAGGGAAGGCGCGAGGCAACTAAGGACCAGGGCGGCAAACGGTATAAATCGGACTTGGTGCTTTGGCATACGCTAAGGAAGATATGCGGATATTACGCGTGCAGATTACACCTATATCTTGCGACGAACCGAACTGTAGCTCGGTTTCTGAAAACAGAACTCCCGGCGGCCGCCAGGGTACTAACTTTGGGTAGGTATTTCACCGTTTCCGGCTTCCAGTGTCATCACGACCAGTGCAACCCAGAGCAGGTCCGCGATCAGCAGGTGCAGGACCTGCATCCACACCGGCGCGAGCAGCACGATATTCAGAAGTCCCACGCCGAGTTGTACGAAGACCAGCAGTGCAACGAGCGAGCCGGTGCGAGCCGCCGCCGGTCGTCCGCTGCGGATCGCCGATGCAGCCACCCACAGCAGAAATACTCCCGCAACAACTGCCACCGCCGGATGCAGCACGCGCAATCGCTCGAGCATGCTGGCGGCGCTCGAGAACTCCTGCCGCATCCCGGCCGCCACGGAAGCCGCAGGAAACAGCGTGTCGCCGAGGGCCGCGATTGCTCCGCTGACGGCCACCACCAACGCGACCGGAAGCGCGGCCATGATCAGGTTCGGCACTGCCTGCCACTTGCGCGCAAGCGGATCGGCGCCGAACCAGGCCGTTATCGCCAGCATCGCCAGCAGGATTTGGGTGTTCACCAGGTGCGCCGAAAGATACGCGGCACGGCCGGCGGAGGCATTATGGGCTACGTACCGCAGCAGCACCAGCCCCGCTCCGAGCAATGCCTCGGTGACCAGGAACACCATCGCGAGCGCGGCAAAAAGCCGGGCGCGGTGGCCGCGCGGGAACAGCCTGAATGCCCAAATCGCGAGGCCGGCGACGCCTGCCAGCGCCAGTCCGCTGGTCGCCCGGTGGGTGAATTCGATGATAGTTTCGATGCGCGGGGCGCGCGGAACCACCGTGCCGTTGCATAGCGGCCAACGGTCGCCACAGCCGGCGCCCGAACCGGTCGCGCGCACGAAAGCGCCCCACAGGACCACCAGGATGTTGTAGGCGAGCACGCCCCACGCCGCTAGGCTAAACCGCCGATAAACCGTCCGCGGCGCGCGCTCCGGAAGCGTGTCCGCCAACGCATGGGCCATTGCTTCCAATTTACCAAGACGCGCGTGCTACGCTGAGGGGCGGTGTCTTAAATGGCGACGCTCATCGACTTGAGCCACACCGTGGAGCACGGGCTGATCACCTATAAGGGTCTGCCCGCGCCGCTCATCTGCGACTTCCTGAGCCGGGAGGAATCGCGGCGCATCTATGCCGAAGGCACGGAATTCCACATCGGCAAGATCGAAATGGTGGCCAACACCGGCACATATGTGGACTCCCCGTTTCATCGCTATGCGAATGGGAAAGACCTCTCGGAGCTGCCGCTCGAGTCGCTCGCGAATCTGGAGGGTATCGTGATCCGGCATGCCGGGCGAGCGATCGGCCGTGCCGCCTTCGGCGATCTGGATCTGCGCGGCAAGGCTGTGCTGGTACACACAGGCTGGGACCGGCACTGGGCGACTGAAGATTACTTCGCAGGCCATCCCTTCCTGACCGCGGAGGCCGCACAGCACCTCGCGGACTCCGGGGCCGCGCTGGCCGGCATCGACTCGCTGAACATCGACGATACGGGCGATATGTCGCGGCCGGCGCACTCGATTCTCCTGGGCGCAGGAATCCCTATTGCGGAGCATCTCTGCAACTTGCGGGCCTTGCCGGATCGCGGCTTCCGGTTCTTCGCTGTGCCGGTGAAGGTCAAGCGGTTCGGAACTTTTCCGGTGCGAGCCTTTGCTGCGGTGTAATGGCGCAAAATGCACGATGGTTGCGCGCGAGATACTCGCGAGGGGCTGCGGTAGCATGGGAACAGATTCAGGTCTGCGTGCTTGTGCGCGGCCACTGCTATCGGCTTGGATAGGCCAAAATCGGAATTATGGTCGCGTATTGAAGGACCGCTTGCTGACGCGCGCGGCTCTAATCGGAGCCACGACCGTCAGGGAGTGGTCTTCGGGGCACACGACACCGTATTTATGAAATGGTGTCCTAAGATACCACGAGACAACCGTAAGCCGGCGCCATGAACAGAAAACCGTCTCGTCGCGCAAGGATGGTTTGGTGGGCGGCGCCTATATGCCTGGCCGCCGTTTGGGTGGCTGCTTCCGCCGAGAATACGCAATCTCCCATCCATTTCGTTTACCGGCCGATCGATTTCACGCTCGACAGTTGCGAGACGCTGGAGCGGCACGCGCCGGAAACCATGGCCGGCGGGGTGGCAGTTTTCGACTATAACAATGACGGCTATCTGGATATTTTTTTCACCAATGGCGCCGACATCCACACGTTGAAAAAGACTTCCGCGAAGTACTCCAACCGGCTCTTCGAAAACGACGGCAAGGGTAACTTCCGCGATGTGACCGAAAAAGCCGGTCTCGCGGGCGTGGGGTTCGATAACGGCGTGGCGATCGGCGATTACGATAACGACGGCTACAAAGACATATTCGTCGGCGGGGTACATGGCAATCATCTGTACCACAACAACGGCGACGGCACTTTCACGGATGTCACGGCGAAGGCGGGGATCGACAAGCCCGACAGCCAATACGGCCCATTGTGGTCGGTCGGCGGGGCGTGGGTGGATGTGAACAACGACGGGCTTCTGGATCTGTTCGTGGTGAACTATCTGGCTTGGGACGTAGACAACGAACCGCGCTGCGAGGCGGCTCCGGGCCGGCTGGACTACTGCCACCCCAAGTTCTATAAGCCGACCCCCAACCAGTTATTCCTGAACAACGGCGACGGGACCTTCCGGGATGTTTCGGCGGAATCGGGAATCCGCGCGCATCCCGGAAAGGGTATGGGCGTGGGGGTCGCCGATTATGACCTGGATGGTCTGATGGATCTTTTCGTCACGAACGACAAAATGTATAACTCGTTTTTTCATAACAAGGGTGGCGGAAAGTTTGAGGAGATCGCCTTCCAGGCCGGCGTGGCGCTCCCCGAGAACGGACAATTTATTTCGGGGATGGGCGTCGACTTTCGAGATCTCGACAACGATGGCTACCCCGATATCGCCTTAGTGGCGCTCGACAATGAGACGTTTCCGTTGTTCATGAACGATGGGAAGCGCGGCTTCCGCGACATGACCGAGAGAAGCGGCATGGCCCGGCTCAGCCTGCCGATGGCAGGCTATTCGCCCACCATTGCCGACTTCGACAACGATGGCTGGAAGGATATATTTGTCACGCGCGGGCACGTGCAGTCACTTGGGTATTCGACGAACGTGCAGGTAGAGCAGCCCAACACCGTGTTCCGCAATCTGGGGGGCACGAAGTTCGCGGCACTGACCGCGGAAGCCGGACTGACTGCCCAACCGACCCGCCGGCATCGCGGCTCGGCGGTGGGAGATCTGAATGGGGACGGGCGGCTGGACGTGGTTGCCACCGCCATCGGCGCGCCGGCCGAGCTTTGGATCAACGACAGCCCGGGCGCGCATCACTGGCTGGAAGTGCAGTTGGAGGGTGTTAAAAGCAATCGCGACGGAATCGGAGCGCTGATCAAGGTGGTGGCTGGCAGAGCGGCCCAATACAATCACGTCTCTTTCGCCGCCGGGTATGCCTCGTCGAGCGCGGGGCCCACGCACTTCGGCTTGGGCGCCAATAAATCCGCGGACCTGGTCGAAATCCGTTGGCCTTCCGGGATCGTCCAGGAACTGAAAAACGTGCCCGCCGATCGCGTGCTCAAAGTCAAAGAGGCGGCCAAGTGAATTGAGTGCGTGGCGCGGGCTTCAGCCAGGCTTCAGCCTGCAGCGGGACTTCAGTCTCGCAACGGCGGCGAACTGAAGCTCGCGGCGGCAAGCTGAAGCTTGCGCCACGACCGCTTGCTTAATGTAGAAACTCCAGAGCGGGACTTCAGTCCCGCCGGATCGACAGCTTCCAGCCTAGGACATGCCCTCGTCATGGCTTCGGCTCGCCGCTCCGTCCTGGCATCGTGAGGAGCGGCGGCTGGGGCTTCTCTTTCCCCAGCTCTTTCACCTTGGCGAACTCGGCTTCCGCATCCTGTTCGCGGCCGAGCGAAAGGAAGAGTCTGCCCAGACGGTAGTGGGCATCCGACTGCGACGGATCCAGGCGGATCGCCTCGCGGAAGTGGTGCTCCGCTCCCGAGGCATCGCCCGCCGCGGCCAGCACGATACCGAGGTCCAGGTTTGCGAGCCGCAACCGCGGGTCCAGCTTCAGGGCCTGCCTCAGGTGATCCGCGGCTTGCTTGTCGTCGCCCGCGTGCATCTCCGAGTCGCCCAGATAGGCCAGCGCCTGAGAATGTTGCGGCTGGTTGGCCAGCTCCACCTGGAACTCGCGCCGCGCTTCTTCGTAACGCTTCTGCTTCCAGTACATGTACCCCAGGCCGAAGAGAACCTCGGGATCTTGGGGCGCGGCCTTGACTGCCGCTTCGAATTCCGCCGTGGCCTCTTCTTCCTGGTTGGCGGCGTCGAGCACCTCACCCAGCAGCATGTGGACCGGCGCGGAGTTCGGATCTTTGGTGAGCAGAAGCCGGAACTCGGCGGTGGCCTCCTTGTAGCGTTTGGTCTGCAGGTAGCTTTGGGCCAACTTATAGCGCAGCTCCACGTTGTCGGGCTGCTGATCGGCGGCGAGCTTCAGGTGGACCGCGGCGGCGTCGAAGCGGCGGCTGCCGTAATAGCTCATCCCGAGGAGCACGCGCGCCTGAAAGCTGGACGGGTCGGCCTTAGTCGCGCGCTCGAAGGCGGCGGCCGCCTCGGGAAGCCGGTTCAGCTTGAAATAGGCCAGGCCGAGGTTGAGGTCGATGCCGGGAAGGTGGGGATCCAGAGCGATGGCGGCCCGGTAGTGAGGGATGGCGAGTTCGTACTTGCCCTCGTGAGCGAGAGCCAACGCCTTCTCGGCTTCGGCCGCGGCTTTGGGATCGATCGCCGCCCAAAGGCGCGCGGCCGCGAGCAGAGCCAGCACGCACTTCATGACGCTGCTGCCTTGGTACACGATTTCATAGATACGATGTCGAATGCCGGGAACACCACTCCCTTACGGTCGTGGCTCCGAACAGAGCCGCGCGCCTCAGCAAGCGGTCTTTCGATGCCGTCCCGTATTATGTTACCGCGAGCTTCCGCTCCGCAGGTTCGATTGGCAGCTTTCGCGACCAGCCGCAGTGGCAAAGATCTTGGGTGAGAACAAAAAAGCCCGCCCGCGCCCTTGAGAGAGCGCGAGCGGGCAGGAATCGAACCGTACAGCGGTTAGAAGTGGAACTTCGCACCGAGCTGCAGGACGCGCGGATCGAACGCGGAAGTGATCGCGCCGGCGCCGCTACCGAATGAGGTATTCAACCCGTTCCACTGGGTGTGGTTGAACGTGTTGAACGATTCAAAGCGGAGCTGCACGCCAGCAGCGCGTTCCCCGAAGGCGAAGTCCTTGAACAAGGACACGTCCCAGTTGTCCCGTCCGGGTCCGCGGATAACGCCTTTGCCCTCGTCGCCGAAGACCCCCGCAGCGGGAGCGGTGAACGCCGCCGGATTGAACCAAACGAACCGCGTATCCGGATAAGAGAGGCTTCCAGTCAGGTCCGGCCGTTGGGTGACGTTGCCACCCATTCCCAGACCGGCATTAGACATCGTCTCGGTGTATGCCAAGCCAGACTCCGCGGTAACGACGCCAGACAGTGTCCAACCGCCCAGGATCGTTTTCGCAGCGCCGGTAGAGCGTTCGAAGAGGGGAATGTTCCAGACATAGTCGGCTATGAAAACGTTCGGCCGGTCATAGGAACTGAGTCCCCAATCGTAAGCGCGATTGTAAGGATTCGACAGCGTGGCCAGGTCGCCTTCGCTCCCGTTGACGGCTACCCCGGTACTGGTGTCATAGTTTTTCGAGTAGGTGTAGGCGAATTGCAAGGTGGCGTTTTTCCAGGCCTGCACGCGGAATTCAGCCTGAAGCGCGTTGTACCTGGAACGGCCCGCGTTGTCGTACAGCAGGATCTGGCCGTAGCCCGGGTAAGGCCGGATCGTATCGACGGGTATGGTTCCTGCGGCCACCTCAAGGCGCTCGGCGAGGTTGGCGCTTGAGTACAGTGGAGCGTTGAGGTCCGCCGCTTCGTTCTGGTGCGTCCCGACATTGCCGACATACGATACCTGGGCAACCGCTCCATGCCAGAACTCATGCTGCACGCCCATGCTCCATTGATAGCTGGTGGGGTTCTTGTAGTTGTATTCGCTCTCGCCGGTGATCGACGTGGTCGTGATCGGCGCCGTAGCGGCCTGACCTGTGGCGATACTCTGCAGCGGGTTGTTGAAGTACACGTTGTTCACGGTCGGGCTGGCGCTGAATGGGGCGTTCGGACCCATGTTGTACACGTCGTTACCCTGAACGCGTTCGTACATGATGCCGAAACCGCCGCGAAGCACGGTCTTGCCGTGGCCGCCCGGGTCATAGGCAAAGCCCAGCCGCGGGCCCCAGTTGTTCCAATGGTTTTGGACGATATCCGCTGGAATGCCATTCTTGCCTTGAATGCCTATCCCGTTCTGATATAGCAGGAGGCTGGAGGCCCCTCCCACGCCGGGAACCAGACCCGGGCTGTTGGGGCTGAGGTTCCCGCTGTTGGGGAGGAAAACTCCCGCGTCTGCCGGGTTGTACAGTTGGGGATAGAAGTTCGACATGCGATCGTTCAGTTCGTATGTGTGGGGGATGCCTTCCCAACGCAAGCCGAGATTCAGGGTGAGGTGATTGCTCACGCGCCAGTTATCCTGCGCGTAGAAAGCGACCGTTTTGGTATGCCAGTCTCCGCTATCCTGAACGGCCAGTTCGTTATACGAGTTGGCATAGCCCAGCAGGAAGTCGGCGAAGCCAACGCCGGTGTAGGTACCGTTAAAGCTGAAGGCGCCCTGCGCCTCGCCAAAGAGTTGCTGGTTCTTTACGTTGAACATATACTGGCCGCCAAACTTGAAGCTGTGCTTGCCGTGGGTCCAGGAGATATCGTCGCGTGGCTGGTAACTCCTGTAGTTGTTGATCCAGGGAAAGCTGGACGCATCGTAATCGTCATTGAGGCCTAAGCCGCCGATGGAGATGCCCGGGAGGCGATTGAGGGCGTCGCTCGGGAACAACTGGGGCGGGTTCACGGCTGTGGTGCGCTGGTAGATCCCGGTCGGCGTGACAGCGATGTTATTCCCGGCGTAGTTGAACGCCGCCTCGTTGACGAGTGTCGGGCTGATGGTGTACGTGGCGTGAAGCACGCCGCTCCAGGACGGGTTGCCAAAAACGTCGCCGACGGTGGGGAGGTTGGAGCCGGCCCAGAGGGTCGTCCCATAGGTCTGGCTGAGCTGTTCCGACACCCAGTGGCCAAAGATCCAGAACTTGTCGGTGAAGTGCTGGTCGATACGAACAATCTGCTCGCCGACGTAGGTGGGGGCGTTGGCCCCGCCAGTAAACGCAGGGAATCCCCCGCTAGTGGTATTGGGGGAAGGATAAACGTTAAGCCCTATAAACGCCGTGGCCAGCGGGCTGATCAGGCTGCTGGGAATCGTGTTGTTGGGGAAGGGCTGGCCGGGGACAAGACCCAGCGAGGTGAAACGGGAGAGTTCCGTGGGGTTCAGGGCAGCGGCGGAAGGCACGGTGATGGGCATATTAGATGGGAATACGCCATTCTCTATCGCGGTCGTGGGCGTCTGCACGGTGTTCGAGCCGCCCTGGATAAAGCGTCGCCACTCCTGGTTGTAGAAGAAAAAGGTCTTGTTGCGGTCATGATTGTAGTGAGGAAGAATCACCGGACCGCCGATGTTGAAGCCAAACACGTTATAACGCAATTCCGCGGGTTTTGCTCCGGCAGCGTTGGTGAAGAAGTTCGCTGCGTCTAGGTCGTTATTGCGGAAAAACTCCCAGGCTCCGCCGTGGAAAGCCGTGGTGCCGGACTTGAAAACCAGGCTGAGGGTCGCGCCGGAATTGAGTCCGTAGTCGGCGGAATAGTTCGAGGTGAGCGCCCTAAACTCGGACACGGCGTCTATGGACGGCATGATATTGAATTTTCCGCCCGAGCCGCGATCATAATCCTCGCCACCGTCCACCATCCAGACATTGTGGTCGGGACGCAAGCCGTTGAAGCTGATGGAGAAACCGCTGCCCTGTGCGCTGGGGCCGTTGAAATCCGCGACGGTGGAAGACACGCCTGGCATCAGTGACGCAAGGTTGACCAAGTTGCGGCCGTCTGTGGCCAATAGCGACATTTGCTGGCCGTTAACGACTTCACTGACTTCACTGGAATCCGACTGTACCTGGGTGGTTTCCGCCTCGACGGTCACGCTCTCTTTGGTTTCACCAACCTGTAGTTGGAAATAGACACGAGCATGAGCGTCCACGTCCAGGACGATGTCGTTCTGTTGGCTGGCCTTGAAACCAGGGGCTTCGGCCTTGATACTATATTTGCCGATTCCCAAACTCGGCACGGTGTATTGGCCAGCCTCGTTGCTGACCGTGCGCCGAACAGCGGCAGTCCCGTTGTTTGTGATGGTAATCGCTACGTTGGGAATTGAGGACCCGGAGGGGTCCGTAATCGTTCCAACGATGGTTGCCTCCTGCGCTGCGGCAGGCAACACGAAGGCCAGCGCGAGAAGGCATAATAGCAGTAACTGACACACTCTCGCGTGGCTCATATTTCTCTCCTTTTTAAGCGACGTGGCATATTTATTTGACCCCTTTCTAACCTCATCTCTTGCTTCTCCGACCAAAGACTTGGCCTCCAAGCACACCAGAACACGGCACGCCACAAAGGCCGAAACTAATCGTTCGGAAGTAGCATAACCCCACTACACCATCAAGTCAAGGACATTCAGGTCTTTTTCAATCTGAACCGGTGTGGTCGACGCCGTACGCAAATCTACCGGTTAATGATGGTGGCGTCTAACCCCGGCGTATGTTATTGAAATAAAGGAGTTTGAACTGTATAGGGAAGCCTCCGTAAAGATATAATTCAGCAGCCCATTATCTATTATTTTCAATAACGTGCGTTTTGTTACAGAGTTGAGATTGCTCAGCCGGAAATTCAATTGCCGGGTGAGCCGTGGGCCCCCGCGAACGGGCCTGCCGGCAATGCCACCGGTTACAGGGTTCCGGATCGGCCGCATCGAGCCGTTGGGCCATGCCAGCGCGTACGGCGACGGGCGTTTCATCGGCTCGCCCACGGCTTGGCCCTGTCCCAGTTTGCGGGCGGCATGCGCACCACCAGGGCCATGTTGGCCAGAGCAACCATCCCAAAAGTACTTTCACTTTCCCAAGCCTCTGGCCACCGGAGAGCGATTGCGCGCGCGTGAGATAATCGCAGAGGAGCGGCCCCGGTGGGCCAGGATAGGTTTCCACGCCTGCTCGGCAGTTTGGCTGAGGCCGACGAGTTTTGCCTTGTATGCATCATACCCAGAGAGCAGCGTGTCTCCCGCCCGGTTTCTGATTCCGGCGGGCGTGGTGGCGGGGATGTCGCTCCTGGCCGCGGCATTTGCCGGAGCCGGCGCCGGCGACAACGCAACGCCGCGCTTCGACGACATTACGAAACAGGCTGGAGTCACTTTCGTCCACCTGAAGGGCAACCAGGGCGTCGCCAATATCATGGACGAGGCCGGCCCGGGGGTCTGCGTGTTCGACTATGACGGAGACGGCTGGCCGGACATCTACTTCGTAAGCGCGCGCGATCTCTACGGGCGGGGCCTGGTGGCGCGCAACGCTCTATATCGCAACAATGGCGACGGCACGTTCACGGACGTGACCGAAAAAGCGGGCGTGCCGGGCACCGGGTATGGCCTTGGCTGCGTAGCCGGCGACTACGACAACGACGGCCATCCCGATCTCTACGTGATGCAGTACGGCAAGAACGTGCTGTATCGCAACAACGGGAACGGCACCTTCACCGACGTCACAGCCAAGGCGCATGTGGACGGCACCGACTTTGGGACGCGTCTGCATACGGGCGCCACCTTCTTCGACTACGACCGCGATGGAAAGCTCGATTTGTACGTCGGCGGCTACGTGGACTTCGGCGCGGAGGTGAAGCAGACCTGTATCATCGCCGACGCGGAATCGAGCTGCCCGCCGGGCCAGTATCACGGCAGCCCGGACGTGCTGTATCACAACAACGGCGACGGCACGTTCACCAACGTCACCAAAGCCGCGAAGATCTATCAGCCTAACGGCAAGAATCTGTCGGTGATTGCCACCGACTACGACAACGACGGCTGGCCCGATCTGCTGGCCGCCAACGACGGCATGGAGATTTACCTTTATCACAACAATCGCGACGGCACATTCACCGAATCCGGATTGACGGCGGGAGTGGGCTTGACCGAGGACGGCGGCACTATGGCGGCGATGTGCCTTTCGGTGGACGACTACGATAACGACGGATTGCTGGATCTCTATGTCTCCGACTTTGAGGATGTGCCCCACCATCTGTGGCGCAATACCGGAGGCGGGATGTTCGAGGAAGTCAGCCGCAAGGCGGGCATCGCCACCATCACCGCGCGCTTCCTGAGTTTCGGAGGCGGCTTCACCGACTACGACAACGACGGCTGGGTGGATCTGTTCATCGCCAACGGGCACGTCTACCAGGGCGTAGAGCGTTCGACTGTGAAGGGTCATTACAAGCAGATCAATCTGCTGTTTCACAACAATCGCGATGGCACGTTTACCGACGTTACCGCGGATGCGCAGGCCCACGGGAACGGTTTTTCGACGCCTCACCTCGGGCGTGGCGCGGCCTTTGCGGACCTGTTCAACGACGGTCACGAGGACATTGTCGTGGGCAATAACGACGACCCGCCGTCGATATTGCGAAACCACAGCGGGGGAAACAATCACTTCGCTAGTTTCAAGCTGGTGGGCACGCGAAGCAATCGCGACGCCCTGGGCGCGCGAATCCGGGTGAAGGCCGGCGGTATTTCGCAGATCCGCGAGATTGCCGCGGGCGGCAGCTATCTTTCGCAGAGCGATCTGCGCGCACATTTCGGGCTGGGGTCGAGCACGCGCATCGACAACGTGGAAGTGAACTGGCCGAGCGGGGTCCGGCAGGAGTTCCATAACGTCAAGGCCGATCGGTTCTACACGATTGAAGAGGGAAAACCCACGATCGGGACGCAGGTAATCGCGAAGCGCCACGCGGGGAAATAGCGATAGGGCATCGCCTCCGAGCCGGGGACCCGAGAACGCGAACTCTTTTCTCAATGCCCAAGTCATCCTATAATCAACATAGGCAGCCCATGACTGAACGCCGTTATACCGTGTTGTTTGAACCCGCCGAAGAAGGCGGCTTTGTTGCCACCTGCCCGGCCCTGCCCGGCCTGGTGACCGAAGGCGACACCTTGGAGCGAGCACGGGAGATGGTGAAGGACGCTATCCGCGGCTACCTGGAGAGCCTGGCCCTGGACGGCCTGCCTGCCCCCGAGGACATCAAGCTGCGCGAAGAGCCGGTCAAAGAAGAGATCGAAGTCGCAGTCCCGTGAAGCATCGAATACTCCTGCTCGAGCCAGCGCTTACCCGTCGTCAAACCCAAAGACGTCATCCGTGCCCTGGAGCGGGCCGGGTTTTTCATTCATCACAGCACCGGCTCCCATCACATCCTCAAGCATCCTGATCGTCCAGTACCCCGTCGCCTATCACAACCGTGACCTCAAACGCAAAACCCTGGCCACCATCATCGGCCAGGCAGGCCTCAGCGTCGAGGAATTCATCGAGATCCTATAGAACGCCTACAGGCATGCCCCGGCCAGGGCGACCAATCTTTGGGACACGCTGCGAGCCCGGCAGCGGCTACTTGTTGGGCTGCAGCTCGGGCGCGTGGCCGGTCACTTTCTGCAGGTGGTCTGCGCTCTTCTGCTCGTGCAACTGACGGACAATGGCCAACTCGGCGGCGGACTCCGCGGGTTTGCCGGCTTCCTTGTAAACGTGCGCCAGCCGGAAATGGGCATCGGGCTTGGAACCGTCGAGCCGTATGGCTTCCTTGAACGCCGCAATGGCGCGCTCGTGCTGCTTGCTCTGCGCGAAGAAGATTCCGAGATCGAGATGCGCGATTCGAACGCTCGGGTCAATGGATACAGCCTTGTCGAGGAGCGGCTTCGCTTTTTGAAAGTCGTTGCGGCGTATCAGAACGTCGGCCAGCCAGGCCCACGCCTGCGCATTGGCCGGATCGTGATCCAGCTCCAGACGGAACTCGCGTTCGGCCTCCTCGTCTTTCTGCTGCGACCAATAGATATACCCGATGGCGAAATGCACGTTGGGCTCGGCCGGCGATTTTGCGATCACTGCCTTCAACTCCAGGATCGCTTCCTCCGGCCGGTCGAGGCCGTCCAATGCTTCGGCCATGAGCACGTGCGCGGCGGGGGCGTCGGGGTCCTGGCGCTGCAGCCACTCGAACTGCTTCAAGGCACCCTGGTAATCGGAAGACGACAAGAGGCTCTGCGCTAGGTAGTAGTGAAGCTGCCCGTTTTCCGGGTCGGCGGCGAGCGCGATCTCGAGGCTCGCGGCAGCCTCCTTGAACATCCGGCTGCCGTAGTAACTCATGCCCAGCAGGGTCCGCGCCTGCATATTATTCTGGTCGAGTTTCAGCACGGCCAGGAACGGGTCCGTCGCTTCGCGGAACCGCCCGCTCTTGAACTCGGCCAGGCCGAGGTTGAGCTGGATCTGCGGAATATTCGGGTCAATGGCCAGAACCTTGCGATAGCAGACAGCCGCTGCATCATACTGGTTCGCGTGTGAGAGCGCAATGCCGGTGTTCGCCAGAGCGTTGATATCATCGGGCTTCGTTGCGGGCAGGGTCTCACAGCCGCTGTCCTCCGCGGGAAGACACGCGGCCGCGGCCATCCACATGACCGCCGCGCAAATTCGCATCGCGATCCGCTGTCCGCGCGGCGGGCTGCCGATGGGAATTCCAGCGAGTCGAGAACCACCATTCCGATCATGTACGCTCCGACCCATCGCCTCCAGTATAGACCCGCGTTGTCGGCCGCGGCCGCCCAAGCACGACCTTGCGCGAGGTCCGCCGAGTCAGTCAACGCCAGCACCCTGGCGCGAGTGATGGCCGCCCGGCGCGCGAGCCGGCACCGAGCACCGCCTGGGGCGGTTTTTGCACCCGCATGTGCCTGTGTTGTCTTGGGTTACTGAGGCGGGTCGGTCGACGAGCCGATTGTGCACAGTTTCGGAGTCAACGGGAATGGTGTTACGTACATTGCCAAGCGCGCCGAGAGGCTCCGCGCTGGCTGGCTACCGGGGTTGGCAGGCCGGAAGCCCGGCCTGGCCGATTCCTGAAAGCTCAACTCCTACACGCTGAAGGAACTGCCACAACCGCAGGTGGATTTCACTTGCGGATTGCTGAACTTGAACCCGGAGCCTTCCAGGGTCTCGACGTAGTCCACTTCGGCCCCGTCCAGATACAGCAGGCTGGCCTGATCGATGAAGACCTTCAGACCGCTGAAGCTGTAGGTCTTGTCCAGAACATTAGGCTGGTTTTCAAAGGCCATGGAATAGCTGAAGCCCGAGCATCCCCCGCCTACCACCGCGATGCGAAGCCCAGCCGGCTTCGGCTCCTGCGTATCCAGAATCTCCCTCACCTTACCAACCGCTTTTTCCGTTAATTGCACCATAGAAGTCTGAAGCTCCTCGTAAACTTGTCCCCGCTACGCCTGCCATTATACCGAAGCCGCGACTGCACAGCTACCACTGTTTTCTGGAGGCGGCGGCTTTCCGGTTGCCCACGAGCGGCTTGCGCTAAGGCGTGCACCCAAATGGATGGAGGCGAAAGCTCTTAAGTTGCGGGAATCTGCTATCTTTGCGGTTGGAAGGTGAAACCGCGGCTGAGCGGTTCGCGTCGGAAGCGGTGTATGGGAACACTGAGCGGCGCGCTGCCACTCCCCGCCTTCGGTACCAGGGTTGCGGCGAAGACAAGAGTGGATTATCAGAACACCCAGGAAGGCGCTTTGGTGCTCCGCGCTCAGGCCGGCGAAGAGGCGGCTTTCCGCGAAATCGTGGAAAAGTACCAGTCCAAGGTGTTCTCGATCATTCACGGCATCGTGCGGCAGCGCAACGACGTGGAAGACATTGCGCAGCAAGTGTTTGCCAAGGTTTATCTGTCCATCAGGAACTTCGATTTCCGAAGCTCCCTGATCACCTGGATCTACAAGATCACGGTGAACGAATGTTTCGATTACTTGCGTAAAAAGAAGGTACGCAAGTTGGTGTATGAGAGCGACTTGAGCGAGGACGAGGTACGCCGCGTGGAGAACACACAGCCTTTGGTGGATCGCCAGCCGTCCGCGGATGCGACTCTGGCCCGCCGGGACTACGTCGTAAAGCTTCTGAGCCGGGTTTCCGAAGAGGAACGCATGTTGTTGATGCTTAAGGAGGTTGACGGTTACTCCGTGGAAGAACTGGCGGGCATGACGGGCATGAACGAAAACACCATAAAGGTGAAGCTGTTCCGGGCGCGACAGAAACTGGTGAAGGCGGCGCAGCGTTTGGATAGGGCTCCCGGCCTGGTGGCGGTTTGAGCCGCTGCGCCAAAGGAAGATTTTTAACCCTGAAGAAGGGAAGTGGTTCCCCTGGAAGCCGGCAGCATTAAAGACCGGCGAGAGGGAGTGTAAGTGAACGATGTCGACATTTTTAAGGGAAGAAGCTTATGCACGCGGTAATTATTGACGAGCTTGAGGAGTACCTGGCCGGCGATCTGCCGCCAGCGGTTTCGCGTCGCTTCCAGGCCCACCTGGAAAGCTGTGTCGAGTGCAGCCGGGAGCTGCGGAGCATGCAGGAGGTGACGAAACTGGTTGCCTCGCTGAAACCCGCCGGGGTGGTAGAACCCTCCCCGAGTTTTGTGGCGCGGGTAATGCAAGAGTCGGCGGCACAGCCTGTGGCGCGCCCTTTGGGTCCGTTCTGGAGTTTCTTAGGGGATTTCGCGTTCGGGCGGCGCGTGGTTTTCGCTTCCTTGCTGACGCTGGCGGCGCTGGGCACCGTCCTGGTGTCGCGGGAACAGGCATACGCGCCCGCCCCTACCACCCCTGACGCCGTTATGGCCGACGACGCGGGCTCTGCGACTCCGGACCGGATGCTGGTAAAATTGACCTCCTATGAGCCATGATTTGCTGGTGAGACCCGCACCGCTGTCATTTCGGGCGTCTCCCAAGCTTGCAGGCGTCGGCATTCTACTGCTTGTGTTTCTGTGCGGGGCCTTAGCCGGCGCGGTCGCCATGAACCTGGGCGCCCACAATGTGCTCCACCCGCTACCGTTTTGGAAGGACAACGCCAAGGCGGAATACCTGAAAACGGTGCAGAGGGAACTGGATCTGACGCCAGAACAGACCGTCGAGATGGGGAGCATTCTGGACGATTTTGCGAAGTACTACCAGACCGTTCTCTCGGACGGCAAGGCCCGCATTTTCAATATTTTGAACGAAGATCAGAAGCGCAAGTTTGAGAAACTGCTGAAAGAGCGCCAGCACAATTGACCGTGCGCCGGCGATTCCAGTATTGACAGCCAGTTGCCGGTCGTCGCAAGATTCCTCTATGCATAGTTTGCAGGTATCTCTGGGAGGCGCGCTGGTCGCCTGCCTGGCGGCCGGGTGCGGATGCGCCCCCGCGGTAGCGCCTCAAGCCATTCACCGGATGGGAGAACGGGTTTCGGCGGGCTCGCTGAGCTATAACGTTTTCGAAACCCAGTGGAAGGCCCAACTGGGGGAAGGCCAAGGCGCCGGGGCCACCGGGGCCACTGGACCAAGAGTCCCGAAGGACCGGTTTTTCCTGATCCGTCTACACGTGGTGAATGGCGGCTCGTCCGACGTTATGGTCCCCACGCTGACGCTGGTGGACGACTCCGGCCAGAGCTACACGGAGCTCAGCGACGGCGACCAGGTGCCGTCCTGGATTGGCTTCCTGCGGCGCGTGAAGCCGGCTGAGACTTTGGAGGGCAACGTTGTGTTCGACGTTCCGCCAAAGCATTACCGCCTGCAAGTCAGCGATGAGACCAGCCAGAAGACGCTGGACATCGATATTCCGCTGAGCTTCTCGACGGAGTCGCCGGAGATTCCCGCGCCGGTGCAATAGGCTCCCAACTTCATGTGTTTTCTTGGAGGACATTCGCCGGTGCCATAATGGCGATAGAGGACATCTGTGCGGCTTCGAATTCTGCTTCTACTCGCCCTGGCCTCCGTCTGCTCAGCCGCCGTTGCACCTCTCACCATCGTCAATGCCGTCGTCTCGGATAGCGACGGCGGCGGCGCCCTCCCCCCCGGGTTCACGCATATCGCCGGCGAAATAATGTTCTTCAGCTTCCAGGTGGAGGGCTACAAGGCCACCTCGGGGGATAAGCTACTCCTCACGTACAAAATCGATGCCTTCGATCCGCGCGGCGTCCGCATCATCGACACAATCGATGACAAGATCGAAGCCAGCCTGGCGCCGGAGGACAAGAACTGGAAGCCAATGGTCCACCATGAGGTGCCCGTCCCGCCTCTGGCCGGCTCCGGAACCTACAAGATCGTGGTCGCGCTGAAAGACGAGATCGCGGGCGCGACGGCTACCAAGGAGCTTCCCATCGAGGTCAGCGGGCATCGCGTGGACCCCAGCGATACGCTGGTGATCCGCAACTTCCGCTTCTACCGCGGCGAGGATGACACGCAAGCGTTGCCGAAAGCAGCCTACCGGCCCGGAGATGCCGTCTGGGCGCGCTTCGATATCATCGGATTTAAATACGGCGACGCCAATTCCATCGATGTCAGCTACGGCGTGACCGTGACTTCGCCCAGCGGAAAGGTGCTGTACTCCGAGCCGCAAGCCGGTGTCGATAAGAGCCAGTCGTTCTATCCCAAGCGGTACGTGCCAGCCAGCATGAGCCTCCAGACCAAACCGGACACACGCCCCGGCGAGTACGGTGTGGTGGTTACCGCGCACGACAACCTGGGCAACCAGACTTACGAATCCCGCCAGAGTTTTACAATCGAATAAGGATGCCAAATAGTCTTGTTCTGGGCGCTCACCCGCTCACCATAGAGGATGTGGAAGATGTGGCGCGGCGGGACTCGGCCGTGGAGTTCGCGGACGCGGCACGCGCCCGCATACGGCAGGGCAGGTTGAAGCTGGAGGAGCGCCTGGCCGGTGGCGACCGCATCTACGGCGTGAATACCGGCGTGGGCGGCAACATCAAGTTCGCGCTGGATGCCGCCCAGACCGAACAGTTCCAGCACAATCTGATGAATCACCTCTCATGCGGCACCGGCGCACCCTTACCGCAAGACGTGGTTCGGGCGGCCATGCTGCTGCGCCTGGCGACGTTTTCCAGAGGCACCTCCGCCGTGCGCTGGGAACTCGTCGAGGGGCTGTCGGCGCTGCTCAATCGCGGCATCGTGCCGGTGGTCCCGCGCTATGGTTCCGTGGGCGCGAGCGGCGACCTGATGCCCTCCGCCTATATCGCGCGAACGCTGCTTGGCCTGGGTCAGACGGACTACCGCGGCCGGCGGATGCCGGCGGCAGAAGCGCTGAAGGCGGCTGGCCTGGAAACCCTGCGTTTCGCGCCGAAGGAAGGCCTGGCGCTAATCAATGGCACGACCGGGATGACCGCTTTCGCCGCGCTTCTCTGGGTGGATGCGCGGCGCGTGTTGCGCGCTCTGCTCGCGGCCGTGGCG
>JBEKUO010000033.1:0-20262 GCA_049514955.1 Bryobacteraceae bacterium | reverse complement strand
CCGCCGTCTCAATCCCCAGCGCGCGCAGATTCTCCCTGATCGCCTCCACCGCCTTCCGGCTGATCTCCAGAAAAATACATCGCGCCGCGCCCCGGCTGAGCGCCTCGATCCCCACCGCACCGCTGCCGGCATACGCGTCCACGAAGACCGCCCCCTCGACCCTCCCCGCCAAAATATCGAACAGCGTTTCCCGCAGCCGGTCGGGCGTCGGCCGCGTGGCCAGCCCGGGAATGGTCTTCAGCCGCCGCGAACGGTACTCGCCGCCGATCACCCGCATCAGCCGACCGTCACCAGTCCATAGCGGCGCTGCCAGTGGTCGCGAATATACGCGATGGCCCGCCGCAGTTCTTCTTCCGTCGGCGGATGGCTCACGAAATCCACCGCCTCGCGCCGCGCCACTTCCAGAATCTCCTGATCGCGCAGGATGTTCGCCACGCGCAGCGAGGGCAGCCCGGATTGCTTGGTGCCGAAGAACTCGCCGGGGCCGCGCAGCCTCAGATCCATCTCCGCAATGTGAAATCCATCGTTCGAATCCACCAGCGTGCGGATGCGTTCTTTCGCTTGATCGCCCATGCGCTCCGTGATCAGGATGCAATAGCTTTGCGCCGCGCCGCGCCCCACGCGCCCGCGAAGCTGGTGAAGCTGCGCGAGGCCAAAGCGCTCCGCCTGTTCGATCACCATCACCGTCGCGTTGGGTACGTCCACGCCGACCTCGATCACCGTGGTCGAGACCAGGATCTTGACACCGCCCTCCTTGAACCGCTGCATGGTGGCTTCCTTCTCGTCAGACGGCAGCCGCCCGTGCATCAGGCCCACCGGGATGCCCGGAAACACTTCTTGCGACAAATGTTCGTGCATCTTTTCCGCGGCCTTCATGGCGCTGGCCTCGGATTCCTCGATCACCGGATAGACCACGTACGCCTGCCGCCCTTCGTCGATCTGCTTCTTCAGGAAACTGTAAATGCGCTCCACGTGATCGGCGGTCACGTGTTTGGTGACGATGGGCTTGCGCCCCGGCGGCAACTCGTCGATCGTCGAAACATCCAGGTCGCCATAGAGCGTCAGCGCCAACGTGCGCGGTATCGGCGTCGCCGTCATCACCAGAACGTCCGGATGCACACCCTTCTGCAACAGCTCGAAGCGCTGCATCACACCGAAACGATGCTGCTCGTCCACAATCGCGAGGCCCAGCTTTTGAAACTCGACATCTTTTTCGAGCAGCGCATGCGTGCCGATCACCACGTGCGTGAGCCCAGCCGCGATCAGCTTCTTGAGCTGCACCTTCTCCCGGCTGGTGAACGAGCCCGTCAGCAGCACCGTCACGTAATCCAGCCGCGCCAGCAGTTGCTTGAAGTAAAAGAAATGCTGCGCCGCCAGGATTTCGGTAGGCGCCAGCACGGCCACCTGATATCCGTTTTCGATGGCGATCACCGCCGCCTCCGCGGCCACGATGGTCTTCCCGCTGCCCACGTCGCCTTGCAGCAGACGGTTCATCGGGCGCGGAGCTTTCATGTCCTGCGCGATTTCCCCGAGCACGCGCTTCTGCGCCGCCGTGGGCTTAAAGGGCAGCATGCTCTTCACCCGCTCGCGCACGCGGTCGTTCAGCTCGAAGGAAATTCCTGGAACCGTGCGCGCCTTGCTGCGCTTCAACGCCACGCCGCATTCCAGCCAGAAGAACTCTTCGAAGATCAGCCGGAATTGCGCCTGCGAGCGGAAGGCGTTCAGCAGGCGCATGTCCGTGTCCTGCGGTGGGAAGTGCGTCTCCCGTATGGCGGTCCAGCGGTCGGGCAGTTTCAGTCGCCGTCGGACCTCTTCGGGAAGCTGATCCTCCACCGGCGGCAGCGCCTCCAATACACGATGCACCAGCGTTCGCATCACGCGCGTGCTGAGCTTCGAGACCGCTTCATAAACCGGCACTACGCGGCCGAGATGCAGCGCCGCTTCGGCTGCATCATCCGCCTCAGAGAGGATCTCAAACTCCGGATGCAGCATGGTGAGCTGGCCGGCATAGCTGTCGAACTCCACTTTGCCGAAGAGCGCGACCTTCTGCCCCGGCGCCAGCACGTCCGCGAGATAGCCGCCGTGAAACCACTTGCCTACCAGAATGCCGCGCGAGCGATCCGTGAACGAGGCTTCGAACAGTCCCAGGCTGCGCCGTTTGAAGCCGGAGAGGCTGGCCGAGCGCACTTCGGCGATCACCGTGGCCATCTCGCCCGGCGCCAGCTCGTTGACCGCTTTTACGTTGCTGCGGTCTTCGTAGCGAAACGGCACGTAGGCCAGCAGGTCCTCGACCGTGGTCAGGCCTTTCGCTTCCAGCATAGCGGCGCGCGCCGGCCCGACGCCTTTGATGTAGGTAAGAGGAGTAGCGAGATCCATGAAGCGCCGGGGCTCGCTCCGGCATGAGCCCTCCACATGAGTGTACAATGCCGGAAGTGAAGCTCACTGCCATCTTACTTTTGTGCGCAGTTTCGCCTGTTCTAGCCGAGTTGCGCTTGGGCATCATCGGCACCGACACCTCGCACGTAACCGCCTTCACCGCGATTGTCAATGACGAGTCTTCGCCCGATCACGTGCCGGGCGGCCGCATTGTCGCCGCATACAAAGGCGGCAGCCCCGACGTGGAATCGAGCGCCACCCGCGTGGACAAATTCGCCGAGGAGTTGCGCACCAAGTGGAAGGTCCAGTTCTACTCGAGTATTCCGGAATTGTGCCGCAAAGTGGACGCGGTGCTGCTCGAAAGCGTGGATGGCCGCGTGCATCTGGAACAGGCGCGCCTGGCGATTGCCGCGCACAAGCCGCTGTTCATCGACAAGCCGCTGGCGGCCACGCTGGAGGACGCCCGCGAAATCGCCCGCCTGGCCGCCGATGCCGGCGTGCCATGGTTCAGCGCCTCCAGCCTGCGCTTCGGCGAAATCGCCGAGACCATGAAGTTCGCCGACACCACCGGCGCGATTACCTGGGGCCCCGGACCTCTGGAACCGCACCATCCGCTCGAACTTGCCTGGTACGCCATTCATCCCATCGAGCTGCTCTATACGCTCATGGGTCCTGGCTGCGAGGAAGTCAGCCGCACGTTTACCCCGGATGCCGACGTCATCGTGGGCCGGTGGAAAGACGGCCGCATCGGCACGGTGCGCGCGCTGCGGCCCTACGGCGATTATGGGGCGGTGGTCTTCCGTCCCAAGCAGGTAGTCCAGAGCCCGCCGCATGCCTCCGACAGCTACCGGCCGCTGCTGGTGGAAGTGATGAAGTTCTTCGAGACCGGACAGCCGCCCGTGCCCAACCGGGAGACGCTCGAGATCTTCGCCTTCATGGACGCCGCCCAGCGCAGTAAGGATGCAGGCGGAAAGCCCATGCGGTTACGATAGAACAATACCCATGCCAAATCTGCTGGAGGGCAAACTGGCCCTCATCCTCGGAATCGCCAACAAATGGAGTCTGGCTTACGCTATCGCACAGGCCTTTTGGCGCGAAGGCGCCACCCTGGCGCTCACTTACTTGGGAGACCGCCAGAAGGTGGCCATTGAAGAACTTTCGCAGGGCATGCCGCTGGCCGGGCTGTGGCCCTGCGATGTGATGAAGGAAGAGGACCTGCAGAACCTCGCACAGTCGCTGGAAGCCTTGGGCCGCCCCCTGAATGCCGTGGTTCACAGCCTGGCCTTCGCCAATCGCGAAGACCTCGCGAAGCCTTTCGTCGAGACCGGCCGCGGCGGCTTCCTGCTGGCGCAGGAGGTCAGCGCCTACTCCCTGGTGGCCGTGGCCCGCGCGACCGCTCCGAGCATGACGGAGGGCGGCGCCCTGATGACCCTCACCTACCTCGGGTCCACGCGCGTCGTGCCCAACTACAACGTGATGGGCGTAGCCAAAGCGTCGCTGGAGGCCTCGGTCCGCTATCTCGCCAGCGACCTCGGACCGCAGCGCATCCGCGTGAACGCCATCTCCGCGGGACCGGTCAAGACTGCATCGGCGCGCGCCATCAAGGATTTCACCACCATCCTGGACTATGTGGCGCAGCGCGCGCCGCTCCGCCGCAACACCGATCCCGCCGAGGTCGCCGATGCGGCTGTGTTTCTGGCCAGCGACCTGAGCCGCGGCGTCACTGGCAATACTCTGTTCGTGGATGCCGGCATTCAGATCATGGGTTTATAGTTAAGTAGACCCATGAAAATTGAAGTTGTCCTAACGGAAGCGGAGATCGTTCAGGAGCTCGGCGAAGCCGTGTTGGCGCGCGACCTCCCCGAGAAGTTCTTCTACTGGTGCCCCGTGTCGGTGCGCGCTTGGCTTACGCTGGCCTCCGATCCGGCATTCGGTGGCTACCAGCGGTGCTGGAAGCAACTCGCCGAAAAAGCCACCTGGCTGCTCGAACCGTTCGACGATGCCGTTCCCGTAATCAGTTTCGGCGCCGGCGATGGCTCGACCGACCGCCTGCTGCTCGACCCGGTCCGCCAGTCCGGCCGCGAACAGAAATACTTCCCCGTGGATGCCAGCCAGGCGCTCCTCGAAGTCGCCTGCGCGGGCGCCGAGGACTTGGACATCGAAACCGCCGGCATCAAGGCGGATATCTCCAGTCCCATGCACTTGGTGTTCGCGTCCGACGCCGCGGAATCGCCCAAGCTGCTGCTGATGTCCGGCAATACGCTCGGCGGATTCGATCCGCTGGATCACTTGCGCCACGTGACGCAATGTCTGCACCCCGCGGACCGGCTCGTTCTGGACGCCGAGATTCATCGCCCCAACGGACCCGCGCCGCGCGAAGATGCCTCCATGCGGCAGTTCGCTTTCGCTCCGCTGGCGGGGCTGGGCGTTTCCGCCGAGGATGGGGAAGTGCACTTCGACCACAAGCACGATGAACGCTTGGCCGGGTTGTACGTCACCAGCGCGTATTTTCGTCCGGACCGCGACCTGCGCGTCGCCGTCGCGGACCAGGAAGTGCTCGTGGAGCGCGGCGAACACATCACCCTGAAGTTTCGCTACTCCTTCACGCGGGAGGCTCTCCGCTGGCTGCTGGAGAAGCACGGCGGCGTCCGGATCCTGGAAGAGATCCCCAGCCCCGACGGGCGGTATATGCTGGCCGTGTGTTCGCGGTAGAATCGTGAAAGCTGCGCGCCCGTAGCTCAGGTGGATAGAGCGGCTGGCTTCGAACCAGTAGGTCGGGGGTTCGAGTCCCTCCGGGCGCGCCAGAACGCAATAAAGCTATGCCTTCGGCGAGTCTTGCGGGACTGGATTCCGACCCGGCTACTACCGCAGGAACTGCTGGTCAATGGCATGGCGGTGAATGCGGATCGTCCGGATTCGCCTGCTCTGCCGGTGTTCCGGGTTGATGAGGACGTTCCATGTTGCCGGCACAATCGCCGACGGGACTCGAAGCAACGCGGTCCGGCCGGAGCGCAGCCATTCGTCGCCGGCAGTACGGGTGGCCTCTAGATTCGCCTGCCAGTTCTGTCCGAGGGCATCCACGTTCACGGTTTCTCTCGTTATGTCATCCGGTGCCTCGATCTCCAGGTATCGAAGAGGGGGAAGGTCGTCGGAATCGATCTGGATGTGAACCAGCACCTCGACCAGCGAGGTTGCCGGATTCGGGGCGCAGTACACGACGCGCGATCCGCGTGTGTACCATCGGCCGGGAGCCAGTAATCCTCCGGCGCCATCCAGTTCGGCATGGTCGCTAATCCGCCAGAGAGTCACGCGGTCATGCCGTACTCGAACTGCACAATCATTTCTTCCACGAGGCGAGCGCCGGCTTCGGTCGCCAGCATCTGAATCGGTGTGCTGCCTTCAAATCGCCGCTTCGGTTTCCGCAGCCACCGCCAGGCCTTCCCGGCATCGTGGAACGCCCGCTCGGCCATCGTGGCGATCCGCGCCACGCGCACCGCCTTATCCGACCCCTCCCTGGAGAGCGGCTGACGCTTGGCAATCCGGTGCGCTAGAGTCCTACGCGGCACGATCAACTGGTGCACCTCGGCATTCGAGAGTCCGCCGCGAACCAGCGACTGGATGGCTGTGGCGGGAAGCTGTTTCTCGACGAGCAGAGCCAGGTCTTCGCCGGACCGAATTCCGGATACACCGAGCTTTCCTCCCATCAATGCGTAGAAAGCCCCTGACGGCATTGGCGCGGCGGCTTTGTTCAACTCGGACATTCGCAAAGGCTCCTTGGCAAGCTGCCACTACTATACGGGCATTTTGCCACAACGGGCAATACGTGCCGCTAATATGTCCTAACCCGGCTGAGCCGGAACCAAACAGGGCGTACAAGTCCGAATATTCTCGAATGGCCACCAAACCCGCATGGGTAAAGGTCCAAGCCGCACTACGAGAAAATATCTTGCCAGGAAAAACAACGATTCCACGATAAAGGTACTAATACGTGCCGACCGACACGCGCAGCACTTGGGGCGCTGAGCTGAAATTGAGCCCCCAGTCTGTCTGGTCGCCATTCCAGATACGCTCGAATATGAAGGCGCCGTCCCGGTAGACGCCCTCTTCCACACGCACGAAGTCGCGCTGCTTGCCAGGCGCATTCGTCTGAAGGTCGACACGGCAGAACAATCCGGCCACCAGAAACTGGTTGTCGCCGAGGCGTGCGACGAGCGCGCGTCCCACAGGCTGCGGATTGCCCGGCGGGTGGTCGCCGGGGCCGAACGGAGGAACGCCGTACGAAACCACGGCTTTCCACGACCCGAATTCCAGCGTTTGAGAATGGACCGCGGTCTCCGCGACGGCCTGGAGCCGGCCTTCGAAGTTAAGGCGGGCTATCTCGCGCATCATGGGGCCGATCAACTTGTAGTTCAGCGCGAAGGGCGCCAGCGACTCCTCGTTCATCCGCGCGGCGCCCAGGGGCGCGTTCGAATAGCCGGTGTAGTCGACTCCGAAGGGCGCAAATCCGATCGCCTGGTGGCCCAGCGCGGCAAAGAAGACTTGCGCGTATGCCGGGGAGTTGCCCGTCTCGGGGACCAACAGAGCGTTGTCCGGCCGATGGTATAGCTCCAGCACTTTCAAATAGCGGGCGCTGTCGCTCATGTAAATGTCGGGCGCCACCAGATCGAGCGCCGGCGCAGCGGCCTTCCAGATAGGAATGACGTTATCGGTAGGGCCGCCGCTCTCGTAGCTCCCGGGAGGGCCCGGCTTCAGAGGATCGCGCAAGGCTGCGTTCGTGTAAAGCGGCAACCGGTACTCCGCCTTCCCCGCTGCCGCAACCTGCCCTATGAAGTGGGCCACCGACCAGGCGTGAAAGAACTCCTCGCTCTCGGCGCCGAAAACCTCTTGCCAATTCGCGCCGCGGCTGCCGGTGTCTTTGTGCAGCGCGGACAGGAGTTCCTGGGGTACGGGACCTTCGAACAGCTTCTGCGCCGCGGGCGAATAATCGCGCACGGCGTCCCAACTGCCGGCTTCATTCTCGACCTGAACCATGATGACGGTATGCCGGGGATCGGCTGTCTTCAGATGCCGCATCAAGGCGGCGAAAGCGTGCTTATCCGCGGCCAGCGTGGCCGGCGCGTGCGGCGATGGGGAGTCGACCCGGCGGCCGTCCTTGCCTTTCATGCGGGGATAGCGCTCCGGCTCGGCCTTCATCCATAGCGGCATGTAGTGCGGGCTGCCGTTTTTCCAGGTGCCGAACCAGAGCAGGACCAGCCGTACGCGGCGCGCGCGCGCCTGGCTCAGCAGCGTGTCGATGGTGGAGTAGTCGAATGTGCCGGGCTGCGGTTCGAACTGTTCCCAATAGACGGGCATCTCGACCGTGTTTGCATGCAAGTAGTCGATCGCCGGCCAGACCTTCGGCAACAGGGCCGGCCACGCGCTCGAGTTGTTTACCTGAGCGCCCAGTATCAGAAAGGGCGCGCCATCTACGAACAACGCGTAGCGGCCGTCTTTTTGAACGATGCGCGGAAGAGCGATGTCGGTGGTCTGCGGCAGCGCGGCGGCCGCGGCTATCGCAGCGGCGCACAAAAGCCGTGGCGCTATGCGGGAGAAAAGCGGTTCACGGGAGACCATCCAGCCTCCAGTATAGTTGTGAGCGCCTGCCGCCCAGCAGGATAGCCGGCCGGATGCGAACAAAACTCAGTTCGGCCCGGCAGTCGTGCTGTGAATCGCCAGCGTGCCCGAGTGCGGGGCTTCGTCCTCCACTCCGACGATCCACACGTTGCCCGGCGATGGCGCGACCCCGGCGAACAACAGGTCGGACAAGAATCCACCCTTCGTCGGATTCGGACTGGACGCAATACTCCACGCGCTGCCGTTCCAATTGAGCAGCAGCGTCTGCTGGTGGCCTGAACCATTTGCCTGGAAGTACGACCCGAACGCCCAGATATCCGTCGGCAAAACGGCTGTGATACCGAGCAGACGGTTCGATTGATACACGCTGTTCGGGCCCACGTTGGGGCTGGTCGCCACCGTCCAACTGGCGCCGTCCCAGTGCTCGATCAGCGTCAATGTAGCTGCCGACTTCGGCGGCGCCACCGGCGTGGAGGAACCCACTGCCCACACATCGTTGGGAGCCAGTGCCACCACGCCGCTCAATTGGCTCGCGCCGTTTCCTACGCTGGGGCTCGCCACGGTTTTCCATCGTGTGCCGTCATAGTGCATCACCAAGGTCCTGCTGCTGTCGTTCTCCGGTCCCGTGAAGCCCACGGCCCAGACATCGTTCGTCGCGTCCGCGGATACGGCGAATAGGAACGCATCGTTGGTCAGTTTAGTCGTCGCGGTCCAGGACGTGCCGTCCCAGTGCTCGAATAAAAAGTTTAGATTGACGCCGCCATTGCTGAGCAGGCTGCCGACGGCCCATATATCGTTGGCGGAAATAGCGGTCATGGCCTTCAAGTCGGGCTGGTCTCCGGCCGCGAAGGAAGGCCCTGGGAATACGTTCCACTGGGTGCCATCCCAGCGTTCGATCACCTGCCCCGGATTCGCCAAGCCGAGATTCACACTCCCGACAGCCCATGCTTCGGTGGGAGAAATGTCCGCTACCCCGCCCAGGGAACTGGTGCTTCCGTTGATCATGGGCACCGGAAATGCGGTCCACTTGGCGCCGTCGAAATGGATCGCGGCCTCGCCCACCGCCCAGATGTCGCTCGGAGAAGAAGCGGAGACCGCGTATAACCCATTGTTGAAATTCTCGTTGGGAGTCGGGACCACTTGAAAAATCGATTGACCCGCTGCGTTGGGGGCCATGCATGCCGCCGCCATTCCCGCGAGCAACAAGAAGTTAGTTACATCTCGATGACCTATCCGCTTCATATATTTCAACCCTATCAGGGCGCGGTACAGGTGGTGTGAGGGCCAAGTAAAAGCTTTGTAAAAGGAGACGATTACGTCAACGAGCCGGCGTGGCGCACGCTTCAGCGTGCCGCGGCGAACTTCAGTTCGCCGCAGCGCTTACTCCGATTCCGTAACGAACGTGCCGATAAAGGAGCTGCGCTTGTCGGGGCTGCTCCAGGTCGTACCGAGCCCCTGACCGTCGAACCGGTTCGCCACCGAGTATGCAGCCATTGCGTGGTCCAGCTTGGTCAGCGGGCGATACCAGACTTCTTCGTTATGACAAATCTGATCGCCTTCCATGAGTGCGCGCGTGCTGATTTTGGCCAGATTGCCGGCCGTCAATGTGGCCTTCATGCTGTGGATGTCGTTGTTCGCGAAGCTCAGCTCAATCGGCTGGTAGTCTACACGGACCACATCCTGCAACAGATCGCCGGCCATGTGTTTGGCAAAACTCTGCAAGGCCAGCCTCTGCTCGGCGTTGGCCCGGCTATCCACGATCATCACCGCTTTCACGGGATAGGCGGATTCGTAGACATCGCCGAGCGTATGATGCGCGCGCACCACGCCCACCACGGACATGCCGTCGAGATCCACGCCCTGCCAGGCGCCCTTGGTCACCTTCCAGCCGAAAACCGCCAACTCGCCGGTCAGCCCGACTTCGGAGTTGGCAAAGCAGGGCCCCGTGTAGACGTCCGCAGTGCGGGCCTCCACATAATTGCCATAAATATTGTGCGCGGGAATTCCAGCCGCGAAACTCAAACCCCCCATCGCCAGCAACACGACGGCTATACCAATAGTTCGATGCATTCCAGATACCCTCCTACATCATTAATTATACCGCCGATGGATCGCCGGTAATTTATCTGCACTGCTAACATTCATATTCTTCTTTTCTTCGCGACGAATTTCATCACGCCGCCTTTGAAACAAGAAGGTTGACAGTGGCGTTCGCGGCGGCAATCACGGCAGCGGCGATCTGCCGGTCCTGAGCTGTCATATGGTAACGATGGCTGCCTGGAACTTTGCGAATGAGGCGGTGCGCCCGCAGGAGGCGAAGCTTGCGGCTGATGGCGTTGGATCGTCGTCGGCGCTCCTCGTCAAATCTCGCTGCCGTGGCGTAGAGCAGCGGTTGGAGGTCTTTGTTGCGCAGGCCGTTGATCAGGAATTCGCCGCGGCTGATGGCTTCCAACAACAACGGATCCTGGTCATTGAACGGATGCACCGCCCGCACGCGTTTGCCATTCCGGGAGACAGCTTTTCGATGGGACCGACTACTTCTCGTAGACTAGTGCTGTCGTCCACGCTCGCCAGCTTCAGGTATCGCTCATTGGTTTTTTGCGACACCTCCGCCCAACGATGCAAATCGGCGATTCCTTTGCGCATCCGTAGCCACGCCAGCGGAGCATCCGGATCTCCTTCAGGAAGGCGCTAGACCTTAGAGTCCTCCGGATCGTCCGTGGTCAATTCGGAACGAAGCACGGGAGGGTGTGCCGATCGAAGACCGATAAAACTGCAACTCCGTCAAGCTGTACGACAGAGCATACACCCCGGTAGGCAGAGGCAATCGCCCGCGCGATTTCCTCCTTGTCTTCTTTGCTGGCTTGCAGAAACTGCACGGCGCGGCCGGCCTCCTGCCCGCACCGCAGGGCGGCTTCCTTCACCCGCCCGCTGATCTCATTGACGTGCGCCCCAAATCTGGTCATCGGCACCTGGTTGGCCCACAGGTACCCTTCCATGCCAAATGGGTCGGCAATCTTGCGGAATGACCCCCGAAACCAGCCGGTCGAAACCGCTTAGCGTACCAGCGATCGAAGCAGCGTATTTTGATGTAAACTCGTTCACGCGTTCCTCCTCGTATCACAGTGTTTTTTGATAATCCACAAATGATACGCTGTCGAGGGACGTTTCAATTTTGGTTGCGGCCGTAGGCCGCGCTAGGTTGATCAGCGTTCATCCGCGGCTTATAATTTCTTCGGGTGCTCGCCTCATCGACAGCAAAATCAAAGGCGGCGTTTATGTGCACGGCGGCGCTGTTGATGTACAGGACTCCATCGTGCTCAAAAGTCGGGAGCGTCTTCTGCTCCGGGAACGCAGACGGCAACTCCGTGCACGCTAACCACACCACCGGCTGCGCTCTGAACTGCCGTTCGAACGCGGTCTTCGCAATCCTCCCCAGCCGCTCCGCCGCGCCCTCGAGCTTGCCCAGTTGCAACTCTGCAACCAACCCGGCCATTACAGCCCGGGTGGCGTCGTCGTGTGGGCCTGCGGCTTCAATCCCATGTTTCGCGAACTCCGCGCGAAATCTGATCGACCTCATGGTCAGCTCCGTGCCTAATATAAGAACCTCGCTGGCTTCTATTCGAACGCTCTCCTTAGCTACCGCTTCAAGAATGCTGATAACGGGAATTCCAATATCCCGTACGATGGACTCGAAGCGATGGTGAGGAGAATTGCTTGCCATGAGCGCGAAATCGGCGCCGCTTGCTTCCAGGCGCTGCAGCGCCGAGCGATGATAGCCGTCGAATTTCGACCACGATTCTTCGTCGCCATCGATGCCTATCTAAGAGACGGCCCGGTTCTCATCCAAGGATTCGATGCTCATCTCCGGTGTTGACGGCACACCGTGCAGGTTTTTGGCGATGTGCCATCGTTCGCTGCGACGACAGATCTCCGAGTAGTACTCCACTGTGGAGAGCCAGGCTACACCACCTACAATGCCAATCTTCTTCATGTGCCTATGTCATGCATTGAACATGCCGTTGATCTCCCGATAGGCCACGGCTTCCTCAGCAAATCGAAAGGTGCCCTGTTCTCGCATCTCTCGCGCGGCTCGAAGAAAGGCGCCAAGGGCGGCACGGCTGAGCGCGCTGCCGACGCTGACACGCCTGACTCCCAGCGCCGAGAGTTCGGCCAGGGTAAATCGAACGCCTGAGAGCCCCATCACCACATTCACCGGGCGATCCACTGACTTAAGCACGGCTGCGATATCGTCCTTGCTGGTCAGGCCGGGCGCATAGAGAACATCGGCGCCCGCCTCTTGATAGGCCTGTAGCCGCGCGATCGTGTCTCCGAGATCCGGCCGGCCGGCTAAGTAGTTCTCGGCGCGCGCCGTCAGCGTGAATGCAAACGGGAAGGCGTGCGCAGCCTCCGCCGCTGCGCGGACTCGCTCGGCCGCATGTTCACGCGGATAGATGGGGCGGCGCGGGAGCCTTGACATATCTTCGATGGAGCCACCCACCGCTCCCGCGGCGCCCGCGAGCCGGATGGTTTCGGCGGCGGTCTCCGCGGAGTCTCCATAGCCATTCTCAAGATCGGCGCTGACCGGCAGGTCGGTGGCCGATACGATTGCGGACACATGCGACATCATGTCGTGCCGCTCGATCGTGTTGTCCCGATGGCCGGCGGAAAAGGCATAGCCCGCGCTCGTGGTGGCCAGCGCCTCGAAGCCCAAGTGCGCCAGCAGCCGCGCGGTGCCGGCATCCCACGGATTGGGAATAATGAATGCGCAGTCCCGCGCGTGGAGTGCGCGAAATGCGCGTCCTTTTTCAGCCTGCGTCAACATCGGCCAATCATACCTTGCCTGCGGCCGCCGCGGGAAGACCGAATGTTCCATCGACCACTTCGACGAAGTTCCTCTCTTCGCGCAGAATCAGGCGGTTGGTTTGGGCCATCGTGAAATTCTCACGGGCTTCCGGATCCGACCTTAAGCGCGCCCGGTAGGCCTCATAAGAAGCGAGGCTGTCGAATGCGATCAAACCCCAGGCCACATTGTTGGTTCCTTCGTAAGGAAGAAAATACCCGACAAGCTGGCCGCCGCATCGCGGAATGATGCGGCCCCAATTCTCGGCGTAGTTCTTGAACCCTTCTTGCTGAAACGGATCGATCTCGTAGCGGATGACGCAGGTGATCTTCATGAGTGCCCTTCCGAGTGCCCTCCCGTCGGCCGATTTGCCCGGTGACGGCTCCCTCCGATGCATATTTCGCAGTATGCCAGTTGTCCTGCAGGGACACTTCGTCTACAATCAAAGTATGATTGTTGACGCTGACGCGGCTGTCGCCGGAATTGCGGCGGCCATCGGCGAGCCTGCACGGGCTCGCATGCTCTATTCCCTGGTGGATGGCCACGCGCGAACCAGCACCGAGCTTGCGCTGGTGGCTGATGTAAGTCCGTCAACCGCAAGTGTACATTTGAATCGGCTGAAAATAGAGCGTCTGGTCAAGGTCGTCGTCCAAGGGAAGCATCGCTACTACAGTCTGGAAGGTCCCCACGTGGCCAGCGCGCTGGAAGGTCTCAGCGTGCTCGCCGGAGGAGTTCCCAACAAGTTCGTGCCAAACACGCCGAGCCGGCTGCGCGCTGCGCGAACCTGCTACGATCACATGGCGGGAACACTGGGCGTGGCGCTTCACGATCGCTTCGAAGCGTTGAAATGGCTGGCGGCCGATTCGACGGCCATGAACGGTGCGTATGTCCTCACCCCGGCTGGCGCGAATGCGTTTGTGGCCCTTGGCATCGATCTGGAGGCAAACCCGAACGCTCCGCCGCCGGTTCGCGTATGCATGTCTGGATTGGAGTGAACGACGGCCTCACATCGGCGGAGCGCTGGGGGCGGCCCTTCTGAAAGTCGCGCTGAAAAGAAAATGGGTAGTTCAGGATCTCGACAGTAGGGCCTTAGGTGTCACGAGTCTTGGGCGGCGCGAAATGCTGACCCGATTCGGACTTCACGTCGCAGTTGATTCACCACAGGCAGCAGCGTGGCGGAGCGCTTAGGAGAGCCACGCTCCAAGCGGAGCCTACTGCGGATGCCCATTCGGCTTCTGGCGCGGCCAGTTCTCTACCACGCCAATCAACCCATTCAACTTATCGGTGATTTCGCGCAAATTCGCCTCGACCAGTGCCATCTGAGCTTCGTGCTGAGCCATCCGGGCATTCGCTTCGGAACGCCAGCGGCGCCCCAAACGAGTCATGGCGCCCATCATGCGCTCCATCCGGTCCATGCGTCTCCCCGCACGTTCCTGGCTCATCGCTACGGACGCCTGGCTCACCGCCACGGATGCAAGCGCATCCTCAATTCGCTGGAATCGTTCTTCCACTGCGGGATCCATGCTGTTCCTATCATACAACGCCATGCCAGTACCGCCGGTACTACACCGTCGATGCTCCAGCCGCAGCCTGCGATAGACTGATAGAATGTCTCGGCCCCCGATCAACGCTCTCATTGCGGTTGCCATCTTATTCCTTCCGGCAACTCTTGCCGCTCAACCGGTGATTCGTATTCTGGTAGTGTATCAGTTTGAATTTTTCGGCGACCTGAAGCCACGAGCGATCCAAGGCAAAACGCCGAAGAGGACCCCGTATCCGATGATGCATGGGGCAAGCCCGACGACAGCGATCATATAGATATTGTCTTCGACCGGGTATCCCCTCCCGTAGGCACCCATGCCTGTGCCGTGCATTTCGGTGCGGCTGAAGGCGTCGATTGCGACCAACAGTATCCAAATCAAGCTTGCCACGGCATAGAGCCGCTTGAATCCACGACGGTAATCCAGTTTTTGGTTCATCTGGTCGCGGCGCTTTTCCTGTGGATCAAGGCTTTGGCTGCGGGGCACCCTCGCCAGTTCGTTGGAGAATCTGCTTGAGTGGGGTTATCTGGCTAACTAGGTATTCTCCGTTTCTGCCATCGACTGTCGTTTGCTCCCAAACCTCATGCCGGTGGGAGTCCCGAAGCTGGACTTCCGCACGCGTCAATCGGTCAAGGGCGTAAGCCGCCTTTTGGTAGCGGTTTGAGCCGTAGTTTGGGGCGGGAGCACCCGTTATTGTGATATCGAATTGACGGATCAATTCTTCGGCTTGATGAACCAGCGCGTCCAGGCTAGCAAGCGCCTCTTCCTTGTCCATGTCGTTCATGCCATAATGGTACCATGCCTAGCCGTTCAAGCAAAGACCACGACTTCATGACGGTAGCCCGCCGCGTAGTGGAGCAAGCCATCGGGGAGCACCTGGACGGTACTCCCTTGGAAGACCCCCACGCCGGAAAGAACCCGGCTGCGGTTGCCCTTGGCAGACTTGGGGGTGCCAAGGGCGGCGCGGCAAGGGCGGCTGCCCTATCGCCTACCAGACGTAAGGCGATTGCAAAGAAGGCGGCGCGGGCGCGGTGGGGAACGCAGCGCTAGTCTTCGTCGTCTTCATCTTCGTCCTCTGGGATGTCTGGCTCATACTCGGATGGCAGAGACATCTCTTCGAGGTCTTTGTTTAGATCCATGTCCAGCGGCTCTAGTACCGCTCCGAATTCATTATTGTCGTTGTACGAATCGAAGTTTAGCTTCATTTGTATAGCGGTCGATAATACTTGCCGCCGCTCTAAGGCTAGAGCCTGACGCGCAATCTCCGGGGGTGACTTGAATATGGGATACCACTTAGACATCCGCTTTGGACCGTCCGCAGTATCTACCTCTTCGGTTGTGTGAAAGTTAGCATTCACCTCGCGCCCCTGAGGATCAGTGATGTACTGGTATCTAAGGGCACGGCACAGCTTGCGTCTCAGAACTTCGCGTGGGTCGGTATCTCGTGGCCTCCAGAGGCCATTGTCATAAGCCCACAGCGCTACTCTGCCGGGATCTATTGGAAGTGGTGCATTCGGAAAAGCATTCTCGTATTGTTCGAGAAGGTAAACCATTTTTCTGCTAGCTCTTTGGGATTTAGCGGACAGTACAGAAGTCATATCTTTACTCCTAATGCGGCTGGTGCTACGATTTGACCCCATCCATCCGTCAAGGTAGTGGATATGACGTGGTCGCGAATTCTTACGAGACAGTCACGAAGATTCATGTATCCTAACTCTTTCCTGAATTGTAGTTGCCCGACTATGATGCCTGGATGGATCTTTAATCGGTTCGCAAATTGTATAATCCTATCTGTGGCATAAAGCGGCCCGACCCGACGTATAAATGAATCCATCTCCTCTGACGGAATAAGCGAATCCGCCGCTTCTCGATTAGCTCGCGCCTCTGCCTCGTCGTCGGCGAGCGGCACAATAATACCCTTGACTGCATCAACCATTCCGGTATCGACTGAGAGAGGGTCACCGTTCCTGACATGGGAACATTCATGCATGACTGTGAACCAAAAACCATCTATCCTGTCATGGCGCATTGATAGTGCTATCACTGGTCCCCTGTCGTCCCAGAAGGTAGCCCCGTCAATACGAACGTCTGGAAGTGGTTCTACGATCACAAGACGAACGCCAAGGTCAGCCAGCACCTTAGATAGACGCCTAGCTTCCTTTGGATGGGAGGCTAATCTCCGCAGGGTACCCGACGACTTTTCGAGGCGATTACTGGAGAAGTCGCCACACAGGAGGCTGCCTGCCATTTGCCGTGCCCGGAAACACCATGCAATTTCTGCCGAGTTCAGTTTTGGCAACTTCACAGTGCGCTTCGTCGCTACAGGGAAGCTTAATCCATCAGCGAGCGATTCGGGACCAAAGAACGCCTCAAGTTCGGCTTGTAGCTCAGTTGCGCTATCGGTTTGCCGAATCCATCCCCGTTTAACCATGTCGCGCACGGGCGCCAGTCCGTAGAGACGCGCCTTGATTTCAACTTCGCTCGTATCCTTCTCTGATATGGATAGTCGGTACAAGTGATCCCACTTAAGCCATTCCTGCGCACTATTCCCGACCGCCACCGCAAGTACGACGGCCATGTCTAATGTGATTCCGGTCTTGCAGGAAACGAACTCGCTAACCGACTGCCGTGACTTGCCAATAACCAGCGCCAAGTCATCCTGGGTCCATCCCTTCTCATCGAGGATGCGTTTCAGAATCTTCCCAGGATGCTGCGGTCGCGTGTCGAACAAGTTTCCTTGGTCCATTGATTCTGTTATACTTCAAAAATGCCGCCATGTCAACTACACCCTGACAAAAGTTAAAATAGGTCTTGACTATGCCAATGCGTTCAAGTATAATAGTCAGTATGAACAAGCTTGATTCCACCCAGCGCGCCCAGGTGATTCGTTGCTTGATTGAAGGGTGCTCCATCCGCTCCACCAGCCGGTTGACCGGAGTTGCCATCAACACCGTGGTAAAACTCGCCGTCGATGCTGGCAGGGCTTGTGCCGATTACCAGGACCGGGCGATGCGGAACCTCAAGTGCGAACGGATGCAGGTCGATGAGATCTGGGCCTTCGTGTACGCGAAGGAAAAGAACGTCACCCCGGCCATAGCTTCCAAACAGCGGGCGGGCGATGCGTGGACCTGGACAGCCATCGACGCCGATACCAAGTTGGTACCGTGCTGGCTGGTTGGGGATCGCAGCCCAGAGGCGGCGCGGGATTTCATCGAGGACCTAGCGGGCCGGTTGTCGAATCGCATTCAGCTTACGAGCGATGGTTTGAAGTTGTACATCAAGGCGGTTGACAAGGCGTTTGCGGGCGATGTGGACTACGCGCAATTGGTGAAGGTCTACGGTATCCCCAATGACGGGGAGAAGCGCTACAGCCCCGCGCAATGCCTGGGATGCGAGAGCCACACCGTTACCGGGAACCCGGACCCCAAGCACATCAGCACGTCCTACGTGGAGCGGCAGAACCTCACGATGCGCATGTCCATGCGGCGGTTCACCCGCTTGACGAATGCCTTCAGCAAGAAAATGGAGAACCACATGCACGCCGTGGCGCTCTACTTCATATACTACAACTTTGGTCGCGTCCATCAGACTCTCAAACAGACGCCCGCCATGGCTGCTGGCCTGGAAAGCCGCAAGTGGGAAATTAGCGACATCGTCGCCATGATCGACGCCCATGAGCAGTCAAACTGATACACTACCCGTATTCTCGATCCATCCGCCCGCATAGTAACCACCGCGGCTGCCGTTTCGCTCAACGGCGTGGCCAGCGCGGATTCCGCCATCGTCAATATCTATTGGATCGACCACCAGGGCCATCAGGGGCCGGCACAGTGGACCTCAGGCATTTCGGTCCCCACTTCAACCGTCAATTGGACCGCCGAAGTCCCGGTGCGGCCTGGCCCCAACCACATTACGGTGGTCGCGGTGGATAGCGCGAATCGCGCCGCCGGCGCCCAATTCTCCGTATATGCGGATGTGCCCCCTGGGCCGCAGGTCAGCGACGTCCAGTCCGGGTGGTGGCATGGGATGCCGGCCACCTACGCCGTCGTCGACGGATGGGCCATCGTCGAAGGAGACATCATCCTGGGCACAGCCGCGCAGCTCGCGGCATCGGCGCCCACGGGCCCCGGCGTTAGCCCAGATGGCTTCACCGACGGCTACGTCGCGCAACTCTGGCCGCAGTCGGGCGGCGTTTACCAGATCCCGTACACCATCGAAACCGCTGCCACGAATCTCAGTGCCGCGCTCACGTACGTGAACAGCACGCTGAACGGCGTCATCCAGTTCGTGCCGCAAACCACCCAGACGAACTACGTCACATTCAACTTCAACACGAGCGATACCAGCGGTGTCTGCGAATCCTCAGTGGGCATGACGGGCGGGCAGCAGTTTGTGACTGGTTCGGTCTCTTGCGCCCTGGGCACGCTTGTGCACGAGATGGGCCACACCATCGGCCTGCTGCACGAGCACCAGCGGCCGGACCGCAATACTTATATCACTTTCACTCCCGCTAACGCCGACAAGCCCTGGATTGCCGGCAATTTCGATTTCTTCAGCGATGACTACCAGATGGTCGGTCTCTACGATTACGCCTCAGTGATGCATTACCCCCCGTTCAGCTTCACTAAGAATAACTTGCCCGTGCTGGAATCGATCCCGCCCGGTATCCCGCTGAGTAACCAGACCGGCTATTCGCAAGGAGACATCGACACGATCAAGCGGCTATACGGACTCGCGCCTTCGGCCGTAACCATAACTACTAACCCAGTGGGTCTGAAAGTCATCGTAGATGGAACCACCTACACCGCGCCGCACACATTCACCTGGGCACTCAACTCCAAGCACACTCTCAACCTGCCGTCCGATCCGCAATTGACCAACCCGGCGGATGGCGCCGACTACAAGTTCGCCACGTGGAACGACAGCGGCGCGCGGTCCCATAGTGTCTCGGCCGGAGGCGGCTTGGGTCTGCTGACTTCTCCGGCTAACAAGCCTGCCACCACGGTCTACGAGGCCAATTTCATACGAATGTGGCCTTTCGCCAGCTCAGCCTATCCAGCGGGCGCCGGCTCGGTGAGCGTGGCCCCCGCACCTCAATCCATCTTCGAAGGATCCTTCTTCGTCGACCGCCAGGAGATTACCGTCACCGCCACGCCAAACGCCGGCTACAATTTTTATGGCTGGTTTGGACCGCCCTATCCGCAAAGCGCCGATCCTTACCCCTTCCTGATCCAGTCTCCGCAGTCGGCTCTGCAGGGCGGCTTCACCACTTTCCCCGTGACTATCGTCGGGGAAAGCATCACCGGACCGAACACCTGGAATCCGCCGCTATACGCCGGGGTGGATAGCAATAGCTACACAGAGCTGCCGCAAGGCTACTCGCAGGATTATTCCGGGTCCGCCTGGGCCCCTGGTACGAGCCACACAATCAGCGCGCCTTCGCCGGATATTCCCGTCACTACCAATGTCAGTTACACCTGGAACAATTGGAGCGATGGCGGCGAACAGACTCACAACATAACCGCCTCCAGCTCCGGCGTGGCCAATATCGCGGCGTCGTTCACGCCCGTGTATCGCAGTTACACCTACGCGGAAAATGCATGCGGCACGGTCCAATACTCGCAATCGTGCCCCAACAACGATTGCAGCTTTCCGGACGGCACTTTGATCACCATGACCGCCACCCCCACCCCTGGCGACGGGATGGTTTTCGCCGGCTGGACGGGCGATCTGTCCGGCACCACCAACCCGCAGACCACCACCATTCACGACGAGTTCCTGCCGGTAGCGAACTTCAACATCATTCCGTCCATCATCGCCGCCACCAGCGTCAGCCCGTCATCACCCGTTAAGACGGCGAATGCCACGAACCTGACGGTCACCGGTGCT
>JBEKUO010000032.1:0-20676 GCA_049514955.1 Bryobacteraceae bacterium | reverse complement strand
ATCGACAACACCTTGCGTTGTAATACGGCTCCCAGGTAGATCAGCACGTTACAGCAACTGATGAGGTCCAGCCTGGAGAAAGGCGGGTCCTGCGCCACGTTGTGCCTGGCAAAAACGCATACGTCGCGAATGTTCTTCGCGATCTGGTACCCGCGTTCCGTTTTGGTGAAGAACCGCGCCAATCGCTGTGGCGAGACTGAGGCCAACGCAGCCGCCGTGTGCGTACCGGCGCGGGCTTTTTCGACCGCCGCTTCGCTGATATCGGTGGCGAAAATCTCGAACGGAACGATCGCTTCCGCCTCATCCAGGAATTCCATCAAGCAGATGGCGATCGAATAAGCCTCCTCGCCCGTGGCGCACCCAGGCACCCAGATCCGGATTGGATCCTCGGGCCCTCTGTTCTCAACCAGCGCGGGAAATACCGTCTTTTTCAGTTCCTCGAAGACCGCTGGTTCCCGAAAGAAGGCGGTGACGGTAATAAAACAGTTCTCGCACAACGCGCTTACTTCCTCGCGGTTCTGTTCGAGATCCTGCCGGTAGTCTTCCAGCGTTGCGAATCCGCGGAGAGCCAGGCGCCGCTTGATGCGCCTCTGGAGGGTGCTGTGCTTGTAGTGCGTGAAGTCCACTCCGGTGGCGCTCCGCACCAGTCGGAGTATCTTGGCCAGTTCCGCATCCAGCGGCGGCCCAGCCGCCTTCCGAAGCTCGATGGGAGTATGAGAATCGCGCGCGAGGGCCGCCAGTTGCAGCGCGATCCCGGCCGGCGGGAGGACAAAATCCACCACGCCGGCGGCGATGGCGCTTGCCGGCATGCCGTCGAACTTCGCGGTCCGCTTTTCCTGGGCGAAGGTGATACCACCGGCGGCCTTGATGGCCTGGAGGCCCAGTGTCCCATCCGATGCGGTGCCCGATAGAACGACACCGAGCGCTTTGCTGCCGCGATCTGCCGCCAAGGCGCGGAGAAAAGAGTCGATCGGCATATTGCGGCCATTGTCCGGACGGGGCGGGGTGAGAAGGACTCCATCGGAAATACCCAAATTGCATCGCGGCGGTATCACGTAAACATGATTGGCCTCGGCGCGAGTTTCGCCCTTCACTTCTGAGACAGGCATCTTACTCGCTTTGGAGAGCAATTCGGTCAGATGGCTCTCGTGCTTCGGATCGAGGTGCTGAATCAGCACGAACGCCATGCCGGTATTGCTAGGCAAATGGCTGAGCAGCTCAGTGAATGCCTCTAATCCGCCGGCGGAGGCCCCTACGCCAACAACGGAGGGGGAGTTGCCGTTGGAGCACTCCTCGGCGGCTGGACGCATGATGGCCAAGGTGGAAGCGGGCGAGTCAGGCGCACGCGGAGAACGCGCGACCACTCCTGGCCGACGACCGCCGGACTTTGCCACAGCCACCATCTCCTTTCTCGCCGGACCGAACAGGCGCATCACTGGCACGAAATCGCGAAAAATCCGAGCACGCGCCGTGCCAATCTGGTGCGGGTATCTGTACCGGCGCTTGGTCCTCGCGGTTGGCGGAACCAACTGACTGAATTGTAACGTCTTCCGATCTCACAAGGAGTCCCGACGGGCATCCAACCGCCGTCATCCGGCTCTGTGACCCGCAAGCAGATCTTTGATGATTTGGCCGATTTCCATGAATTGATCCAGACCGGAAGGCTTGGTGATGAACTGCGAAACGCCGAGTTCCTTTAGCAGGGCCTCGTCCCGCCTAGACCGGGAAGAACTCCACACGCACACGGGAACGCCTCTGAGGTGTCGCGCGCTGTGAATCTCGCGCAAGATGTCTTCGCCGGTAAACTTGGACAGGTTCAAGTCCAGCAGGATCAGGTTTGGAATTGCCGCATCCGCATAGGTCCCCTGCCTGCGGATGAAAGCAAGGGCCTCGTCTCCGTTCTTCAAGTGAAGCAGCTCGAATCGGAGATCTTGCCGATTCAGCGCCCGCTCCAGAAGAAAGACATCGGAGCCGTTGTCTTCAATGACAATGATTCGGACGGCGCGAATAACCGAAGCGTTCAAGCTCACTCCCATCGGCCAACCCTTGCCGGCCCCTCTCCATCATTCCACAGTTAAGGGTGGCGCCGTTTGCGGCGACACCTGCCGGGCCCTTACAACGAACCGGTTGGGTGCGGCTCCGACATAGTAAAACGGATAACAAGTCACCAGCGTGAGCACGTTATCGGATGAGGGAGCGAGTACTCCTACATCGTCCGGCTCGACGACGGTCAGCGATTCGACCTCGTATTTGAAATCGCCACTCAACGTTGAGAATTGAATCTCGTCCCCGGTCCGCAAATCTCTTAGTCCGCGAAAGAACGTGTCGCGGTGACCCGCCACCCCGACATTTCCGGCTTGCCCCGGTAGCGCCGTCGCCGGAATGTGGCCTATGGCGAGCCGTAAGGTTCTTCGGTCGATGCCTTCGCGCACCATGGCAGACAAATGGAGTCTTGGGACCGAGAGCCGTCCAATGAGCGCAGTTGGAGACAGCAGCTTCGGCGACGACCCGGATTTCCGGGACGCACGAACGACGTCGCCAATCGGCGCGATTCGATGGCTGGACGCGGCGGCGGCAACGGCGCTGCGGTCCGCCGTCCGGTCGAATTCCCGGCTTTCATAGATTTGGTATAGGGCCCGCTCAAGATACGCATAACTGTAGACCCCGAGGCAAGCGATCGCGAGAGTTAAGAAGAAGTATCGAGCCACGGCCCGAGGGGCTGTCTTCGGGATGATAACGCGAAGTCTCATAGGCCCGGCTTTCGGCTCGCTTCGCCATACGCCAGAGAACGTCTATCCGGAAGAAAGTAGCTCGTGCGCGTGCGCACTACCAAGTTGTGCCCGCTGGGCGTCGACGCGGTCACTTTAATTTTCCGCAGCGAGCCCCGTTCGCCGGATCGAACCGGAACGTAGCCGATGGTGTACCGGGTGCGAATGTCGCTGGCGATCTGCCGGCAGATGCCGATGACCTTGGAAAGCTGTTCGGGGAAGAAGGCGTCTCCGCCGCTCACTCGAGCTAGCCGCTGAAGGAGCCCCGGGTTCCGATCCTCATCGTTCTCATCAAAAACCCCAATCGTGTAAATCGTCGCACGGGATTCTCGAACCATTCGCGCGACCTCTTCGGAGTTATGGGTGCTACTGTTGTCGCCTCCGTCGCTGACCAGCAGCAAAGCTCTCCTCTCGCACTTACCTTTCTCGAGGTGATCGAGGGAGAACATAATCGCGTCGTAGAGAGCCGTCCGGCCCGCAGGCACCTCCCACGATAACGCTTTGCGAAGTTGGTTAACGTCGGAAGTGAAAGGAACGTCGTCGGGGAGACCACTGGTGACGCGGTCGCCAAAGTTCACGACGAACACCTCGTCTTTCTGATTGCTCGCCTGACTAAATGCCATCGCTGCCGTCATCACATCCGGGTACTTCGACCGCATGCTTCGGCTTGTGTCGATTACCAAACCCACCGTAACAGGCACATCGCCGCTCCCAAACTGCGTTATTTTCTGAAGCTTCCCGTCTTCATATACGCGGAAGTTTTCCTTGCTGAGATTCGAGATGTGCTCGCCAGCCGCATCCTTGACGCTTACATCCAGAAGCACGAGCTCCGCGGTCGCGATAAGCTTGAACGGCCGATCGGATGCATCAACCGCGGGCGCTTGCGCAGGGAATGTCTGCACGGCTATCGCCAGCCCGAGAATGAGAATGTCTGTCAGCACTGTTCCCCCGCGCCGTGGTCTGACTTAAAACGACCACGGCGGGATTGCAGGCGCCGTGCTGTTAGGCCTTGCAAGGACGCCTGGAGCGAAATCCAAGGGCAGCAAAAAGGGCCAAGGACACGAGTCCTAGCAAGCCGAGTAGTGGCATGTTGCTGGCAGTATGGGGCAAAGCTTCCGGTGCCGGCTCCATTGGCGCAGGTGTTTCAGCCTCAACGGTTGCAGCGGCCTGAACCGGCTCGGGAGCCTGCTCGGGCGCGGCTGCCGCCAATTCGCTGGCCTTGCCGCTTTCGTCCACAACAACGAGCGGCGCCGTCTTCAGATCATCCACGGCAACTGTTTCCATTTCGATTGCTGGGACGGGGGTCTTTACAAAAGCGGCGATCTCCACGGCCTTTTGTTTCGGGTATGCGAACTCCTGCCCGAAATTGTCGCCCGGATAGAACCACGCACGAAGGGCTGCGGGCTGCCCGGCGGGGACTTCCCAGTACTTGAAGACCGTCTTCCCGGTCGGGCGCAGGCGATAGTTCGGTATCGCCAGGATGGTGGTGATGACGTGCTGCTCGTCCTTATCGAAGATCCGGACAATGTGCCGGTCTGAGAGTGAGTCAACCAGCACCATAACATATTCGCCAGGTTGCAGCGTTACGGTATGGTCGGGTGTGCAGCAGGACGGTACTTCCAGCGGTTCATTGACGGTCATGATGGTCTTCTTGTTCCAGGCATCCGCCTGAAGGTTCGGTAGCAGCGCAAAGCCGATACAACCGGCGAAAGCTGCAAATGCAATACTTCGGAAATGTTTCATGTGGGTTATCGATCTCCTTTTCGATTCGCGTTGTCTATAGGCAGATTGGGCACCAAAGCGTAAAGCGCCTGAAATCCAACTTTTGCAAAACAAATGTATCGCGTTGCATGCAACTGCTGCCGCCGGTCATGCAGGATCTGCTGTGAATGAAAAATGCAATGACGACGCGGAGCCACACCTGGATTTGGAGGGGAGTCGGAGTATAGCTAGCGTGGGCTATCCGGCATTATTCCCGACGATTGCACTTGCCGAACTGAAGTTCGCGGCAGCACGCCGAAACTTGCGCCGGAAGCGAGACACTAGATAGGGGATACTTTGCGGTCTGCGAGATGAAGAGGTACTTAGAAGTACAGGTCCCTGGCATTTGTCTACTGTGGCGCGTTTCACGCGGTAATTTCATCACGCGCGATGCGGCGGTGAAGGTTGTTCCCAACACACTCGATACCGCCGGCCGCACGTACGGCACTCGTACTGGCCGTGCGAGGGCCACATTGGCTTTGTGTGCATCAGCCTGCACCAAAGCCTCGCGATTCGCCTTTGAGCCGGTTTCATCGATTTTAATTCCTTATCCGTATTACTTCTAAAGACGAGTGGCGGCGTGGCTTTTGCGCTCGGATTCCTTCTGCGCGCGCGACCATTCGTCGGCCTGTTTTTCGGCCTCCGCGTTCGCCACTCCATACCGCACCTGAATTCGTCCGACCAACTGATCCTTCTTGCCAGCGATCGTTTCCCAGTCATTATCGGTGAGTTTTCCCCAGCGTTCACGGGCAGAACCGGTGAGCTGCTTCCACTTGCCTTCGATTTGGTCCCAATTCATTTCTTCTCTCCTAGTCGTTCCGGTTTCCCGGCATAACTTAATTGTTGTGGCACGTTTGGCACCGTTTGAATTCGAGGAATTTATGGGGCGGGTCTGCCGCGACCCGCCTGTACTATCTCTTCGCCCAGCTAATTGTGCACTTGCAAGGGCAAATCCTGCACCTACACGTGTGCTCGTACCCAGTATCTCCACATCGCGGCGGTCCGTGGCGCTTGGCCAGATTCGTGCACAGACACAAACACGACACTTCGACAAAGAGGACACTAAATGGCAAAGAACACATCGGTGATTGGAATCTATCAGGATCGAACAACCGTTTCGGATGCAATCGACATCCTGCATAAAACCGGATATCGGGCGGCGGACATCTCGGTTCTGTCGTCTGACAGCCAAGGCGCGAAGGATTTCGCGCACGAGAAACACACCAAGGCGCTGCAGGGAGCGGCGACGGGAGCGGCAGCGGGTGCGGTGGTTGGCGCCGCATTGGCCTGGCTCGTTTGCAGTCAAGCCGTGACCATCACGGGTTTAGGGCCGCTCGTCGCGGCTGGACCGGTGCTGGCTGCTCTGGCTGGCGCCGGTGCCGGCGGGGCGGTGGGCTGGATCGTGGGACTGCTGGCGGGCGTAGCCCTGCCGGTATATGTCGCGAAACGGTACGCGGGCAGAATCAGGCTTGGCGGCATTCTCCTCTCCGTTCACTGCGACAATCAGGATTGGTCTAACCGGGCGAAGAAAACTCTAAAAGAAACCGGCGCCCGGAATATCTCCTCTGTCTCGGAGGCTGCCGCGGACTACGGAGCGACGGATAAGCGGACGCATAGTGTGGCCGCGGCCGTTGTGGATCGTGGCGAAGCACCTTCCCCACAGACGATAGAATACGTCGCTCGCGAAACAAAGGAATAGGGCGCCACGGCCATGACTGAATGTCTTGGATCCTTAAAGCTCTGCAAGATCAGAGTTGAGGCCGGCGCGGCAGACGCGGCGGAAGGCGGCAGACGCGGCGGAACATAGTTACGGCGCACTGGCCGTCTGCGTGCATACCTGGTAGAGACAGTTAATGGAGACGATCACTATGCAAATCCTTAGAGCTACAAGTACCGCTGCCCTGATCGTGCTTTTCGGGACGATTGTCCCTGCGTACGCGCAAGAGAAGCACCCGCAGGAGCAGCAGCACGCACAAAGCGCTCAGCAACCGAAGCCGCAGGCGCAGACCAGGCAACAACAACCGAAGCAGCAACCGAAGCCTCAGGCGCAGACCAGGCAACAACAACCGAAGCCGCAGCAGGCCCAGACCAGGCAACAACAACCGAAGCAGCAGGAGCCGAAGCCGCAGGCCCAGACCAGGCAACAAGCACCGAAACAGGAAACACAGACCAGGCAACAGGCACCGAAACAGCAGGCCCAGACCAAGCAGCAGGCACCTAAACAACAGCGGGCCCAGACTAAGCAACAGGCACCGAAACAGGACGCCCAGACTAAGCAGCAGGCGCCAAAGCAACAGCGGGCCCAGACTAAGCAACAGGCACCGAAGCAGCAGGCCCAGACTAGGCAACAGGCACCGAAACAGGAGGCCCAGACTAAGCAGCAGGCGCCAAAGCAACAGCGAGCCCAGACCAGGCAACCGGCGCCAAAGCAGCAGCAGGCCCAGACCAAGCAACCGGCGCCACAAAAGCAGCAGGCTGAAACATCCCAAACTAAGCAACCGCAACGCTCGCAGCAGCAGGCAGTCGCATGGCAACAGCAGAAGGGATGGCTAAAGACTGGCGGCGGCTGGCAGGGGCATAGTACATGGCAGGCGAATGGCGATCAAAACTGGAACAATGATCATCGTACTTGGGCGCAGCGTGGAGGGTACGGCGGTTACTACATTCCGCAGAACACCTATGATCTCAGTTTCGGGAGTCAACACTGGTTCCGGATGCACGGCCAGCCCACGATCTACGACGGATATCCGCGCTTCTCGTACGACGGGTTTTGGTTCATGCTCGTGGATCCCTGGCCAGGATCTTGGGCAGAAGACTGGTACGCTAACGATGACGTTTACGTGGATTATGACGACGGATACTACCTTTGCAACCGCGCGTATCCGGGCGTCAGACTTGCGATCGTTGTCTCGCTGTAGCTAACGAATGGCAGTCCCAAATCCTTTGTTTGAAGTTCCCCGGGCAGGCTAGAGGGCCTGCCCGCGCCGCCCGGACGGCTCTTGAACACCCGCTCACCCGAGCGACGGCGGGGTCTTGAGCGCCGAGCGCTTCGACGCTGAGGTATTCTGGCGGTCTGGCGGCGACCGCTTTCCGAAGAGCGGCTCCGCCATCTGATCCTCTTTCAGCGCGCAGTGAAAGTCACCGACACCATCGCTCCCGGGTCGGTCTGGATGGCTAGGATCTCTTGGCCTTCATCCACCAGAATGCCGCGCAGTTTGATTGGTGCGGCAGCCGAGGCGTCCCCGGCGGGAAGCGCTAGTTCGATATCGACGATGCACTCGGCATCGACGGCTATCGTGACGTCCGTAGTGGCTGCGGAGGCGTCCTCGAGAGCCAGCTTGAAATTGGCATTCTCGTCCCTCTTAATCAGACCTTTTGCAGCGATTACTGTGCTCGAAACCCCACCCGGCACCATCGGGATGGAACTGCCGGACAGGGTGAACGCGTACTCTTTCCGCAAGTCCGATGCCTTACATTCAGCCGACGTCTTCACCATGATGCCGCGTTGGGCGCCGCCTGGGTCCGTCTGGCGGAAATGCACTCTTTTCCCGTCATTCATCGCGACGCCGCTGAAATGTTGGAAGGCGCCCGAATCGTCCTGCAAGCTCCAAGAGACGGTGCAATCCCAGCCGGCCTCGTAAGTTCCGGTAACAGGATTGCCCAAGAGGAGGCCGGCGAACATGACGGTCGAGTAACCGCTAATCCCCCCGTCCCCAGCGAAAAGCATCCGTCCCATGTTGGTAACCGGTTGTGACTCGCCGGAAATGGTCGTCTCACCGGAGAGCTGAAATCCATAAGGCCCTTGTAGGTCTTTTGGGTTGCATACATCCGCGCAAAGGGGCAGACCCGGCACGGAAATCAATGTGAGCAATAGAGCCAAGCGCATGTAGTGAGCTTTCTCTTCCCGGAAGCCTGGAGCGTGTCCCAACACGTCGCAGGTAGTTCCGTTATCTCTCTGGATCCATTTTACTCTGAGACGGGCAGGAAAAGCTGCCTACCGGCCACGTTTTGCCCGCAGCATGGCTTGCTCATAGGTGGCAAAATGCATACTACACAGTCGATAGGAATCGGCCTGTCGCACGTACGTCGCCATTTCCGGCGCTGGCCGAAGGAAATCCATGAGCCTCTGGAACCCCGCTCCGCGAACGATGCAAGGACTCCGCTCGAATCGGAGTCATTTGCGGGATCACCGGTGCACCAAGTGCCAGCGTTTTGGGGGTATACCCGGCCAGCCCATCGCTGCGGCAAGACAAGTGCACTGGAGTACCGAATCCTATGAGCGCCGCAAAGAACAAATCGAAGATAATCGCGATCGGCAGTCACCACTTCCACGGCTCGACTCGTGGGATGGCGCCGCCGGTCGCGATCGTGGCTGCCGGCATCTTCTGGGCGCTGACCATTCTGCACGCGGCCTACTCGCAAGGCGGGTCGATGGCCGCTGCGCCTCCGCCCGCCAGAGTTCTTGCCATTTCGGGGCACGCCTCGGCCCACTGGAACGGACGATCACGTCTGATAAACTGCGGCAGCGATCTGGAAGCGGAAGAAGTCGTCACCACGTCGGCGCACTCCACCGTCCTCGTCAAAATGGGGGACGGCAGTGAGTTTGAGATCTTTCCTGAATCGCAAGTGATTTTTCGTAGAAGTCGATTGAGCTGGCGCTTTCCAGTCGATCGGTGGATCAATGGAATCAGGGCTCGAATCGAGCGTTTGGGAGGAACGCAGCCGTCGGACCGCATCTCGTTTCCGACGGCTGCCATGGCCGTTCGAGCCGCCGCCATCTTCGCAGCCGGCCAACTAGTCCCCGGCGTTGCGACCGACTCGTTACTACCATACCCGCAGGGTTCATGACCAGATGCCCCATGCGCCGACCTTGTGGTGTCGGGCTCGCAACGGTTGGGCCCTTGGCCGCGTGAAGTGACCGGCAATATCCGCACTTGGGTGCAGGTTCTGCACGACAGCGCGTTTCGGCCACGATCCTGGCATCAACGCCTAAACGTCCAAACAGCTCCGTGCTTTGTTTGGACCGGCTCTTGCAAGAGATCGTGGCAGCGTCAATAAGGAACGCGACAACATGCTTTGGACGATCTGCGTGATTCTGTTGATATTGTGGGCCCTGGGAATGGTCACCTCGTACACCATGGGTGGATTCCTTCACATTTTGCTAATCCTGGCGGTGATCGTAGTGCTGATCCGCCTGTTTCAGGGACGCCGGTCCGTTATCTAGGGCCGACACGTTCCTTCTTAGTTGCGAATCCCGATGGTGGTCGCAGCATCGCGCGACGATGCCACGGCCGGGTGGCTGGTCGCGATGAATCCTATTCGGAGAGGCGGTTAAGATGACCGATAAGATGCTATTTTCACTTTCCATTTTCTTGACAGGACTTGGAGCCGGCATTGCTCTGGTAGCTTTGATAGCTCCTCGATCCCGCTTGGCAACGGGCCGGTTCACCGCCTCCTGCAAGTCTGAAGAGGACTTGATGAAGGCCCAATCAGCGATATCGTGACGCTAGCGCGAGACTGGATCTCAAGGATTTACGAGAATGGCTATGATCCGGCTCTGCACAAAACCATTCGCAATTGGCTATTCGCCTGCTCACCGTCCAGATCGGGAGACTTACAATAATATGAAGCGGTTTCTGAGTGCATGTTTACTGGGTGCGTGCTTGTTCATCCCCGTAGTCGTGAGGGCCGATGACGATAATCATCAACAAAACAAGCGGTATTACGACCGGGATGCCAAGGACTGGCATGAGTGGAACGAGAAGGAAGACCAGGCTTACCATCGTTACCTGGTAGAGCAGCATGTGGCGACTCATGACTGGACAAAGGCAAACAACAAGGAGCAGAGGGATTACTTCCGGTGGCGTCATAGCCATCCAGATGTTGTCGTGGTGCCTGACGGGCACTAACCGGCCGCCGCTAACTTAACCTGAACGAACCGCTCTTCGGTCTCAATTTTGGTGGCCCCGGCTCGAGTCGGGAGCGGTTCTACAGGGCTGCATGACCCGTCGGGGGGCCGAGATCAGTTTCTAATACTGGCTGGCTGAACGTATGGACGCCTCCGGGGCTTGAAGGGTGGCGCCTCGCGCGAGTTGCTGCACACTTTTCCACGCCTGTGGGCTGCTGTGAGTAATCACTGTGAGTCCGCAGGTGACCAGCCCGACAACTGGCCAAGAAACTGCTTAGATAGCCTTTAGGAGTATCAAAAACATGCCTTTACTAAATCTTGTTGTGGCGCTCATCGTGGTTGGCGTTGCGCTGTGGTTGATCAATAGGTTTATTCCCATGGCTTCCAGCATCAAAGCGATTCTGAACGTTGTCGTTGTAGTTGCCGTCGGCGTTTGGGTTTTGCAGGTAGTCGGATTATGGGGGCAGATAACCAGTTACCGCATTCCACGATAACTGGAAGGTTGGGAAACGGAAAGCATTCGGGACCGTTTGCACGCGATCTGAATGCTAAACTGATGCAAAGTGTCGCGAGCGCCGACAGTCCGTTCGCGGCCGTGGCGTCGGCCTCTACGCTCGCCAGCGCCGCGACGCACGATGTTTTTCGGTTCCGCAAGAGCGGTCTCCGGAGCCAGACGAGACATGGGGTCCGTGCGGCCAGATACTGGCATAGCCTTTCTTTCGGGCTACGGGCTGTGCGCCTGGGACTGGCACGTGTTTCTGGATGTCGCCGAAAACGGCCGGCCATGAGCCTTGAAATCGAACAGCGAGAGAGCGAAGGGATCGTCATCCTCGACCTGAAAGGCCGGCTCACGTCGGGTGCCTCGGATTTGGAGCTGCGTGACAGGCTTCGCGTGCTGCATGAAGCCGGCAAGGTCAACATCGCGTTGAATCTCAAACACGTAAGCCACCTTGATAGTACTGGCCTGGGGACATTGGTATTTGCGCTGGCCAGGATTCGGAAGGCTGGCGGCAGGCTGGCGCTGTTCAACCTGAACCGGGCGCATCTGCAGCTTTTGTCGTTAACCAGGCTGGCCCTCGCGTTCGATCTGTTCGACAATGAGCGGGACGCGATAGACAGCTTCTTTCCGGACCGGGCGGAGAAGAGCTTCGACATCCTGACCTTCATTCAGCAAGCGGAGGGCGGGGAACTGGCCCGGAAAAAGGGCGGTCTGGCTCCAGAACCTCCGGCAAAGGACAGCGCCCGGAGCGGGCAGGATCAGGAGCATGACGCCGATTCTCCGCGCGACTTGGTAGAATAGAATTTAGTGTCCCGACAGCCAGCCACTTCTGGCCGAATCCTCATCGTCGACGACGACGAGCGCCAGCGGACTGCCTTGGCGGCCATGCTCTCCGGTGGAGAGTTTGAGGCGCAGGTAACGACAGATGGGCGGGAAGCGCTGGAACGGCTTAACACCTTCAATGCGGACGTCATCATCGCGGATTTGGTCATGCCACGCATGGACGGCTTCGAGCTGCTCCGGCATTTGAAGGAACGCGGCGACCGCACTCCGGCGATCGTGCTCACTGGGTTCGGCAGCATGGACAAGGCGCTATCCGCCGTTCATGAGCTGAATGCATTCTGGTATCTTGAGAAGCCGGTGGAACCGCGCGCCTTCAGGATCCTCCTGGACCGCGCGATTCGCCATAAGCGAGCTCTACAGAAAACGGACGAGCTTACCCAGGACTTGAGACTTCGTGGGGTGCTCGGGGACCTGGTAGGAGCGTCCCCTGCCATGCAAGAAGTCTTTTCGATCATCCGGCAGGTGGCGCCCACTACAGCTCCGGTTTTGATCACCGGAGAGAGCGGCACTGGGAAAGAGCTGGTCGCTCGCGAGATTCACAGGCTCAGCCCCCGCGGTGACGGCCCTTTCGTCGCGATCAATGCAGCCGCCTTGCCCGAAAGCCTCATAGAGAGCGAGCTATTCGGCCACGAAAAGGGCGCGTTTACGGGAGCGATGGAGCGTCGTGCGGGGTGCTTTGAGCAGGCTCACGGAGGCACTTTGTTTCTGGATGAGATTAGCGAGATGCCGCTATCTACCCAGCCAAAGCTCCTGCGCGTTCTCGAAGACCTGCGGGTGCGAAAGCTCGGCGGAAAGACCGAAATCCCTGTGGATGCGCGTGTGCTTGCCGCCACCAGCCAGGCCGCGGGAACCCGATTGCGGGAAGAACTCTACTACCGGTTGAGCGTCTTTCAAATCGCACTTCCGCCTCTGCGCGACCGAAAAGAAGATATTCCACTCATTGCGGAAGTCATGATCCAGATTTTGAACAAGAGACACGGCACTCGTGTGATGGGTCTCGCTTCCGAAGTGCTGGCCGCTTTTGACGCGTATAATTGGCCTGGCAATGCAAGGGAGCTGCGCAACGTGATCGAGCGCGCGACCATCGTGGCCGGCGCCGGCGTGATTGGATTGAATCACCTTCCCTCTCCTAACTTCGGCAGGGGGCTTCATTCAAACACGCCCCTGGCGATTGGCGATGGTCCAATCGTGCTTCAGCCCGGCCAGCGGCTCAGTAAACTGGACGAAGCATATATCAAACTTACCCTCGAACACGTGCATGGCAATCGTAGGCACGCCGCCGCGATACTCGGGATCAGCCTGCGCACTCTGCAAAACCGTCTCAAGGCTTTCAAAAACGACGCGAAAGCAGCCACCCCAGAGTAATACCAGCATTGGCTGGCGGAAGATGGAATCGGCAAAACCTGCACTCTTAGGGACAGATCTGCACCTGGCGTGACGGGCGGTTTTCGCGCAAAGCCAGGAACTTGCGAAACTCCGCCCGCTTTTCCTCTCTCGGCTCTGGCCTGGCTTTCATCCGGAACTCCTCGCAACACTAACAGCCTGCGGTATTGCCCTCACGCGAGCCTATCCCGGCTTCGTGCCGCGCTGCATTCGGTCCGGCATTACCTGTCCACGACTGAAAAATGTGGTGCGGCGCGTGCACTAGGAAACCCGTCTTGATAACTCTCCGAGGACGCGATTAAGGAAGTGAAATGAAGCTGATTGTAGTAGCTGCACTGGCACTGACACCGCTGCTAGCCATGGATAAGAAGCCCGCAAAGCGGCTAGGCGAAGCTGCGTCGGTATTCTCGGAGATCATGGCAGCGCCGGATAAGGGCATCCCGCAAGATCTGTTTGAGAAAGCCCACTGCATCGTCATTGTACCCGGGCTCAAGACCGCGGCTTTCATATTTGGCGGGAAGTATGGAAAAGGATTCCTGTCCTGCCGGCATAGAGGCGGGGGCTGGTCGGCGCCGGCCGCTGTCCGCATTGAAGGCGGCAGTGTGGGCTTCCAGATCGGCGGTTCGGAGACGGACTTGATCATGCTCGTGATGAACGCGGGTGGCGAGGGTAAACTGCTGTCCAGTAAGTTTACTTTGGGCGCGGAAGGCTCCGTGGCTGCGGGCCCAGTGGGACGCACGGCGACGGCTCAAACCGACGCGCAAATGAAGGCGGAGATTCTCTCATGGTCGCGATCCCAGGGGCTGTTTGCCGGCCTCGCTCTGGAAGGCGCGACGCTTCGCGAAGATCTGGACGATAACGCCGCGCTCTACGGCAACAAGTTGGAAAACCGGGCTATCGTGACTGAGGGCATCCGTGCGCCCAGGGCAGCCTCGCGGCTGCTGGGCCTGCTGAACCGTTACTCAGTCCGAGTGCCCAAGACTATTTCACAGCTCAACTAATGAGCCATGCAAAGAAGAAAGCTGAGATGACAATATGAAGACGATCGGGATACTTCTAGTGGCCGGTTGCGGAATTCTTTCGGCGCAGACGCCGCAGGCTCCCAATCCGACGCAACAGTCGAGCGTTGCAGTAACTGCCGCGCCATCCGTGCCTATCTATCGTGTCACCGTGGTGGCGCGTACGACGAAGGCGATCAATTACAATCACCGCAGTGGTCCCACGAACATCGATTTCCGCGGCACGGCTTTGATGCCTGCGGCCCGCGGCGAGGCCAAAGTAGAGAGCAAACAGGGCGTAATCAAGATCGATGCGCGCATGCACGACCTGCAGCCGGCTACTACTTATGGCCCGGAGTATCTCACATACGTCATGTGGGCGATTACTCCGGAAGGCCGCGCCACCAACGTAGGCGAAGTACTTCTGAACGGCGACAACAGCAAGCTGGATGCCACAACCGAGCTGCAGTCTTTCGGCTTGATTGTGACCGCGGAACCATATTTTGCGGTTACGCAACCCAGCGATGTAGTAGTCATGGAGAACTTCGTCAGGGCCGATACGACAGGTACCATCGAAGAAGTCGATGCGAAGTTCGAGCTGCTACAGAGGGGTCAGTACACCCTGAACGTAAACCCAGCCGAGATCAGGCCGATCATCCTGGATCGAAAAGTGCCGTTGGAGCTCTACGAGGCGCGAAATGCGGTTCAGATCGCGCGCTGGACTGGCGCTCCGCAGTATGCGGCTGAGACTTTCCAGAAGGCCGTCCAAGGTCTGGAAAACGCGGAAGGGTATTTGCAGGGAAGAGCCGGCAAGAAGCCCATTGGGACGGTAGCGCGAGAGGCCGTCCAAATGGCGGAGGATTCCCGGATTATCACTGTAAAGAAGATCGAAGAAGAGCGGCTGGCCAACGAGCGCCGAGCCGGGGTGGAGCGCGAAGCTCGCGCCGAGAGCGGCCGGGCTGCCGCCCAGTCCGAAAGTGAGCGCGTGGCTCGCGACGCGGAGGCCGCGAAGTTAGATGCGCAAGCCGAGGCAGATCGTTTGAAGCGCGCAAATGACGCGCAAGCCGCTGCGTCACAGGCCGAAGCCGACCGTCTGAAACGGGAGAACGACGCGCAAGCCACGGCGGCTCAGATCGAGGTTGACCGTTTGAAGCGGGAGAATGATGCGCAGAGGGCTGCCGCTCAGGCCGACATGGACCGGGCCGCCAGTGAGAAGGCAAAAGCGGAGGCTGAGAAGGCGGAACTGCGAGCCCAGCTATTGACCCAGTTCAACGCAATTCTGCAGACTCGCGATACGGCCCGTGGACTAATCGTGAACATGTCGGATGTCCTTTTTGATACGGCCAGGTATTCGTTGCGGCCCATCGCCCGTGAGAAACTGGCAAAAGTCGCCGGCATCGTTTCGGGCCACCCCGGCCTGAGGCTTAGCGTAGAGGGTCATACCGACAGCGTCGGCGGCGACGACTATAACCAGCGGCTCTCGGAACAGCGTGGTGAGGCAGTTCGCGACTATCTTACCGAGCAGGGAATGGCGTCAAACTCTGTCACATCGAGGGGCTTTGGAAAAACTCAGCCGGTGGCGTCAAATGACACGGCTGCGGGCCGGCAGCAAAACCGCCGTGTGGAACTGGTCATCTCCGGCGAAATCATCGGCACCGAGATTGGCTCGCCAATAGCGGCCAGGTAAGCAAAAAACAGTGTTTCAGTGGAAAGAAATCGTCGATGTTAACCATTTTGGCTACGTGCTGGTCGTGATGTTACTCGGCGGTGGAGGCTATTATGGCCGTCGTCGCTGGTTTTAAGCTCCAGCACTTACTCCCGGGGCCTCGCTGGATGCGGGCCCCCGGGGCCAGCGTAATCAATTTTGCGGCGAGGATCTCCCTCTCCGCTGCTCCTGAACTTAACTCAACCGGTTTGAAAGATAAGGAATAAGCCAATGCCTGAAATGGACGCAGTTGTAGCCGTCTACGCGAACCACTCCCAAGCGGAGGAAGCCGTCAAGGAGCTGCAGCGGTCGGGCTATGACATGAAGAAACTGTCTATCGTCGGCAAGGACTACCATACCGATGAGCACGTCGTAGGGTACTACAACAGCGGCGACCGGATGAAGTACTGGGGCAAATTCGGCGCCTTCTGGGGAGGCATTTGGGGAATGCTGTTCGGAGCAGCGGCCTTCGCCATTCCAGGCATCGGGCCTGTGTTGGTAGCCGGTCCTCTGGTCGCCTGGATTATCGGCGCTCTCGAAGGCGCTGTCGTGGTGGGAGGAGTAAGCGCAATTGGCGCGGGACTCTACAGTATCGGCGTTCCTAAAGACAGCATCGTGAAATACGAGTTGGCGCTCAAGTCGGACAAATTTGTCATCGTGGCTCACGGCACGCCGGACGAGGTCAGTAAAGCCAAGGACATTCTGAAGGCGACACGCGCTGTGGAAATTGCGCTGCACCCGGTCCAACGCGCCGAACTCACGGCAGCCGGCGCCCGATAGCCTGGTTGTCAGGAGGCGCACTACTCGCTCTACAAAGGCTGCTGGCGAGGTCGAGCCGGCTTTGGGCCTCGCCGCCTCCGGCGGCTTCAGTTCGAGCCTTGCCGGTCCACCTGACCTGAGCTTCACATGGCACGGGAGTTGAGAAATGCTGGGGGCAAGCGCCGAGTCACGGTTGCGATATGAGTCACGGTTGCGATATAAAGTCCTGCCGGGCATGTTCAGAGAGGCGCTGAGCGAATGGATCCACGATAACGCTCAACGCCTGGGCGCTTCCCTCGCATTTTATACCCTGCTGTCGCTGGCTCCCGTTGTCGTTATAGCCGTCGCGGTGGCCGCTGTTATTTATGGACAGGAGGCCGCCCAAGGCCGGCTCGCTTCAGAAATCCAAGGCATGGCCGGGCCCGACGTAGCGCGGACAATTCAGGAAGTGATCATGCGCGCCTACCAGCCCCGAGTCGGTCTGATAGCTACTTTGCTGGGCTTGGCGACTTTGGCATTTGGCGCTTCCTCCGTGTTCGTGGAGTTGCACGACGCGATGAACGCGATCTGGCACGTCCCGCTTCCCGCCGACCGAATCAATGCGGCCACTGTCATTCGTCTGATCAAGGATCGCTTCTATTCGTTCGCGACGGTGTTGGTCATAGGCTTCCTGCTGCTGGTTTCGCTGGTGTTGAACGCCTGGATCGCGGCAGTGAGGATCGCCGTACCGCGGACTGTCACGTTTATGATTCTGTATCTGGTGATAGCGGTGCTGTTTGCTGCCCTCTACAAAATCGTCCCGGACGTCGCATTGAAGTGGAGCGACGTCGCCCTCGGAGCCATGATCACCGCATTGCTATTTATGATTGGCAAGCAGCTCATCGAGTTCTATCTCGCGAATACCCGTTTTGGGTCGACGTATAGTGCTGCCGGCTCGCCGATTGTCGTGTTGCTATGGGTATACTACTCGACGCAGCTCTTTTTTTGGGGAGCTGAGTTCAGTAAGGTGTATACGAAGACCGTGGGATCCCAAAGTGAACGGCAACATTTTAAGGCGCGCGAGGGTGGACCGGTTGGCGAAGCTGCAATCGCGCAGACCAGCACGTTGCCGGCCGGGTAGGAGTCGGGGAATTCGACCCTGTGAGAGACGGCGAGCCGCTGTTCTATCGTCACTTCCACCTCGGAAAACATACCCGCAGATCCCTGTCTATGATAGTCCCACGGGTTTGAGGGCAAAAGCGCTCCTGGCCGGTGCGCTCCAAGTGGACGATCGCGCCGTAGCACACTGGAAAAAAAACGATCCCACGCCGGTCCACGCTTGGCCGCTTTATGAATCGTATGCGGCCGGCCAAGAAGCAGGGAGTGCCTAGTTCGCTTGCCATACAGCCAACGATGACCAAATCCCACGCTACGAATTGCACCCCAGACCGCCGGCGATTGTGTAACGCAAGTCAACCAGTGCTAGAATCGAATCGCAGGCGACTGTCGTAGACAGTCCAATTCAGCGTCCTAGGGAAGACTACCGAAAATGCCACGACAAGCACAGCCAAGAGAAGACAGCGCCATCCTGGAGATGGCCATCGTTGGTTATGAGAACCAACGTGAAAGACTCACCGCGAGGATAGCCGAGATTAAGGCGCAACTCGGCCAAGCCGGTCCCGGTCGTCCGAAAGCCACGGTAACTGGATCGGATCACGTAGTTCCACAGAAGCGCCGCAAGATGAGCAAATCCGCCCGTGCCAGGATCGCCGCCGCACAGAGAGCCAGATGGGCGGCGCAGAAACAGCAACAGGCTGTACCGGAAAAGCCCAAGAAGCGGAAAATGTCGGCGGCTGGTTTGAGAGCCATAAGGGAAGCCACGAAGAAGCGTTGGGCGGCATACCGCAAGGCGCACAAATCTAAGGCGTAAGTTACAGCCCCACTCCTGCCACTGGATTCTCCCGGGTATATCTCCGGACTTTTGAAGCGGGGCGCTACGCTATCATCGGTGGATAGCATGCGCGGACGGTTGGACCCGGACACAACGATGGGCGGGCCGCATGGCCATTTCCCATCTACGCAGCTTTCGCTACTGGAGGCGGCCACTGCCGGCCTGCCGAACGAAGCCCTGGAACGCGTAATCGCGCTGTACTGGAAGCCTGTCTATCGATTTATCCGCGTCAAGTTTCGCAAGGACAACGAAGACGCCAAAGACCTGACCCAAAGCTTCTTCACTACCGCGCTGGAACGCGATTTTTTCGCGCGCTTCGACCCGGCCAAAGCCTCGTTCCGCACCTATCTCCGCATGGCCGTGGAACGCTTCGCCGCCAACCAACACGCCTCCGCGAACCGGCAGAAGCGCGGCGGCGATATCGCGTTCGAGCCGGTCGACGCGCAGGCGATCACCACCGAGTCACCTGAACAAGCCTTCGAACGCGAGTGGCAGCGCCAATTGTTCGCCCTGGCGATCGAAGATCTGCGCGTGCTCTGCGAAGAGTCGGGCAAGCAGATCCAATTCCAGATCTTCGAAGCTTTCGACTTGGCCGGCGGCGAACGTCCCTCCTACGCTGAATTGGCCGCGCGCCATGGCATCGCCGAAACCTCCGTGACCAATCATCTGGCGTGGGCCCGCCGCACGCTGCGCGGGTTCGTGAACGACCGGCTGCGCGGCGTGACATCGGGCGAACGGGAGCTGCGCGAGGAGATGCGGCGCCTATGGATGTGAGCGATTCCGTCCTCGACCATCTGCGCCAAGTGGCGGTGCTACCCGACCTCTCCGGGACCCGGTACGAGCTGGAATCCGAGATCGGCCGCGGCGGGATGGGCGTGGTCTACGCGGCGCGCGATTGCCAGCTCGATCGCCGAGTGGCGCTCAAAGTCCTCGACTCCGCGCTGGCCGGCGAAGCGCAGCTCATCGCGGGGCTGGAGCATCCGGCGATCGTGCCCATCTATGAGACCGGCGAGTTGCCCGACGGCCGCGCATTCTACGCGATGAAGCTGGTGGCCGGCGCGCGCCTGGACCACTACCTGGCCGGATCGCCATCGCTGGGCGAGCGTCTGCGCGTGATGCGGCGCGTCGGCGAAGCGCTGGCTTTCGCTCACACCCGTGGCACGATTCATCGCGACCTCAAGCCGCAGAATGTGATGGTTGGCGAATTTGGCGAAGTCTACGTGATGGATTGGGGCGTAGCGGCCATCGCCGGCACGCCCGCGTTTCGCGCCCCGGACGCGCGCCTGGATGAGCGTTCCGATATCTATGCACTGGGCGCGTTGCTCGAATTCATGCTGACCGCGCCGGGGAACCCTGTGTCGCCGCCCGCACTGCGCGCCATCGCCGCCAAGGCCATGATCGCGGATCCCACCGCCCGCTATCCGGACGCCGCCGCGCTGCTCGCCGATATCGATCGCTTCCAGGAAGGCCGTGCAGTGGAGGCCTGGTCTGAACCGCTGTGGCATCGATTGCGGCGGTTCGGATCGCGCAATGCCGTGTTGCTTTGGCTGCTGGCAGCCTATGCCGTCGTAAAATTCGCGCTCTTTTTTCTGCGCACCCGTTAAAGGAATCCCCGCCAACGCGGAATACTAGTGTGAAGGAGTAAACGATGAACAAGATTCTGGTCGGACTGCTGTTTGGCCTCCTCCTCGGGGCGCTGGACGGCGCCACCGCGGCGTTTTACCCGGAAACACGCAACATGATGACCGGCATCATGGTGGGATCGTCGATCAAGGGCATGCTGGTGGGCCTGCTGAGCGGCTGGTTCGCGCGCAAAGTGCAATCCACGAAATGGGGAATCGCGATGGGCGCGGCGCTCGGGCTGTTGTTCGCTTTTGGGGTGGCCGCGATGCAGCACGAGCACTACCTGGAAATCATGCTGCCCGGCTTCGTCACCGGTGCGATCATCGGCTTCCTGACGCAACGGATGGGGACGGCCAAGCTCGCCGAGAAGAGGGAAGCATGAAGCGTTCGCTGCTGCTGCCGATTGGCCTGATGATGGCTCTCGGCGCCGCCGCGCAGCCGGACCCTTGGGCGGTCGTGCGCGTGTTCAAAGGGAAGTGGGAAGGCCCCACCTCAGGCA
>JBEKUO010000031.1:0-20754 GCA_049514955.1 Bryobacteraceae bacterium | reverse complement strand
CGCGAGAAGGTGCTGGAGCATAGCATGCCGCCCTGGCTGGCGGATCCGGCCTACGGCCATTTTTCGAACGACCGCCGGCTCACCCAGAAGGAGATCGACACCATCGTGGCCTGGGTGGACGCGGGCGCGCCGGCCGGCGACGATAACGATCTGCCGCCCGTGCCGAAGTTCGAGCAGGGCTGGACCATCGGCAAGCCAGATGTGGTGATCTCGCTGGAACAGCCAGTGGAGGTCCCCGCCACGGGTGTAGTCCCATACCGCTACATCACGGTGCCCACGAATTTCGCCGAGGACCGGTGGGTGCAGGCGGCGGAGATTCGGCCTGGCAACCGGGCGGTGGTGCATCATGTAATTGTGTTCGCGATGGACGGCGCCGGCGGCGCTCACACGGGCGAGAGCACGGGCGGCGAGCGCACATCGGAACGCGGGCGCGACTGGTTGAGCGCCAAGCTGTGCGGCTTCGCTCCGGGCGAACAGCCCAAAATCTATCCGGCCGGGACTGCCAAGCTGCTCAAGGCTGGCTCCAAGCTCATTTTCCAGTTGCACTATACGCCCAACGGCAAACCGGCCACCGACCTGACTTCCATCGGCCTGATCTTCGCGCGGAGCCCGGTCGAGCACACGGCGCTCAGTGGCACCGCCACGAATTTCAGGCTGGCCATACCGCCCGGCGATCCCAACTACGAGGTGCACTCCACGTGGACCGCGCCGCAGGACGTCCGGGTCGTGGACTTGATGCCGCACATGCATTTTCGCGGCAAGGATTTCACCTACACCGCGGTCTATCCGGACGGGCGTTCGGAGATCGTGCTGCATGTGCCCAAGTACAACTTCAACTGGCAATTGGTCTACCGCTTAAGGGAGCCCTTGTTACTGCCCAAGGGCGCGCGCCTGGATTGCGTGGCGCACTTCGATAACTCACCCAACAATCCGGCGAACCCCGATCCCAAGAAGGAAGTGCGCTGGGGACCGCAGACCTGGGAAGAGATGATGATCGGCTGGTTCGATTACACTCTGGATGGTCCTAAGCTGTCGGCACGGACCACTCCCTGACGGTCATGGCTCCGATAGGAGCCGCGCGCGTCAGCAAGCGGTTTCTTCAACATCGCCTAAGGAACCACCTTGAGCCGAGCGCTCTGGGTGGCGCTATGCCCCGCGCCGTCTTCGGCGATCAACTTGTACTCCGTGTCCTGGCGCGGTGCCACCTGCAGGCAATAGCTCAGGGCAGGATGCAGATCTTCCACGGCAGGCTCCAGGCGGACACTCTTGGCGCCGTTTACGCCAAAGCAGAGATTCGCGTGCTCTCCGCGCCGGATCACGCCGGGAGAGGCGTAGAAATCGAGGATCTTGAGATTGCCGCCGCCAAGCATATCCAGGGTTTTCCGGGCATCCTGAGCTTCCTTCTCCGCCCGCGCGCGCTCGATATCCCGCGCACTGCTCCAGCGCGAGTAAAAGATCCAGCCGTCGTAGACGACGGCAGCGAAGATGGCGACGGTCAGGTAGGGCAGCGCGCGGCGAAGCAGCCCGACAGTTTTGGTGGATTCGCGCTCGTTCATTTGACAGTGCTCGTGCCGACCGCCTTCAGAACCGCAACGCCAATTTGCCCGTTCAGGTTCTCGTCCGGCGAAGGTGCATCGCCGCCTCCGAACCACACCGCCAGACGGCCGCCCAGCAACTCGATGGCAGGGTCGCAGATCACTTTACTGTTCCAGAGCTGGCGGCCTTCGAAAACCGCGGACAGTTTCTCCCAGTGCACGCCATCGGTGGACCGCGCCATCCCCAGACGACGGTTCTGCTGCGCGTCGCGGCCAGTATACAGCATCCAGTAATAGCCGTGCGCGATCCATACGGCCGGTTCGCCCAGCCCCATCTCGTCGAAGGTTCCGTATTTGCCGAGTTCCAGGATGGGGTTGGTTCGCAGCTTCTCCCAATGGTCGCCATCCCGCGACCGCGCAACGCCCAGGCGCTGCCGCCGCGCGCGATCCTGCCCGAGGTAGAACAGGTACAAATATTGACGCACTTCGAGCACGTACGGATCCGCGATACCACATTCGTCCCAGTTCCCGCGTGGCCCGAAATCCATCACCGGAAAGCGCGCCTTGCGCCATTCGCGGCCGTCGGTGGAGCGGGCCAGGCCCAGCCGCGGCGTATCTTTCGGTCCAGCCTGATACCAATACCAGAACGCGCCTTCGTGAAACAGGGCGGCGCCGTTGGCCGCGATATAGTCTCCCTCTCCAGCGTGTGGCTCGGGAGCCAGGACCGCGCCTTCCTTCTTCCAGACCAGGCCGTCTGTGGAAGTCGCCAGCCCGGTGCGCCACACCCTCCCATCGAAACCGGAATAGAAGTTGTAATAGACGCCGGCGTGACGCACCAGCGAGGGGTTCAAGGCATCGTGCGAGTCCCAATCGCCTGGGCTGCCGTGCCGCAAAACCGGCGCGTCGCGTGGTTCCCAGGTGTAGCTCATCTCAGGCTGGGCCGGGTTCAGCTCGGGAAGCCGGAAATCGGCGTAGCGGCCGCACCCAACCGCTAGGAGACAGAACACCGACACCAGTCCCGCGCGCGCGGGGGGACTGCGCCGGCGGTTGTGCTTCATGGAATAGGGATGCGCAGCTTCAGCCCTGCGCCGCGCCCCGGCCGCGATTCCAGCGTCATCTCGGCATTCAGTTCGCGCGCCCGCCGCTTGACGCTGGCCGGCCCCAGCCGCAACAACTCCAGTTCGTCCAGCGAATAAACGCCGCTGAAATGAAAGCCGCGGCCGTTGTCGTCGACTGAGATTTCCAGCAGCTTGCCCGCCCGCTCGACGGCAACTGCCACGCGCGTGGCGGCCGCGTGCTTCAAAACATTATGCAGCGCTTCCCGGAGCATCTGGATCACCATCGAAGCCGTTTCCTCGGGGAGCTTCAACGGGCCCTCTCCACCCACGAACGTCACCGGGATGCCGCTCTCTTTCTGAAAGTTCTCGCAAACCCTGCGGCCTGACGCGTACAGGTTGGCGCCCTGCAGCTCCAGCGGGCGCATGCTGCGGACAAAGGCTCGGAGTTCCTTTACCTGCTGCTGGGCCAGGCTCTGCAGGTCCTGCAAGTCGTCCATGCCGGCTCCGAAATCCCGCTCCAGGAGTTTGCGCACGATCTCGAGCCGCATTTGCAGGCTGATGAAGCTTTGCAGGGGGCCGTCATGGAAATCGGAGGCGATCCGCTGCCGTTCGGTCTCTGTCGCGCGGCGCGCCTCCTCCTTGGCCTCGCTGGCCTGGAGCGCCTGCTCCCGGATCGTGGATTCCAGCCGCCTCTTGTAAACCGCAAACGCATAGGCCAGCGCGCCCGCGACTGCCGTCGTGCGCCGGAGCCCGATTACGTACGGCGATTGCACGACCGCGCAGAAGATCGCGCTTACTCCGACTACCACCAGCACCTCCCGCGGGCTGTACAGGGCCACCGCTTCCGCCGCCATGTAGAGGTAATAAATCACGGGAAGCCAAAGAGGCGATCCGATCCCCGAGCTCACGAGCACAAGAAAGAAGACCACGTCCCCAAACAGAACGAGTAAGGCGAAAGCGCCATCGTGAGTGCGCTTGCGGAGAGGAATCAGCAGCCCGCATACCAGGAACAGGCCGGAGGCCGCCAGTGCCCACGGCGTAGGGCGAGGAGCCAGCAGCAGTCCGCTGGCCAAGGCAGCGGCGGCGAACAGAACCCGCGCCCACGGAAGATAGCGCCTCCATGCCGGGGGCGAAACCATCTCACCTGGCACGGACACCCATCATGCGGCTAACGCCGGTATAGAAATAATGTGTGGCTGCGGCCCTCACCGTCATCGTCGATATCTTCCACTTTCGCCGGCGTCCAACCCCGGAATTCGAAATCGTGCGCGACGACACGCGCTCCCTTCTTCAACTGCCGCTCCAGCAACGGCTGCACTTTGTCGTTGGAGGTCGGCAACAGGTATACGGTGATCAGATCGGCGGAGCTGTAGTCCTGTCTCAGAATGTCGCCATTGACGATGTTCGCGCTCTTTTCCAGTCCGAGCTTGCGGATGCGCTCCATACTCTGCCGATAGAGGTCTTTGTCCAGCTCCACGCCGATAGCGTTGGCTTGAAACTTCTGGGCCGCCAGGATGACGATGCGCCCGTCGCCGCTGCCCAGATCGAACATCTTTTCGTTCGGTTTCAGACCTCCCAATTCCAACATTTTCACGACCACAGTTTCCGGAGTAGGATAGTACGGCGCCAACTTTTCGCCGTCCTGTGCCCAGGCCGCCGCAATACCTAAGAAAGCAATCGGAATCCAGCGTCTTCGCATCGGAATGGCCCGGTGTCCGCGCCGATTTTGAGTGTAACAGGAAATACGGTCGACAAACACCACTTACTCTTGGTTAATACTGGACGGCTCCCTGCCGCTGGCAGCAATAGGGGGCGCGCCCGGCGGCTTCCATGTTACCCGTTTCAGCACGCACATTTGTTATCGTAAGCCCATGAGATTTCTCATCGTCCTTGTAATCGGCTTGACGGGCTTGACGCTGCCGCTGCTGGCGCAGCCCGCAGATGTCCAAACCGTAACACTTGTAAATGGCATGAAGATCCTGATTCAGGAAGACCACAATATCCCGAACGTGGCTATGTATTTTTTCTTCCGCATCGGATCGCGCAATGAACATCCCGGCACGACCGGACTGTCGCACTTTTTCGAGCACATGATGTTCAACGGCGCCAAGAAGTACGGTCCCAAGCAGTTCGATGTCGAGATGGAGAAGAGCGGCGGCAACAACAACGCCTACACGACCGAGGACACCACGGTCTACACCGATTGGTTCCCGCGGTCCGCGCTGGAGCTCATGATGGACATGGAGGCGGATCGCATACGCGACCTGAGCTTCGATCCAAAGATGGTGGAATCCGAGCGCGGCGTGGTCTACTCCGAGCGGCGGCTCTCGGTGGACAACAGCAATTTCGGCGTGCTGTTCGAGCAGCTCGGCGCGGCGGCCTTCATCGCGCACCCCTATCACTGGCCGGTGATCGGTTGGCCGTCGGATATCGAATCCTGGACCATGGACGATTTGAAGGCGCATTTCCGCATGGGATACGCGCCGAATAACTGCGTCATGGTAGTGGTTGGCGACGCCCCGGCTGCGGAGGTCATCGGATTGGCCCGGAAGTATCTGGAGCCGATTCCCAGGCAGGAACCGCCGCCTCCAGTGCGCACCAAGGAGCCCGCGCAGCTTGGGGAGAGGCGCGTAGTGGTGCGGAAGCCGGCGCAGCTTCCCATCGAGATGGTGGCGTATCACGTGCCGGAAACGAAGGACCCCGACGACGCTCCGCTGGATGTGATGGAGACGCTGCTGGTTCACGGGCAAAGCTCGCGGCTGTACAACCGGCTGGTCGATAAGGAACAACTGGTGCTTTCGGTGAACGCGTTTCGCCAGCCGGCGCTCGATCCCGGGCTTCTGATATTCACTCTCCAACCGCGCAGCGGCATTCAGCCGGCGCAGGCGGAGAAGGCTCTGTTCGAAGAGCTGCAGCGCATCGGGAGCCAGCCGCTTTCCGCCCAAGAGCTACGCAAGGCCAAGAACCAGTTGCTGGCGGATCATTACCGGGAATTGAAGACCATCGCGGGAAGGGCCAATCTGCTGGGCGTCTATGAGGTCTATTACGGAGACTACAAGAAACTGTTCTCGGTCGAAGCCGCTATTGAAGCCGTGACTGCGGCGGACGTCCAACGCGTAGCGCACCAGTACCTGCAGGAGAATAATCGCACGGTGGCAACGCTGATTCCCGAAGCGAAACCGGAGCCGCCCGCAGGCCCGGCGAAGGAGAGCCGCTAATGACCGCCCGATTGAGTCTCGCTTTGATATTGGCTTGCGCCTGCCTGCCGGGACAGGTGAAGCTGCCTCCCTATACGCGGCAAGTGCTGCCCAACGGCGTGGTGGTCGACCTGATGTCTCGCCGAGGAGTGCCGCTGGTGGGTATTCGGATTCTGGTGAAAGGCGGCGCGGAATCGGAGCCGGCGGATCGCGCAGGTCTGGCGGGCGTCACGGCGCAGCTTCTGCGGAAGGGAACCAGCAAACGCACCGCGGACCAGTTCTCCGAGGAACTGGATTCGCTCGGGGGCACGTTTCAAACCGAACAGGGCTTCGGATCGCAGATTTCTTCGGTGACGCCGGTGTCGGGCGAGTTTCTGAAAAAGGATTTCGATCGCGGCCTGGATCTCATGGCCGATGCCGTGTTGCGTCCGTCGTTCCCGGAAGCGGAAGTGAGTAAGCTCCTGTCACAGCGCGTGGACGGCGCCAAGTCCCTGAAAGACAACCCGCAGGGCGCGATTTCAGCCTATTTTCAGGCGTTCTTTTTCGGGTCGGGGCATCCTTATGGTCGCCCGCCCGACGAGATCACACTCGCCCGCATCTCGCGGCAGGACATTGTGGATTATCACCAGCGGATGTATTGCGGCCGGAACATGATCGTTATCGTGACCGGCGACTTCGATCCGGCTGTGGCGGCGCCGAAGATCGCGGAAACCTTCGGCGGGGTTGCGCCGGGCAAGACCTACGAATGGGCGGCGGCGTCGTCTTTGCGCGGCGGCTCGGACCTGCTGCTGATCGATAAGCCCGATGCCACGCAGACCTATTTCTACATCGGCCAGCCGGGCATAGACCGGAAGAATCCGGACCGCGTCACGCTGTTGCTCGTCAACACGCTGTTCGGCGGCAGGTTCACTTCCATGCTGAACGAGGAACTGCGCGTGAACTCCGGTCTGACCTACGGCGCCAACTGCCAGGTGCAGGAGCCGCGCCTCGCGGGCGGCATCGTCATCACCACCTTCACGAAGACCGAGACCACCGCCAAGGCCATTGACATGGCGCTCGAGATCCTGCGGCGGTTGGGAGAGAAGGGCATCACCGCGGAGCAACTAGCTTCGGCGAAGGCGTATTTCAAGGGCACCTATCCGCCGGCGCGGCTGCAAACCGCGGACCAGCTCGCGGCGATCCTCGGCGAGCTAGAGATATACGGCCTCGGCCGCGACGAGGTGGACGACCTCTTCTCGCGCATCGACGCGGTGAGTCTGGAACAGGCAAACGCGGCGGCCCGCAAGTATTACAAGTCTGAGAATCTGACTTTCGTGCTGCTGGGGAACGCGGCGAAAATTCGGGAACCGGCGGCCAAGTATGCGCCGAAGGTTGTAGAGGTGTCGATTACCAAGCCGGGGATTGCGCTGCAGTAACCCGCAGGCGTTCGCGCGGTCAGGCAGCGGCCGTCACCTATCCCCTGCAGGCCCGGAAGGTTGAGTTTTATCGAAGAAGCTTCCACACTTGCTCTGAATAGCGGCATAAATGGAACTGGCGGAGAAGTTGGTAATACCTGGCGACTTGCTAGCGTGCGCCTCCGCGGACGAGATACACATAGCGGTCGCCACGGTGTATCAGATCGATTATTTGGCAACCTGGAACCTCCGAGCTTAATCCGATCCGCTCATTCCCGCCGTTTGCCGACTCCGCGGCCATATGCCTGCATGCCCGCGGCGCTGTTGCGTCCCACGATAACTTCCCGATGCTAGACCATCTAGACATAGTCGCGCCAACCCGTTTCCGGCCATGCTCCTATTGGCAATTCGTGAGATGCTGAAGAGTAAAATGTTCATGCCGAGAAGCGTGTGGCCATTTCCGAAGTTGACGCCTCTGCTGGGCTTTTGGCGACTGCAGCTTTTCCTGCTGGGCGTCGCATTGGCCATCTCGGGGATATACTGGCTGCTGAAGGGAAATACCAACCCAACCCCGCAGCTTCTCTTCACCTTCATCATCGGGAATTGCACGTGGCTGGCGGTGACCCTCTCCGTGCCGCTCCTCATAAAGCAGCAGTTCCCCTGGGACTGGTTCGCGTATCTAGCCGTTCTTCTCCCGGTTGCCGCAGTGGCGAGTTCGATCGCATCGGTGGCAAGCCGGATCGTCGCGGGCCAGACCGACCGCCTACTTGAGCTTGATTGGTTCGATATCCGGATTGGCACATTTTTCTCGCTGGTCACCGGAGTTGCCCTCTTCATTTCGGGCAAGGCGAAGGGGCGGCTTGAAAGGCGGAATCGCGAGTTGGAAAGGCAGATCACGGTCGGGAAAATCGAACTGCAGGCCCATGAAGCCGAGCTGACGGCGGCGCATGAGATTCAGGCGCATCTTTTGCCGCATGAGCTGCCACAGATGAAGCCATTCCAGATTGCGTGCGCGTGGGAGCCGGCCCGGTCAGTGGGAGGCGACTACTTCGACGTGCTTACTCTGGGGCCGGATCAATTGGGGATCTGCATTGCAGACGTGTCGGGTAAAGGGATCACAGCGGCGCTATTGATGGCAAATCTGCAAGCGGCGGTGCGGGCATTCGCGCCGGTCAGCACGGGGCCGGGAGCGCTGTGCAACAAGCTCAACGAAGTGCTGTGCGGAAGCATTGCGCCGGGGAAGTTCGTTACCCTCTTCTATGGGGTGATCGACAGGGAGCATTTGATTCTGCATTTTGAGAACGCCGGGCACTGTTCGCCGATTGTGCTGCGAGGAGAAGAGGCGACGATTCTCACCGAAGGCGGCATGGTGCTGGGGCTGTTCCCGAGGTCCGTTTATGAGGAACGGAAGTTCGCTTTGCGCCCGGGCGATTGCTTGCTGCTCACGACGGACGGCGTGACAGAAGCGGCGAACGAACACGACGAGGAATTCGGCGACGAACGAGTGATTGCATCGGCACTAGCGGCGCGGAGCCTGGGCGCGCAGGGCATCCGCACGAGGATTATGGACGACGTGACGCGTTTCTGCAACGGCAACTTCCACGACGACGCGACACTCATCGCAGTGACAGTGGATTAAGGCGAGGCCATGATCGCCCAGGACTCAATCGCTTACTGGCCGCCGTTTACCGGTCCATCCGGACAGCAAGTGAGAATCCCGATGAAAGCGACTCGGGCCGCTAGCCACTGGCGCTTCCTCCCGGATAAGATCTGAAGGCGAGTGAGGCCAACAGCCAGCCGCGGCGTGCCGCGAGGAAGCCATTTAGTCCGGAAGCGAACGGCTCCGCGTAATCTAGCTTAAGCTAGTTTATAGTCTAGCAGCCGGTGGCGGAACTCACCGCGCGCGGTTGGCCGGCGAAAGCGCCTGCCCCACCTAGTCCGGCAGCGTAAACAGATACGCGATCATGCGATCCATCTCCCGGTTAGAGAACTTATACGACGGCATGATGCTGTTCGGCGACAGGGCTTGCGGGTTGGCGAAGTGCTGCGCGACCCAGGTTTTGGTGCGTCGCCGTGCCAGTCCATTCAGCGGGGGACCGATCTTCATTCCAACACCGTTGGCCATGTGGCAGGCTCCGCAATTATTCGCCTGATACAACAGTGCGGCTTCCACGGCGAAATCCGGCGCGTTGGCCAGCGCCTCCGCGTTGCGCGGGGTGAGCTTGAGCAGGAACGCTGCCAGCGCGTTCAATTGCGCGTTGCTCAACTGAATGGCGGGCATGGAGCTGCCTGGCACCATGGCGGCGGGCCGCTTGAAGTGCTCGATCATCCAAGCCGCCGTTTTCTTGATGGGCACGTTCGCAAGGTCCGGTCCGACGCGCGTTTTGCCCGCTCCAACCGCATGGCAACTGGCGCAGTTCTCTTTGCGGAAGTATCCCACGCCGGCCAGTTCCTGCGGCGAAAGCTGCATCCAATCGGTGGGCGCGCCGAAATCGATCTCCACGGTGTTGTCCGCCTTCGGCGTGGTCGCAATCGCCGCCACGGTCAGCCCCGACCACCCCAGCAGCGCCAGCGCCACCGCGCCGAAGGCCACGGTCCGGCGGGTCACGCGCATCACCTGGCCGCGATCCACGAACGGAACCAACAGGAGCGCCAACACGGCCAGCCCCGGCAGGATCACGCTGCCGACCACTTCCAGCGGCCCGTCGAAGAACTTCAGCGTTTGAAACAGAAACAGGAAATACCAATCCGGACGAGGAACCACCGTCGTATCGGTGGGATCGGCTAGACGCTCCAGCGGCACGCGCACCGCTACCGCCATCACGAACAAAATCACGAAGGCGATAAAGATAGCGGCTGTGTCCTTGAACGCCTGTTGCGGATAGAACTTCTTCTTGGGTTGGACCTCGTCGCCGGGCGCTGGCGCGACCCCGTGTTTGCGGACCAGGTAGATATGCGTGGCAATCAACAGGCCCGTCGCGGGCGGCAGCAGCAACACGTGCAGGCCATAGAAGCGCGCAAAGGTAACCACTCCTACCGCATTCTCTCCGCCTAAAAGCCGGCTCAGGTAAGGCCCCACGAGCGGAGCCCTGGCGGCGATCTGCGTGGCCACCACGGTGCCCCAGTAGGCCCGGTTGTCCCACGGCAGCAGATATCCGGTCAGGCCGTAGGCCATGGTCAGCAGCAGCAGCACCACCCCCACCATCCAGGTGGCCTCGCGCGGCTTCTTGTACGCGCCGTAGAGGAACACCTGTGTCATGTGCAGCACCACCACCACGATCAGCATGCTGGCGCCCCAATGGTGCAGACCGCGGATCAGGTGGCCGCCGGTCACTTCCGTCAGGATGTAGCGCAGGCTGTTATAGGCGTCGCCCGGCGTGGGCGCATAATTGAACGCCAGCAGCGCGCCCGTGAATGCCTGCACCAGAAACAGAAAAACGGCGATGCTGCCGAAAACCTGGTGCCATCCGCTGGAGGCCGGGATCTCTTCGTAGAGGAAATTCCGTATGGCGGTCTCAATCCCCGTGCGATGATCCAGCCAGCTCACGCTTTTTCCTTGGATTCATGGGATTCATGCAGAGGGCCGAGCAGCAGCTTGCCATTCTCCACCTTGGCGTCATAGCGGTCGAGCGGCCGGGGCGCGGGGCCGGAGACGACCGCGCCGTCGATGGCGAAGATCGAGTTATGGCAGGGGCAAAGAAATTGAGCGCGATTGTCGTCCCAATGATAGGCGCAGCCCAGGTGCGTGCATTGCGGCCCGAACGCCACGACGTCGGAATCGGAAAACTTCACCACCCACGTGGTGGTCTTCTCGCTCAGGATTTTCCATCCGTCCACGCGGTTCTGGCGGAAGACCATCTCGACGGGCACCCGCGGCTCGAGTTGGGAAACGTCGCCGGCTTCCACCCACTCGGGCGCCTTCCGGAGCTTAGGCGGAAACAGCAGATAGATGGCGGCCGGAACCGAAAGCGCGGTCGCAATGATGCTCCACAGCCCGTAGATCAGGCTGACGTAAAACCCCCTGCGCGTGACGTCGGTTTGGTCCGCGCGTGGCTCCGTGACCGGCATATTCCCATCATAAGAGCGGAGGTCAAGCCGGGGTGTGTCGAATTTGTAAAGCTTTTGGAAAAGTCGGGTGCCGGCGATTTCGAAAGAACATCGGCGGAGTCTCGAGTTGACAGGCGAAAGCGCCTGTCCCACACGTGCAAGCGGTATAATCGATACAAAGTCAGGAGGGTCCGGATGACTGGAAAGGCAGTTCGGTTCTGGGCCGCGGGCGCTGTCGCCGCCTGCATGGCGATTCCTTCGCTTAGCCGCTCGCGGGTTGTGGAGAGCCGCCTCGCGGGCAACGATCTCACCGTACACGAGTGGGGCACTTTCACCTCCGTCGCGGGTCCCGATGGGCAGGCCATCGAGTGGCTGCCATTGACGGGTTCGACCGATCTTCCGGGCTTCGTCGAACACTTCCGCGACGGCGGATTCAAATGCGGCCTGGGCGGAACCGTTCGCATGGAGACGCCGGTGCTCTACTTCTATAGCCCCCACGATACGACCGTGTCGGTAAAAGTCGCTTTCGCGAAGGGACTGATCACCGAGTGGTATCCACACGCCAGCGCTGTGGCGCCCGAAGGCAGCGGTGTGATGCTTTCCCGCGGCAATGTTAACGGGAGCATTCGATGGGACCGCGTGCACCTCCTACCAGGGGCGCAAACCGTACTTCCGTCCGGCGAAGACGATAACCACTACTACGCCGCCCGCAATACCTCCGCCACGCCAGTGCGAGTGAAAGCGCCTGGCGGCGATCAGGATGAGAAATTCCTGTTCTACCGCGGCGTGTCGGAAGCCGCCATGCCCGTGGCAGCCCGGCTTACTGGAGGCCAGGTGCTTGTGCAGAACCTCGGCACGGAAGCGATTCCCAGCGTCATGCTGCTGGAGAGCCGCGGCGGCAGACTGGGTTACCGCGTCGCTGCCGACCTGCGGGATCAGGTCCTGCTGAACCCGCCATCCCTCACCGCCAGCACCGATGCGATGCTCCAGGATCTGGAAGGCATCCTCATCGCGCAGGGCCTGTACGTGGATGAGGCGCGCGCCATGATCGCGACCTGGCGGAATTCCTGGTTCGAAGAAGGCACGCGCCTTTTGTACATATTGCCTGCGCCAGCCGTGAATGCCATCTTGCCCCTGACCGTCAACCCGGCGCCGGCAACAACGGTGCGGGTTTTTGTGGGACGCCTCGAAATCGTCACGCCTGCGACTGAGGCGGCGGTGGAGAAGGCGTTTGCCACGCATGACCACCAGACTCTCGACAAATACCGGCGCTTCCTGGAACCTATTCTGAGGGCGATGCTGGAGGGCACCCAGGCGGATCCAGCCCGCACCCGCGCGCTACAGAGCGGTCTGAATTCGGTGTATACCTACGCCTGCCGCTCGCCGTGGCCGAGCAAACCATAAGAAATTCGGGGTGGGACAGACGCTTTCGTATGTCAACCCGGCGCGCAATCCCACCCCACCCTGGCGCAATCAACGCTATCCTGATCATGTTATGGCCGATGAAGATTTAAAAGCGGAACTCGATCGTTTGCGCGCCGAGAATGAGGCGCTGAAGAAACCGGGGCGGGGGCAGCTATCCGTCCGGGTGAGCGAGAAAGGCGCGGTGTCCGTCTACGGACTGGGTCGCTTCCCGGTCACGTTGTACAAGGAGCAGTGGGAGAAGCTGCTGGCCGCTGCCGATCAAATCAAGACCTTCGTCAAGGAAAACGATCACCTGCTGAAGAAAAAAGAGCAGTGAGGCGAATCGCGAATCAAAGCGCTTCCAGCTTCGCCTGCATCCGCCGCATGCCCCTCAACCAACGATCGTAATCGTCGGCTTTGCGTCGGAAATATTCGCCGACTTCCGGATGCGGCAGGATCAGGAACCGCTCATCCGCCAGGCCTGCCACGACGGCTTCGGCGACCTGCTCGGGTTCCAGCGCGCTATCCAGCAGGAAGCGCCCCGGGCCACTTTGGGCATCCGCCAGCATGTTGGTGCGCACCCCTTGCGGACACAGGCAGGAGACCCTTATGCCGCGATCGCCGTAGGTGACCGCCAGCCATTCGGCGAACGCGACGGCCGCGTGCTTGGTCACGGCGTAGGGCGCCGAGCCGACCTGCGTGAGCATCCCTGCCGCCGACGCCGTTTGCAAAAGATAGCCTTCGCCGCGCTCCAACATTGCGGGCAGAACCGCGCGCGCCGCATACAGGTGCGCCATGAAATTGATGTGCCAGATGCGCTGCCATTCGCTGTCGGGCACTTCCACGCCGCCTTCCAAGGCAATGCCGGCGTTGGAGCAGAACAGGTCGATCACGCCATAGGCGGAGGTGGCGCTCTCGACCAGTGTGATCACGTCGGCTTCGCGGCTCACATCCGCCGTGACCGCCAACCCTCCGGCTTCGCGCGCGACTTCTGCGGCGCCGGCGGCATCCCGATCGGCTACAACCACGCCACGCGCGCCTTCCTTCGCGAACCGCCGGCATAAGGCACGGCCGATGCCGCTAGCCCCGCCAGTCACCACCGCTACTTTATTGGCTAGCTTCATGCGCACGCGCCGCCTGTGGGTATTTTTGCAGTTCCATCTTGGCGATGGATTCACGATGCACTTCGTCCGGTCCGTCTGCCAGACGCAAGGTGCGCGCGCCGGCCCAGGCCCGCGCCAGGAAGAAATCGTCGCACACTCCCGCGCCTCCATGGGCCTGTATGGCGCGGTCGAGCACGCGCAACGCCATGTTGGGCGCGACTACTTTAATCATGGCGATTTCGGCTTTGGCAAGTTTGTTGCCCGCCGCATCCATCATGTAAGCGGCCTTCAAGGTCAGCAGCCGCGCCTGTTCAATCTCCATACGGGAGTCAGCGATATCGGCGCGCAGCGTGCCGAATTCGGAGAGCCGCCGTCCAAAGGCTACGCGCGACTGCGCCCGCCGGCACATGGCCTCCAGGGCCCGCTCGGCCAAACCGATGAGGCGCATGCAATGGTGGATGCGTCCCGGTCCCAGGCGGCCCTGCGCGATCTCGAAGCCGCGTCCTGCGCCGAGCAGCAGGTTGGAGGCGGGCACTCGCACGTTCTCGAACAGCACTTCACCGTGGCCGTGCGGGGCATCGTCGTAGCCGAACACCGGAAGCATGCGCCTAATGGTGATGCCCGGCGCGTCCATGGGAACCAGGATCATGGATTGCTGCTGGTGCCGCGGCGCCTGCGGGTCCGTCTTCCCCATGAAGATGGCAATCTTGCACCGCGGGTCGCCGGCGCCCGAGGACCACCACTTGAGCCCGTTAAGCACATACCGATCGCCATCCCGAGTGATGCTGGCGCAAATGTTGGTGGCGTCCGAGGAGGCTACTCCCGGCTCAGTCATCGCAAAGCAGGAGCGTATCCGGCCCTCCAGCAGCGGCGCCAGCCACTGCTGTTTCTGTTCCGCCGTGCCGTAGCGTGCCAGCACCTCCATATTGCCGGTATCCGGCGCCGAGCAGTTGAACACTTCCGGCGCCATCAGCACGCGCCCCATGATCTCGCACAACGGCGCATACTCCAAGTTGGTCAGACCCGCGCCCCATTCGTGCTCCGGCAGGAACAGGTTCCAGAGCCCGGCGGCGCGGGCTTTGGGCTTCAACTCCTCGATGATGGGGACGGGCTGCCAGCGGTCTCCTTCGCGGATCTGCTGGAAATAGAGCTGCTCGTTCGGGTAGATGTGCTCGTCCATGAACGCGGTGAGCTTCTTCTGGAGTTCCTGGACCTTGTCGGAATACGCGAAGTGCATTCTCGGATTGTCACGCAAAGCGCGGGCGGATGCAAAGGGCGGCTGGGTCCTAAAGCTGGATGGCGGGTCAGTTGCCGGTGGGGCAGGATGGCATCCTGCGCGCCGATTGGCAATCGGCGCAAACGGATCCACCACTGAATTGCGTTTGCTTTTTTTGCGTGGTAGGCGGCTTCAGATGCAGTGCTGATGTGCCCGCTGGTGCCCCTAACCGGATGCGTGAATCAGGTATTCCTCAAACGCGAGCCCCACAACACGAATGCAGTGCGGCCGGACTTCCAAAAGATTCACGCGCGGGATGTGCGGCGCCGGGCTCGACGCGTGCGCGCGGACCAGCGCCACCGGGATGCTGCCTTTCACATGCGCAACGTGTGCGCCTTCGCGTTCCTCCCATCCATTCACGAGCAGCAAGCCATTCGTGAGCAACAGGTCCAGGATCTCACGCGCTGCCCCGAATCCCGCCTGCTCAATCGGGCCCTCCTGCGGATTCAACCCCAGCCAATCCGTAATCAGCCGGTAAGTGAATCCCCAGAGCGGTCGGCCTTCGAGCGCAATTGCCGGAAACAAGGCTTCCGGCGGCAGACCTGGGACCGGCTGCAGCGCGTGCCGGACGGGGTCTCGTAACACCCTCAAAGGAACCCACAGCGCTTCCACCGCTTCCTGCTGATCCAAAACCGTCGGCAACTCGTCATCCACGCGGAACACAAATGGCGCCACTAGCAGGAACCTGCCTACTCTCCGGCGCGCCAGCGTCGGGGGCAGCGCCGCCACGAGTTGCTCTCTCGCGATGCGGATACCGCATTCTTCCTCCAGTTCCCGCAGGGCCGTGTGCAACAGGTCGGGATCTTCCGGCGCACGCCGGCCTCCCGGGAACGACCAGTGCCCCGACCACGGATCATTTTCCCGCTCCGTGCGTCGGATGAGTAGTACCGATTCTGCCGGGCCGCGCGCGTGCAGAATCGCCACGGCCGCATCAGGCACAGCGATCTCGGCTATCTTGGGAATATGCGACTCCGCTGGCGGCGGAACACGGGTCGAATCCATCGAACAAATAATATTATCGGTGAGGATCGATGTTGAGGTGTTGCTGTTTGGTACTGGCGGTCTGGCTCGCGGTGCTTCCGCTGGCCGCTGCCGACATCGTCGTGACCGGCCGCGCCATCGATGAAAACGAGGCCGGGATCGCCGGAGTCGAGATCGTCGTCCGCAATGCGGCCGGCGAGGAAAAGCATGTCACCACTGACCCCACGGGCGGGTTCAAGATTGATCTGCCTGCCGAAGGCCCCTATTCCTTCGCCGCCAGCCAGACCGGATATCTTCCGGCGAAGAATCTGGCCGTCGACGTGCACCAGGGCATGCCCGATGTTGACCTGGTTTTGAATCACGCCAAAGAGGTGCTCCAGTCGGTGGACGTGAGCGCAGCGCCCGGATCCGTGGACGTGGAGCAGACGCAGTCCGAGCGGCAACTCACCGGCATTCAGATCCTCGATGTCCCCTACCCTAACACGCATAGCTTGCGCGAAGCGATGCAGCTCATACCTGGCATGGTGGAGGAGCCCAACGGCGCCTTGCACTTCGATGGCGGCCGCGAGAACCAGACGAACTACCTGCTGGACGGTTTCAATGTGAGCGACCCGCTCACCGGTCAACTGAACACGCGCGTGAGCGTGGAGGCCGTGAGCTCGCTAGATTACTTGAGTGGACGCTACTCGCCGGAATATGGCCAGGGGTCGGCGGGCGTCTTGCAGATCAAAACGGACACTGGCGACGACACGTTTCGCTATTCCGCGACCAACTTCATCCCAGGGATCGATACGCAACAGGGTCTACACCTGGGCGACTGGACGCCGCGCTTCAATGTCTCCGGCCCGATCGTGCCAGGGCGCGCGTGGTTCTCGGACAATCTGGATGCGGACTACAGCATTAACGTCATCCCAGGTCTTCCCCGGAATGAGGATACGACTACTGGCTTGCAGACCAGCAACCTGCTGCACACGCAAGTCAACCTGACGCCGTCCAACATTTTGTATAGCGATTTTCTGTGGAATTATCAGTCGGCCAACGAGTTCGGGCTGAGCGTGCTGAATCCCCCGTCCACCACCCTAGACCAGCGAAACCGTACCTGGTTCGTGGCGTTGAAGGATCAGATCTACGTGGCCCGCGGAACTCTGCTGGAGCTGGGCTTCGCCGAAATGGTGACCTTCGCGCGCCAGATTCCACAGGGCACTGGCACCTACATCATCACACCCAACGGCACCGAAGGCTACAATTTCGTCGATTCCAGACAGCACTCCGAGCGCGGCCAGTTTCTAGGCAACCTGTTCTTCCCCGCCTGGAAATGGAAGGGCACGCACCAGTTGAAAATTGGGGTGGATGTTGACCGGCTGCATTACTCGCAAGACATCAAGCGCACGGGTTACGATCTCTACGGCGTTTCCGGCAACCTGCTCCGTTCCGTCAATTTTGCGGGAAGCGGGAACCTGAGCCGGCCGAGCCTGTCCGCTGCTTCATATTTGATTGACCACTGGCAAGTACGGCGTAACCTGACCTTTGATCTCGGTGTACGGCAGGACTGGGATGAGATCCTGGGGCGCCTCTTATGGTCGCCGCGCGCGTCGTTTTCGTGGGCGCCTTTCGCCAACTCCCGCACGCGCATATCGGGCGGATACGCCGTGCTGTACGATCCTACCATCGTCGAGCTCTTCACGCGGCCGATGGATCAATACACACTGACCGATATCTATTCCGCCGGCGGGACACTGTTGTACCCGAATGCTCTGACGATTTACACCATTCCGGATCAGCGCCTGAAGGCGCCGCTGTTCCAGAACTGGAGCTTCGGCGTGGACCACCAGTTCCCGCACCGCATTCGTGCCGGCCTGAGCCTGCTGCGTAAGACCGGCGGTGACGGCTTTACCTATCTCCCAACGCTGGAAACTCCGGTACCCGCTCCCGCGGATCTGGCCGCAGCCTACAACGCATCATATGTGGAACAGATCTTCAACCTGACGAATGCGCGGCACGATCTCTACAACTCCGCGCAAATCATCGTGCAGCAGGCCATCGGAGGACGCTACGAATGGATGGCGAGCTATACGCGTTCCCAGGCGCAGTCGAGCCAGGTGCTGGATCCATCGCTGCAGCAAACGCTCCTGCTGGGGCCGGACAATGCGGGGCCGCTCCCTTGGAATGCGCCGAACCGTTTTCTAAGCTGGGGGTATCTTCCCACTTGGTGGAAGAACTGGGCAGTGGCCTACCTGCTGGAAGAGCGCAGCGGCTTTCCTTTCTCCATCCAGCATGATAATGGACAACTGATCGGCGCGCCGGATACGTATCGTTATCCCATGTATTTCAATCTCAACCTGCACCTGGAGTGGCGCTTCCATCTGAGCAAGTACCGCTTCGCGATCCGTGGCGGCTCCGACAATCTGACCAATCACCGGAACCCCACAGTGGTGAACAATACGCTGGAGTCGCCGCATTTCCTGACTTTCTACGGAAGCAATGGCCGGCACTTTGAGGCGCGGCTCAGGTGGCTGGGGAAAGAATGAGTGCCTGAGTTACCCGACATCGCCGCATACATCGAGGCTCTGGAATCCCGCATTATGGGTCAAACCCTCGGGCGAGTTAGGGTGGTCAGCCCTTTTCTGCTGCGGACCACCGACCCGCCGCCCGCCGCCGCTGAGGGACGCACCGTTCGCGAACTCCGTCGCGTCGGCAAGCGGATCGCCATCGGCGTAGAGGACGACCTGTGGCTGGTTCTGCACCTAATGATCGCAGGCCGGTTGCACTGGCGGCCGCCCAATGTGAAACTGGCGGGCCGGCAGCACCTCGCCGCGTTCGACTTTGCGCATGGCACCCTCACCCTCACCGAGGCGGGTACGCAGCGCAGGGCGTCGTTGCACGTGGTGCAGGGCGGGGAAGGACTCCGGTCGCTCGATGCGGGCGGCCTCGAGATCTTCCAGTCGGACCTCACGGCGTTCCGGGAAGCGCTCCTGTTTGAAAATCACACGCTCAAGCGGGCGCTCACCGATCCGCGCGCGTTCAGCGGCATCGGCAACGCCTACTCGGACGAGATCCTGCATGCCGCGCGGCTTTCGCCCATCGCATTGACACACAAGCTGACGGCCGAAGAGATCGCGCGGCTGTACGCCGCAACGCGGGATACGCTCGCGCAATGGCGGGACCGTCTGTGCGCGGAAGCGCGCCAGAAGTTTCCCGAGAAGGTCACCGCATTCCGCGAGGGGATGGCCGTGCACGGACGCTATGGGCAGCCCTGCCCGCGCTGTGGCGCAAAGGTGCAGCGCATTCGCCGCGCCGATCATGAAACGAACTACTGCGCTCGCTGCCAGACAGGCGGCAAGGTTCTGGCGGACCGCGGCCTCTCGCGCCTGCTGGGATCGGACTGGCCGCGGACGCTCGAGGAATTGGAAGCGCTGAAGCGGCGGTAAACTTCTGACTCTGGGCTTGGCAGGCGAAAGCGCCTGCCCCACCCCGCTTCTAAAGGCTTTGCACGTGGGGCAGGCGCTTCTGCCTGCCAACCTAAATCGTACGCTTGTGAAATCTTCCGTCCTTCATAATGACAACAAGGTGCTCGCCCCCAGCGGCCAACAACGAAATGTCTTCGAGAGGATTACCATTCACAACGAGCAGGTCCGCGGTTGCGCCTTCGCGAATCGCGCCGAGCCGGCCGGCTTGACCCAACAGCTCGGCATTGACCACGCAGGCCGAGCGCAGGATGTCAATCGCCGGAAGAACCTGCGCCCGCAGCGTGAATTCGCTGCTTTGCCGGACATGTTGGGCGCCGAGCAGATCGGTCCCCAGGCCCATCTTCACGCCGGCCCGCTTCATAATCTCCAACCCCGCGAACGCGCGATCGCCGATCCTGCGCAGCTTGTCCAAGCTTGCCGCGGGAAAACCGAGCGACGCGCCTTCTTCGGACAGGGCCGCCAATGTAGCCATGGTCGGCACGGCAAATGCGCCCCGTTCGGCAACGAAATCCGCCGTCTCTCTCCCGATCAGCGTCGCGTGTTCGATCGATCGCACGCCCAATGCGGCGGAACGCCGGATCGCTTCGTCCGGATGGCAGTGGGTAGCGACGTAAGAACCCGCGCGCGTCGCCTCTTCGACGGCGGTTCGGATTTCTTCGTCCGAATACTGGCAGCGTTCCAGCGGATCCGTCGGCGAAGCAATACCTCCGGATGCCATCAGTTTTACATGCGACGCGCCCCGCCGCAGTTGTTCGCGCACGGCCCTGCGGACCGCGTCGGCGCCATCCGCGATCGCCGTGAGCATGTCGAAATGGCAGGCGCAGCCGCACTGGCAGAATTGCGGGAGCGCATGATCGCCCGGCCGGAAGTCGCCGTGACCGCCGGTTTGGCTGATCGCCGGTCCGCCGTAGAAGAGCCGGGGCGCCCCGTTCAGCAGGCCGTCCTTGATCGCCGACGCCAGGCCGACGTCGCCGCCACCCACGTCCCGCAGCGTAGTGAACCCGCGATCCAGGCTGGCCCGCAGAAAACGCGCCGCGAAATGCGCCAGGTATGACAAGGGCGCCTGCGCGACGCGCGTGAGGTTTAGGCCAGCGGCGTAGACGTGCACATGCGCGTCGATCAGTCCCGGCATCAGGACGCGGCCCGCGCAATCGACCACCTCGATCTCAGGGTGCACTTCCAGAGAGGTAGGGGCGATCTTGGTGATCGTGGCGCCGGCAACCAGCACGTCGAGGCCGGTACGCAGAACTTCAGACTCGCCGTCGAAAATGCGTGCGTTGCGGAACAGGGTC
>JBEKUO010000030.1:0-20789 GCA_049514955.1 Bryobacteraceae bacterium | reverse complement strand
GGCGGCCGCGCAAGGAGAAATGATGGGAACCGCTCCAGACAGGCAGCACGCTCATGAACTGATCGAACGGCTACCGGCCTCCCAAATCTCTACCGCCGTCCGTTTCTTGGAGTTCATGCTGCTCGATCCTGTGGCCCGTGCCGCGGCTACGGCCCCGCCCGACGATGAGCCCGTGACCAGCGAAGACCGCCGCCGCTTTCTCGAAGGCCAGGCGTGGTTCCGGAAACACGGCGGCAAGGGTGTACCGATGGCGGATGTGCTCGCTGACTTCGATCTCAGGCCGGAAGATCTTCGGAACCCGCCGGACGACTTGCAGTAATGCCGCCTTACGGCATCGAGTGGCTCGATGAGGCCAGAGCCGACGTGCGTGCCTTGGACCGCACCACCGCGATGCGGCTGTTCGAAGGAACACTGCATTACGCCCGCACCGGCTCCGGCAAAGTGGCCACGCTACACGGCGACATGGCCGGCGCCTTCCGCCTCCGCGTAGGCGACTACCGGGTCCTCTTCACGCTCGAAGAGAACGTCATGCGCATCTTCGGTGTCCGCCATCGCTCTGAGGCTTACCGTTGAGCAGTTTGGCGGTAACGGGCTTACACGCCCGAGCCAGGCCGAAGCCCCGCGATCGGGCCGGCGGTCACCCTGGTAGTACCGTCCCGCCGCCCGCGTAGCCTTCCGCGCCTAACTGGCAACCCGCGATCCTTGCCGCTGCAGCGAAGGGTCCACCGCTACTGTTGCAGCGGCTTCATCGAAGGGCTCTCCCAGGAAACGCGCGAGCCTTGCGCACGTACCACCGGGGTTGCCCACAACGTCGGCATAATTCACAGCAAGTACCTGGATCTCGGGACGCCGCTGCAGCCACGTCTGCACCTGAATTAGCTGTTTCGTATAGGTTCGCGCCAGAAGCCGGTCGTCGAGCCTGCCGCCCGCGCGTTCCAGACGCGCCAACATGGCACGCTGCGAAGCAATTACCTCGTCGAGGTTCCGGTGCATGAGGATGATCCTATACTCCTCGCCCGCCGGTAAGTACGGCAGCAGATGCGCCACGATCTTCACAGCCTTGCCGCGAGCCTCAGAAATCCACGAAGCGTCCTGATGCAGCCGGGTAGCATTCTCGTGCTCGAAGTAGCCGCGCGGGTTGTCGGCGTCGGCGGCGCGGCGATGGTCGGTGTAGGGCGCGATGCCGGCGGCCGCGAGCGTCTGCATCATCATCGACGTGCCCGAGCGAGGCAATCCTGCCACTACAATCACCACCCGTGAACGATCGGCCGGCGGCGCGGCGGCACGCTCGAAGACCGGCACAGGCGCAGGTTGCGGCAGCACTGGATGCCGCTCGAGTTTCTCGCGGCGCCGTTCGTTGGCTTGCATACGCAACTCCGCCGCCTCGGCCATGTGGAGCGCGGCCTCGCCGAAATTCCGCTGGCGGCGCAGGATCTTGGCCAACTCGCCATGAGCCGCGGCGAAAGCAGGCATCTGTTTCAGGGCCGTGCGCAGGCATTCCGCGGCGCGGCTCTCCTCGCCCAAATGGCGCAGCGCCACCGCCAACGTGTAGTGCAGGCGCGGGTGAAAATGAATGAGCGAGAGCGATTCGATGGCGCAATTCGCCGACTCGGCGTACCGCCCCGCGGCCAGATGAATACGAGCCTCCAAGGCCATGGCCTGCCAGTCGTCGGGATCGGCACGGCGTGCGCGGCGCGCGAATTCCAAGGCGCGCTCGTGATCCCGCAGCGTCATATAACTCTCGGCCAGGAACAGCGCCAGCGCGCGGCCCGCGCCGGGCTTGCCGGCCAGTTCGTCCAGCAACGCACGGGCTGTTTCCTTTTGCGCCGCGGAGCGGGATTTCAGCAATGCCAGCCGGCACCTCATCAAAAGCCGAGGCATCGCGAAACCATCCGCTTTTTCGAGAAGCTCGCGCCGTTCGTAGCGCTCTCTGCGATCGGCTGGCTTGCGATCCTCCAAATCTTCGTCCGCCCGCCCGGCGCGTCTGCGCTCCAGTTCCGCGGCGGCACGCGGCGCAAACTCCGCGCATGCTCGGTCAAAGGCTTCCAATACGCGCCCGCCTTCGCCCGGGTCGCCCATCTGCAGGGCGCAGTGGAACAGGTGCTGATGATAGCGGCCCTGCTCCGGATCGCCCCTGATCAGTTCGCGTAGAATACCGGCCGCCACGTCCGGCCGCCCGGAATCCATGTAGCAGCGCGCCAGATTGTAGCGGGTCTCTGCGAGACACTCGTCCACGGCTTTGCGGGCGTCTCCGTCCGGCGGAGCGACGTAACCTAACGCCACCAGTTGCCTCAACGATTCGGCCGAAGCCACGCCATCGTACTGCCGCTCCGGAGGATGACGGCCATCCTCGCCCGCGATCTCATCCCAGCTTGGAACCGGTGGTAACAGTTGCTGGTTCTCAAATGCGTTGAGGAGCACCTTGCCGCGCATATCCAATCCAGCGGGTATGCCGAACAGATGCAGAACCGTGGGCGCAATGTCCAGCACGCTCGCGCCATAGATGCGTTCCCCTCGCAGCGCGCCCGGCGCCCGCAATGCGAAGACGCCGAAGTGACGGTGCTCGACGGCCGGCCCCGCGGCTTCGGCGGGAATATAATCCGGCAGCAGCCGGTCGGAGTGGAATCCGTGATCGCTGACCACCATCACCGCGCAATCCGGCCCGGCGAGCGCCAGCATGCGGCCGAGCATGACATCGTGATAGCGGTAAGCGTTGGCGACCACGCCCGCGTACAGCGCCGGATCGGTCTCCCTGCCCTGCGCCTTGCCCGCGTGGTATCGCATGAAGCGGTGCGAGAAGTGATCGATGCCGTTGTGATAAATGGCGGCGAAATCCCATGGCTCATTTTCGATGAGGTCGGTGGCCGCGGCGTGAACGCTCATGGTTTCCGCGACGATCTCGGCGAGGTCGTGCAGGCTCTTGTCCTTATCCTGATCGACGCGGCCAAATTCCGGTACGAAAAGCTGGAGGATCTCGCCGGTGATCTCCATGGGGCTCATGCGCAGATCCGCCAGCCGCTCGGCCCACGCCGGCGGCCAGACCATGCCCGGTGGTATGGGCGACGCCGGGTCCTGCTCCGGGAACAGTTTGAAGTGATTGGAGACCATCGCACCGCGAATCGGCTCGGCGGGATGCGAAGGCCACCAGCCCACCACGATGCTGCGCTTTCCGTTCTGGTTCAGGATGTTCCACAGTGCTTTGGTTCTTCGGCCAAGGTTGCTGATCGGCCGGACGGAGAGGCCGTCATCGGAAGGTTCGCTGAAGCCCAGGATGCCGTGCTCCTGGGGACGCTTGCCGGTGGCAATCGAGGTCCACAGCATGGGGCTGAGCGGCGGATAGATGGTGGCCAGGTTGGCGCGCACGCCGTTTTCAATGACGCTGGCCAGATGTGGCATCTCGCCGCGCGCCAGCAACGGATCGATGACTTTCCAATCGGCGGCGTCCCAGCCGACGAGTAGGAGGCGGCTCATTCAAGGCTACTGCGCTGGTGTTGCACCTGCTAGGCCAGGAGCTTGAGTCTGGCGCGCCGCACGCCAACTTCGCACGCCCGCCGCTCCAAGAGCTAATGCGGATAGCCCGCTACGCTCGTAGGCCCCTTCGTCCCCATCGAGCGCTTTACCCCTGAATCCCGCGGGAATCTGTGCACCGGCGGTGTCGTACGCGTAACTAACCAGGGTGACGTTCGGACCACCAACATGACCCGGAAGGCTGACGCTGAGTTGCGCCCATCCGTAGACGGGGTGGGTCAGCGCACCCCCTATGAATTTGAAGAGAAAGAACCGATCAACGGGGTTGAAACGCGTGCGCCTCGAGGTAGCCCCGCTAAAGTTCGTCTCACTTTCGGCCACGCCGCCATGAAGCCAAGATCTGGAAGCCGCCGGCGTACCGAACTTGGCGCCGCGCCGAAATGCCGAGACGGTCGCGTTCACGCCGCCCAGAAACCGAAACTCGGTCCCCTGAGGGCCGGGGCGGTTGCCGACCAGCACGATTTGCTGCTCGAAAATGATCGTCAAAGAACCCTTGATCACATATTTGTCAAGCAGTCCAGCGGCGCCATTAGGACCAAGGATTGTGGCTTGGGCGCCATACCCCGCGCCAAAACCAACCTTCTCGTCAACGATACCGGAGTACACTATACCGTTTGCGTCCGGTGTGCCTGCGTCCGCCGTGCTGGCAGCCACTCCCAAAGCCCCCGCGCCCAAGGCTGATAGCGACGCCAAACGCCTCAAATTCGTCCTTTTGACCTTGACCGTCATACGCCCCTCCTCTGTCGGCATGCTATCACACGCGGTCTGAGACGGACAAGGACTATTTGCACAGAGGGGGTACTGGGGGCACTATCATCGGGCTCTGACAGCGTGCAGCGGCTCCTGCAGCCGATCGTGCCGACGGTCATCTTGCCGGCAAATAATTTCACGGGACTTGCCCAGCCTAAATTAGACGAACACATCGAGCGAGCTGAAGCTCGCTCCGGCACGCTGAAGCGTGCGCTACCGGCCGATCAGGAAATCGGTAACTCGCTTGGCGAGGGTCCCATAAGGCGGGCGCAGCAGTCCAAGAGTCGTGAAGCGGCTTTGCAGGAAGATACCTTTCTTCTTAGAGAAAGTCTCGAAGCCGTCGAACCCATGATAGAATCCCATGCCGCTGGGACCTACTCCGCCGAACGGCAAGTCATTCTGGGCGATGTGCAAGATGGTGTCATTCACGGTCACGCCGCCGGACACAGTGCGTGTCAGCACGGAGTCCACACGCTTCGAGTTGTTATCGAAGTAATACAGCGCCAAAGGCCGCGGCCGGGAGTTCACATACTCGATAGCCTCATCGAGTGACTTGTAAGTCACCAGCGGCAGGACCGGACCGAAGATCTCTTCCCGCATCACAGCCATCGGGTCGCTTACGTTCCACAACAACGTTGGCGGAAATACACGGTTCTCGGCGTTGCCGGCTTCGTGCGCCGGATTCAACTCGAGCACTTCGGCGCCTTTCATAGCGGCGTCTTCCACCAGGCCTCGCAGGCGCTGATAGTGATCCCGGTTGATGATGCGGGTGTAGTCGGGATTGGATACCAGCCGCGGATACATGGCGGCGGCCGCTTCCGAGGCGTGCCGCGTAAACTCCTCGCGCGCGTCCGCGTGCACCAGCACGTAGTCGGGCGCAATGCAAGTCTGACCGGCGTTGTAGAGCTTGCCCGCCATGATGCGCGCCGCCGCTGTTTCGAGCGGAAAATCGCGGTGCACCAGCGCGGGCGACTTGCCGCCGAGTTCCAGGGTGACAGGCGTCAGGTTCTCGCTGGCCGAGCGCATGATAAGCTTGCCCACGCGCGTCGATCCCGTGAAAAGCAGGTGGTCGAAGGGCTGCGACGCGAACGTCGCGCCGGTCTCCGGGCCGCCGGTCACCACCGTGACATACTCGGCGGGGAACAGATCGGCCGCGAGGCGCGCGAGCAGGTCCGCCGTCCGAGGCGCCAGCTCCGACGGCTTCAGCATCACGTGATTGCCGGCCGCCAGCGCGCTGACCATCGGCGAGATGCTGAGCAGCAGCGGGTAATTCCAGGCGCCAATGATGCCCACTACGCCGAGCGGCTGATAAATGACCCGGGCGCGGCCGGGCAGAAATTGCCAGCCTGCCGACGCCGGCCGCGGGCGCACCCATTCCGGCAGGTGGCGCATGACGTGGCGGATGGTATCCACTACAGGGAAGACTTCGAGCAGCAGGGTTTCCTGGCGCGCGCGGCCTCCGAAATCTTCGGAAATTGCCTGGACGAATTCCTCACGCCGGCCGCGGACGGCTTTCAGCAGATCCCGCAGAGCCTGGAGGCGCCGCGACGGATCGGGCGGATGATGTGCAAACGCCGTGCGCTGCGCGGCCAGCATGGCCGCCAACTCCGCCTGGATGATGCTGGTGGTAGTAGTGCTCGTAAGGTGGATTATACCGCGAGAGCGCCTGCCACTGTGTCAGCCATCTTGTGACCGTCGGTCGCGCCATTACCCATTGCGACTTTGATCTTTTCGGCCAGTTGCGCTGCCGTATATGGCTTCTGTACAAAACCGGCTAGCCGCATCCCTTGAAACCGGCCTAGCACTTCGTTCTCGTCGTAGCCGCTCGAGAGCACGATACGCGTGCCGGGCCAGCCGCGATGAATTTCCTGTATGGCGTCACGCGCGCTCATCCCGGGCATGGAAAGATCCAGAATGACCAAGCCGACCTGCCGTGAGGTCCGGCGCAAAAGCTCGATGGCCCCCGCAGCGTCTTCCGCCACCAGAACCGTGTAGCCATATTTGCGAAGCACGGCTTGCGCCAGCTTGCGGACAGAGCCCTCGTCGTCGACGACCAGCACCGACCCCTCGCCTTGGAGATTTGTCTTGGCGCCGCTTGGGTGCACTTCTCTTCGAGATTCGGCCACAGCCGGCAATAGCACCTGAAACGTGGCGCCGTTGCCGGGAGAACTGGTTACCCGCAAGGCCCCTTTGTGGCTGCGAACGATTCCCAGCGTTGCTGAGAGTCCCAGTCCGCGACCCACAAACTTGGTCGTGAAAAATGGCTCGAAGATTTTCGCTTGCGTGGCATCGTCCATGCCGATTCCGGTGTCGTGCACTTCCAGGACGACATAGTCTCCCGGAGCGATTTCCTGTCCGGCGAGTTGCATGCCGGCGGACTCCGCATCCAGACTGCGCAGACTGGTCCGCACCAATACGATGCCGCGTTGATCGCCTGGGATGGCCTCGGCAGCGTTGATCACCAGGTTCATGATCAACTGTTGCATTTGTCCGGCGTCGGCCTCAATGCGGGGCAAGTCGGGTTTGAGATCGAGGCGCAGGTCGACATTTTTCAGGATCGACGAGTGCAGCAGGCGTTCCGTCTCCCGAATGAGTGTCGAGAGTTCCAGCCGCTCGATGACAAAGCGCCCCTTGCCGGCGTAAGCCAGCATTTGCCGCGTGAGATGCGCGGCCTTCTCGCCGGCAAGAAACACTTCCTGCAATTGATTGCGCGCGTTATGTTCGGCGGGCAGCGAGTCCGCGGCCAGGCTCGCATTTCCGATGATGCCCACCAGCAGGTTGTTGAAGTCATGCGCGATGCCGCCGGCGAGGATTCCGAGGCTCTCGAGCCTCTGTGTGTGGCGTAGTTTCTCTTCGTTTCGCTTCTGATCCGTGATATCCATGCCAATGCCCACGAGACGGGTGGGTAGGCCGTCGGCGCCGGAATAGACACAGCCTCTGCCGAGCATCCAGCGGGTCTCGCCGCTGGCGTGTAGATATCGAAACTCCATCTCGCACTGGCTGCGCTGTGCGACGGCATGCGCGACAGCGTTCCGCACCTTGTCGCGGTCTTCCGGAAGCACAAAGTTCAAGAAGGCGTCTTCGGTTCCGGCAAAAGATCCGGGCGTCAGGCCAAAGATCTGTTCGAGCTCGGCGGACCAGGCGATTTTCGCCTTCGGCAGGTCCACGGTCCAGGTCCCGATACGGGCCGCTTCAGGCGCCAGTCTGAGGCGCTCTTCGCTTTCGCGCAGAAGCCGCTCCGCCTGTTTACGGTCCGTGATGTCATGGCTGAAAAGAGAAAGGCCGCGCTCTTGAGGATAGGCGCAAGTTTCGTGCCAGCAGTTCAAGCGGGGAATGAAAACCTCGATCCGCACGGGGACTTGCTGGTTGGCGGCCCGTTGAAGTTCCTGCCTGGCCGGACTTTCCGCAAGTTCAGGCCAAGCGTCCCAGAGGCGTTTGCCCAATAACTCGGCAAGCGGCAGGCGGGTTAGCGCGGCAAGTTGCTCGTTCGCGTGCACGAATTGCCAGTCTGCATCCAGGGCGCCGAAGCCGTCTGAAATGGAATTAAGGATGGTTCTTTCCCGGTCGCGGGCTTCCTTGGCTTCGCCGTGGGCCTTATCCGCGTCGCGTAGGGCCAGGCGCATCTGCTCGCCGAGCCAGCTAATGTACAAGCCATCGAGCAAGAAGAGAAACAGGTAGGGTGCGTCCGGAAAAGCAAGCACCCGGCCGCCTAGGAAGACAAAGACAATGACGAAGGTGCTGGAGATCGTAGTGAAGAGGCCGGGCGCAAAGCCCCCGTATGCGGCGGCAGCCATAATCGGGAGGATGTACATGATGTACGGGGCTGTGTTCCCGAATACCGGCAGGGCCAGGAATTTCAGCATGGTTGCGGCTACGATGGCCGCAAGCGCAAAGATATAGATCTGGGATCCTCTTGCACTCCAGGTAAACGCGTGTGGTGAGTCTTTCGGCATGGCTCATACCCATACTAGTTAGTTCCCGCCATTAACTCTCGTGCAAAATGGTTAATAGTGGATGGTTATCCATAGGCCATGGTCCGCAGCACGGGGTCGCCTATGGGACCACAGTACGCTGTCAAAGGTTATGGATTTGAAAGGGCATCTCCGGACGCAAGCGGCTAACTAAACTAAGAGCTTGTTGGAAAACGCGCCGAGCTACCGCTCCCTCACGGTCGCGGCTCGGTAGGTTGTTGCGAAATCGGGGCTCCGTTTCAGAGCCGCGCGCGTCAGCAAGCGGTCCCGCGCCTCTTTCAACAAGCTCGTAACGTGCGATGCTGGACATCGATGCACGTGCGACCCGCCAAGCCCGAAGACGCCTCCGGCATCGCGCGCATCTACAACCACGGCATCGAAGACCGCACTGCCACCTTCGAAACACGACCGCGTACCGCGAGCGATATCCTTGAATGGCTCGACGGCCTACACCCGGTCGTCGTCGTCGTTGACCAGGATTCGGTAGTGGCCTTCGCGGCGACCTTCGCGTACCGGCCGCGCGCGTGCTACGCCGGAATCGCCGAGGCGTCCGTCTATGTTGACCGCGCGTTCCGAAAGCGGGGCGCAGGCCGTCTGGCGCTCGAGGGGTTGATAGGCGCCGCCGAGTCCGCCGGCTTTTGGAAGCTGGTCTCGCGCATTTTCCCCGAGAACACGGCCAGCCGGCGGTTGGTCGCATCGCTCGGCTTCCGCGAAGTGGGGACCTATGAAAAGCACGGCCGGCTGGACGGCGTGTGGCGCGACGTCATTATTGTGGAGCGGCTGATTCCGGCCAACTTCAGATGTTGAAAGTAGCCGCGGGGCCCCGCGCTTCGAGTTCTTTGGCCTTATCCACTTCGTTAATTACGTCGGCGAGCGTAGTGCTGTCCAGGATGTGCGCCATGGCGTCGCGCACGCGGCGCATGACGAGGCGAGTGCCGCAGGTCAGCTCGTCCCGGCACTCGTCACAGCGGCGATAATTGGTTTCGCGCGCGCACGGCAACGGCGCCAGTGGCCCCTCGATCATCCGGACGACCGAGCCCACCGTGATATCCTGCGGCGGCCGGCTCAGCTCATATCCGCCGGCCCGGCCCTTCTTGCTGCTCACCACGCCCCGGTTCCGAAGCTCCAGCAGGATGGCCTGCAGGAACTTGAGCGGGATGGACTCCTCAGTCGCCACGTTGTGAACCAGGATCGGTCCCTCGCCATAATGCCGGCTCAGCGAGTAAAGCGCTTCTAGCGCGTACTTGGTCTTTTTGGAAATGGTCCGCAATTACAATCCCCGAAACTACTAGCATAACCTCCAGCGACTGGTTATGTATAGCCTGATACCCTAAGTGAATCCTGGTACCACACTCGCGTCTCACCAACTGGCTTCTGCTGATGGCGGCAGCCTTCCTGTTTTCGACGGGGGGCGCGGCCATCAAAGCAATTTCGATGACGTCCTGGCAGATCGCCAGTTTCCGTTCGGGGATCGCGGCTCTGGCCCTGGCTCTGCTCGTTCCGGATGGGCGGCGGCACTGGCGCTGGGCGCTTGTGCCAGTGGGCGCGGCGTATGCCGCTACGCTGGTCTTTTTCACGCTGGCGACGAAACTGACGTTCTCGGCGAACGCCATCTTCCTGCAGTCCACCGCGCCGCTGTACCTTTTGCTGATCGGCCCGCTGGTGCTCAAGGAGCCGCTGCGCCGCTCCGATCTGCTGTTTCTGCTGGCCGTGGCTTCAGGCATGCTGCTGTGCTTCAGCTCCACGCAAGCAGCCGTGGCGAGTGCCCCCGACCCTCGTGCGGGCAACCTGCTGGGCGCGGCCTCCGGGTTCACCTGGGCGCTGACCGTTTCCGGCTTGCGCTGGCTCGGCCGCGGCGCGGGCCGGAGCCAGGGAGCCGGGAATGCCGCCACGGCTACCGTGGTGATCGGGAACATGCTGGCATGCCTGGTGACCCTTCCTAAAGCGCTTCCGGCGCCGCACGCCGGCTGGATGAACGCGGCGGTCTTGCTTTATCTCGGCATATTCCAGATCGGGTTGGCATACCTGTTTGTGACCCGCGCGATCCGGCATGTGCCGGCATTCGAGGCAACCACAGTCCTGCTGCTGGAGCCTGCGTTGAACCCTGTGTGGGTGTGGCTGGTCCAGGGCGAGCGGCCCGGCAGAGGATCCCTCGCCGGCGGGGTGCTGATCTTGTCGGCAACTTTGGTGAACGCGTGGTGGCAGAGCCGTGCAATGCGCAGCGGATTGCGGAAAAAGACAACTTAGCCGCAGATGCACGCCGATGCACGCCGATAAGACAAGACCAAGTTATTTGTTTCAATCGGCGTTCATCGGTGTTGATCCGCGGCCCGCGCGCTACCGAAGCGCCTGCGCGATGGCTGATTCCGCCACCGGCGCCAGTAGCTCGTAGCCCTTGGCATTAGGATGCAATCCATCGTTCGAATCACCTTCGCGTAACATTCCCTTGTCGTCCACCAGCGCCGCGTAATAATCCGCAAACACCGCGTGTACCTTGGCGGCGTATTCGCGCAGCCACGCATTCAGCTTCAGAATGTCCGCGGGCGGGCGCTGGTCGGTCTGCTTGCGTGCAGTGTAATCGCTGACGGGAGTCAGAGAGCAGAGGATCACTTTGATGCCGTGCGCCTGGGCCAACTCCGTAATCGCCTGGAAGTTTTCCTCGATCATGGCCAGGGTCACCGGCCCCGTGTTGCGCGCGATATCGTTCGTGCCGGCCAGTATGATGAGCGCGGCAGGCTTGAGATCGAGCACGTCCGGAAAAAGGCGCACGAGCATCTGCGGCGTAGTCTGCCCGCTAATGCCGCGGTTCACGTACGGCTTACCCGGAAAGAACTGGGCAAGCTGCCAGCCGTCGGTAATGGAATCGCCTAGAAATACAACGCGGCGAGGGTCGGCAGGTTGCGCTTTCAGACGCTCGTTGTCCGCGTGATAGCGGCCGAGCTGGTTCCAGTCCTGAAGTTGGTCGGCGAGATTGCGGGCGGCAAATTGCAGGCAGCAGGTGGTCTTGGGCGGATTGTATTCCTCGACCAACTGGCACCGCGCGGCGGCGGGCAGCAGAAGCAGGGCCAATAGCAGGGACGTAGGGTTTCGAGGCATGGTTCACGGGATATTGTCGCACGCCGGGGGAGTAGACTAATAATTCAAGGAGACAGGCGGTATGGTGGCTTTCGCATCCGACCCATGGCCCTGGTACGTAGCCGGTCCCGCGATCGGATTGTTCGTGCCCGCGCTCTTGATTGTGGGCAACAGGCTATTTGGCGTTTCCAGCAACCTGCGGCATCTGTGTTCCGCCGTGCTGCCCAGCAAGCTCGATTATTTTCGTTACGACTGGAAGCGAGCCGGCCTTTGGAACCTCCTTTTCGCAGCCGGCATTCTGGTGGGCGGCTTCCTCGCTGCACGCTGGGGAGCATCTCACAACGTCGCGATTTCGGAACAGACCAGATTGGCCCTGACCAGATTGGGCATTCACGATTTCTCCGGACTTGCGCCGCGCGAGGTATTCGCCTGGCCGGCGTTGCTGACGCTCAAGGGATTTGTCTCGGTTGTCGTGGGTGGTTTCCTGGTCGGGTTCGGCACGGCCTATGCAGGAGGTTGCACTTCCGGTCATGCGATCTCCGGGCTGGCGGACCTGCAGCTATCGTCGTTGATCGCCGTGGTGGGCTTCTTCGCGGGCGGTCTCCTGGCAACGCATTTTATTCTTCCGCTGATTTTGTGAGGGTCCATGTCCACCGAGTTAGCCAAAGATCAAAAAGCCGCCGGCCAAGCGCAAAGCCCGACCGGGATCGCCTTGTTGGCTTACCTGCTGCTCGGTATTTGTTTCGGAATTACCCTGACGAAGTCGGAAGTGCTTTCCTGGTTCCGCATCCAGGAGATGTTCCGGTTCCAGTCTCCTCGCATGTACGAGATCATCGCGTCGGCCGTCATTGTTGCCGCCGCCTCGGTCGCGCTAATCAAGACGCTCGGGTTGAAGACCGTCTCGGGCGAGCCGATCGCGATTCCCCCCAAGAACCTGGGACTCGGCATTCGGTACGCGGTTGGCGGCACGATCTTCGGACTGGGCTGGGCGCTCACGGGAGCTTGCCCGGGACCGCTGTTCGCGCTCGTAGGCAATGGCGTCACCGTAATGATCGTCGCCATCGGCAGCGCGCTGGCTGGAACCTGGCTATACGGATTGCTGAGGCCAAGACTCCCGCATTGATCAGGCCACGGCCTGCTTGGGCTTTCGCAGCCAAGCGGACCCCGCGACGCCGATGGCTACCAGCATCGCGGCGCTTCCGAAATAGAGGTTGCGAATGCCAGCACGTTGCGCCACCGGTCCGGCGACAAACATGGCCAGCACCTGCGAGATCGCCAGCACGGACATGAGGCTGCTCATGACGCGCCCGAGCAATTCGTGCGGCGTCTCCCGCTGCAGCAAAGTCTGTGAGGGCACCATGATGAAAGCGGCACCGAAGCCCAATCCGAGCATGCCGATGGCGGTGGTGCCGATTCTGCCAAACACAGCCGTCACAAAGACGGCGACGCCCATTCCGCCTAGACCGTAGATCACCAGGAACTGCTGCGGAATCCTCGCGGCGAACCGGTGCAGGGATTGCGTGCCGGTAATCATGCCGACCCCGATCAGCGAATTGAGGACGCCGAACAGCGCGACCTTCGAAAGCAGCACATCGCGCACGTAGACCGAAAGCAGCGCGCCGAAGCAGCGGACCGCGAACATGCCGGCGGTCATCGCCAGAATTACGAACGAAATGGCTGTGTGAGTGAAGATGAACCGGAATCCCTGGCGCATCGAAGAGAGCACGGAGCTGGCGGCGGCCGCGGTGGGCGAGGGCGCGCGGTGAATGGCGACGGTCAGCACCATGGCCGCGGAGAAGAAGAAGCTGAAGCTGTCAAAAAGGAAGCAGGCGTTTGTGCCGAACCACTGGACCAGCAGGCCGGCGACCGATGGACTTACGATCTGCGAGCCTTGCACGGCTTGTGACATCAGCCCGTTGACGGCCAGCAATCCGGCGGCGGGCGTTATCGCGCGCACGGCCACCGATTGCGCGGGCACGAAGAAGCTGGATACCGTGCTGAGCGCGAAGAAGATGGCGTATATGACGTGGAGGTCGCGCACGGACAGCAGCGCCAGCACCAGGACGCCGCGCATCAGGTCGCTCGCGATCATGGTCCATTTCACGTTCCACTTGTCGACGAAGACGCCGGCCAGCGGGCTCACCACCGCCAGCGGCAGCAGGTAGGCGACCAGGATCATGCTGACCTGGGTAGCCGTACCGTGAAGCTGAAATGTTACAAGGCTGAAGACCGCGAATATCGCCAGGAAGTCACCGAAGATGCTGACAAGCTGCGCGAGCCAGAGCCGCCGGACGGAACGTGTCTTCAATACGTCGCGAAAGGTCAGTTGTGGCGCAGGGCTTGCCATGCTCGTGGGAACCTCGGTGGGGTGTAACTATCATAGCAGTGCGGCACGCGTCTTTTTGGGGAGCTTCTCTAAGACCAGATCGTAGGAGCGGCGCACCAGTCGCTTGATCTCGGGCGCGGTCAGGGCGTCCTCCGTCTCCAGCGCCACCCAGTAATAGCGCGCGGAGTAGGGGGCGGGAATGATGCCGGGCCGCTCGCACAATTCGGCGAACTCTTCAGGGGAGCATTTGAACGACAGCCAGACCTTGGCCGGCTCCAGGACCACTACGGCAAACATTTTGCCGGCGATTTTGAAGACCAGGTCAGCGCCCCACTGCACTGATTCGGTGGCGTGGGGCATAGACATGCAATAGCGGCGGACCCATTCGATGTTCATGTGACGTTAGCTTGATCATTATGACATGCGTCGCGGCGGGTGGATCGCGACACTCCCAAATATATCGTTTTTGGTATAGTAAGCTCTCGGGGCAGCCGAGGTCCTGGATCGCCTGCTAATCGAACAGAGCTATCGATTGGGTGAGCCGCATATCAAAGGCCGTCTTTGGGAAATGCGGCTGAAGGGTCGCAGCGGTATCGCGCGGGCGCTGTATGTGACTGCCCCCGTCCAGCGCGTTGTGATTGTGAGGGCCTTCGTGAAGATTGACGGAGACCCGCGCGGGATCGGTTCGATGATGGAGTGATAACAATGGCGCGCATACTTGACATGCACAAGAAATGGATGAAAGACCCTGCGTACCGGAAGGCTTACGATGCGCTTGAGGAAGAGTTCGCACTCGCCAGCGCGGTCATCGATGCAGGGAACCGTGCGGGCCTTACCCAGCAGCAGTTGGCCCGTAAGATGGGGACCACTCAGCCGGTTGTCGCACGTCTGGAAAGCGGAAGAGGGCGTCCGTCGATGCGGACCCTGGAACGGTTGGCTCGGGCGACGGGATCACGCTTGCTCATCGGCTTTGCTCCGATGGGTGATCGAAAAAGCCGAGCAGACGGGGCGCCCTACTCACCGAGGCGCAGGATGGTTCCGGGTTGAACCGAGCGCAGTTGCGCGAGACAGTCCGGCACAAGCGGCAACAGGTCAGCGAGCCGGTTAGACCTGGCCCGAAGGATGATGATTCCGATCCTCCGGCCCCTGAGGTTCTGCTGGTACTCGATGCCCGTGTCCATCGTCACCAGGACGCCGAACCCGGCGCGCTCAGCCATGGAGAGTAGCTCTCCATTCTTCTTCCCAGCGAATCCCGCCTCGGGGACAGTGAGACAGTCATAGTCGGAAAAACTGCCGGCTAACCTCCGCGGGATGCATTCGTCGAGGAGGACTCTCATCCGAGACGGCTAACAACGAGTAACTTGGCATACTCTAGAGCGGCGACGGCGGCCTCGCGCGAGACCGTAGGAAAGTCAGCCAGGAACGCATCCAGGGTGTCGCCGCCTTCCAGGTAGTCGAGCAACGCCTGAAAGGGTACACGCGTTCCCACGAAAACCGGAACGCCCCCGAGGATATCGGCGTCTTTCGTAATGATGTCGTTCAGAGAAGACATACGGTGTCCTACTCCCCCTCCTCACTGCCCACCTTCAGCACCGCCAAAAAAGCCTCCTGCGGAATCTCTACCCGCCCGACGCGCTTCATCCGCTTCTTGCCTTCCTTCTGCTTCTCCAGCAGCTTGCGCTTCCGGCTGATATCGCCGCCGTAGCACTTAGCCAGCACATTCTTGCGCATCGCCGGGATGGTCTCGCGGGAAATAATCTTGTTGCCGATCGCCGCCTGCAGCGCCACCTCAAACATCTGCCGCGGGATCAGCTTCCGCATGCGTTCGATCAGGATCTTGCCGCGTTCGTAAGCGAAATCCTTGTGAATGATCATGGAGAGTGCATCCACCGGATCGCCGGCCACCAGCACATCCAGCTTCACCAGCGGCGAGACGCGATAGCCCGCCAAGTGGTAGTCGAGCGAAGCATACCCGCGCGACGACGATTTCAAGCGGTCGTAGAAATCCAGCACGATCTCGTTCAGCGGCAGCTCGTATTCCAACAGCACGCGCCCGCTGCCGATGTGCTCGAATTTCTTCTGCACGCCGCGCTTTTCCTCCAGCAGGCTCAGGATGCCGCCCAGGTATTCTTCGCGCGTGATCACAGTGGCGAGGATGATAGGCTCTTCCACCTGCTTGATTCCGGCTGGATCGGGGAACTTAGTCGGGTTATCCACCTCAATGAGATCCCCGGACGAAGTCGTCACGCGATAGCGCACGCTGGGTGCGGTGGTGATCAGGTTGATGCCGAATTCGCGCTCCAGGCGTTCCTGCACAATCTCCAGATGCAGCAGGCCCAGAAAGCCGCAACGGAAACCGAAGCCCAGCGCCACGGAATTTTCGGGCTCGAAGTTGAAAGCGCTATCGTTGAGCCGCAACTTTTCGAGCGCATCTCGCAGCAGGCCGTGCTCGTGCGACTCCACCGGATACAGCCCGGCGAACACCATGGGCTTGATCTCTTCGAAACCGGGCAGCGGCTCGGCGGCCGGATCGTCGTGATCCATAATGGTATCGCCGATCTTGGCGTCCGAAACCGTCTTGATATTGGCGAACAGGAATCCGACTTCGCCGGCGGAAAGCTCGTCGCAGGGGGTGGCTTTGGGCGCCTGGTAGCCTAGCCCTTCCACTTCGAAAACCTGTGAGCTTGACGAGCTGGACCACAGTCGTATGCGCTGTCCCTTGCGCAGGCGGCCATCCACCACGCGCGTCAGAATGATCACGCCGCGATAAGCATCGAACCACGAATCGAAGATCAGCGCGCGCAGCGGCGATTCGGGCAACCCCTTCGGCGGCGGCACCAGGTGCACGATGGCTTCCAATACTTCGTGCACGCCGGTGCCCTGTTTGGCGCTCACCAGCAGCGCGCCCGAAGCGTCCAACCCAATCACAGATTCGATCTGCTCGCGTATGCGCTCCGGCTCAGCGGCGGGCAAATCGATCTTATTGATGACAGGAATGATCTCCAGGTTATGGTGCAGCGCCAGGTAAGTATTCGCGAGTGTCTGCGCCTCGACGCCTTGCGACGCGTCCACCACCAGCAGCGCGCCTTCGCAAGCTTGCAGGCTGCGCGAAACCTCGTAGGAAAAATCCACATGGCCCGGCGTGTCGATCAGGTTTAACTGATACGTGTTGCCATCGCTTGCGGGATAATTCAACCGCACAGCGTGAGCTTTGATCGTGATTCCCCGCTCGCGCTCCAGGTCCATCGTATCCAGAACCTGCTCCATCATTTCGCGCTGGGAAAGCGCGCCTGTGGCCTCCAGCAGGCGGTCGGCGAGCGTGGATTTCCCGTGATCGATGTGCGCGATGATAGAGAAATTGCGGATGAATTCGCGGTCCATGCGGTATGATGATGCCGTGGGGGCAAGGGTGGCTTGCCTCTAGCGATTATCCCATATGTCCTACAGCAACATCCGGTTTGAAGTGGGTGACGCCGGCATCGCGCTGCTCACGGTGAGCCGGCCGGAGAAACTGAACGCGCTGAATTCGGAGACGGTGATCGAGCTGCAGGATGCGGTCACGCGCGCGGGGCGCGATGCCGAGGTGCGCGCGCTGATCGTCACCGGCGCGGGCGAGAAAGCTTTCGTGGCCGGCGCCGATATCAATCAGCTCGCGGTGCTGACACCTATCGAGGCGCAGGCTTTTGCGGAGCGCGGGCAGCGTGTCTTTCGCCAGATCGAGATGCTGCCGAAGCCCACGCTGGCCGCCATCAACGGCTACGCCCTGGGCGGCGGACTGGAATTGGCGATGGCCTGCGCGGTGCGCGTGGCTTCGGAAAACGCGCGCATGGGACAGCCAGAAGTGAAGCTGGGCATTCTGCCGGGTTATGGCGGCACGCAGCGGCTGCCGCGACTGGTGGGCCGTGGGCGCGCTTTGGAGATGCTGCTCTCGGGCGAGCCGGTAACCGCGGCTGAGGCGCATCGCATCGGATTGGTGAATCACGTGGTGCCGCAGGCAGAGTTGCTCGAATTCAGCCGGCAATGGCTGCGCAAGGTGCTGGCGAACGCGCCGCTGGCGTTGGGGCTCACCATGCAGGCAGTGGATGTGGGTTTGGAAGCCGGTCTCGAGCAAGGACTGCGATTTGAAGCCGCGGCGTTCGGCTTGACCACCGCCACGGAAGACAAGCGCGAAGGCACGCGCGCGTTTCTAGAGAAGCGCCCGCCGGCATTCGCGGGAAAGTGATTACATGCCGAAAGTGATCGAAGGTCAACTGACAGCGGCGGGTTTGAAGTTCGCCATCGTGGTGAGCCGTTTCAACAGCTTCATCACGGAACGCTTGCTGGGCGGCGCGATGGACGCGCTAGCGCGCACCGGCGGCGCGCTCGATGATATCGAAGTTGTCAAAGTTCCCGGCTCGTGGGAAATGCCGGTCGTCGTGCGGGAACTGGCGGGGCAGCACCGGCACGACGCCATCGTCTGCTTGGCGGCCATAATCCGCGGGGAGACGCCGCATTTCGATTACCTGGCCGCCGAAGTGGTCAAGGGGATAGGGCATGTAGCGGCGGAAAGCGGCGTGCCGGTGGCGTTCGGCGTGCTCACTTGCAACACTCTGGAACAGGCCATCGATCGCGCGGGCGCCAAGAGCGGCAACAAAGGATTCGATGCCGCCATGGCCGCCATCGAGATGGCCAGCCTGATGCGCCAGTTGCGCCAAGCCGCGAGCTAATGCCTTCCCGCCGCCGATCGCGCCAGAGGGCCCTGCAGATTCTCTTCCTGTGGGATGTGCGCAGGCAGCCCGTGGAAGAAGCGACGGCAGCTTACTTCGACACGCTCTATTCCGAAGAGAGCCGCACCAAGCCTTTGCGCGACGATTTCCTGGATCAACTCGTGACCGGCGCCGTCGAGCACGTAGAGGAGCTGGACCGCCATATCACGCAGCATGCCGAACACTGGCGCATCGAGCGCATGCCCACCGTGGACCGCAACATCCTGCGGCTGGCGGTTTACGAGATGATGCACTCGGATACGCCCGCGCCAGTGGTGATCGACGAAGCGCTGGAACTGGCGCGGCGGTTTTCCAATGAGGAGTCCGTGCAGTTCGTCAACGGAGTGCTCGACGCCGTGCACAGAGACTTGGAGAAGGTGCAGAAGACGCTGGGGACCGGATGACGTGGCGCAGGCACTCGTGCCTGGTGTGTCGGCACTCCTGCCGGCGCTTCTCCGTTGCAAAGTTGTGCGTCGCGCAGTGTGGCGAGCTTGGCTCGCTTGGCGAGCTTGGCTCGCCTGCGTCGGCAAGAGTGCCTGCGCCACGGCTACAGCGCAGTCTGAGTGGTTGTGGTGTCGTCTTCGTCGTCGGGCGGTTCCGTCAGATGGTAATAGTAAGTGACGACGCCGCAAGCCAGCGCCAGCGCCAGCACGATCGAAATCCATCTTAGCGTCCGCGCATTCCAAGTGCGCTTGCCATTCGCCGCGGCCGCCGTAGCCTTGACAGTGGCAAACGCAATCCCGCCGCCCAGAAACAGCTTCCAATACCAGGCCATCATGTCGAGATGGCCCTGCCCGCCGACCTGGCTCCAAACGGTGTATGTCGCGATCAGGGCGATCAGGAACTCGATCGCGTAAAGGAGGCGGAGCACCCTACTAGGGTATCCTGAAAGCGGATGCCCGCGCCGCTACTATCGTTAAATGGCGCCGGGAAATCGTTCGGCGCGGCGCCGCTCTTCTCCAACATCACCCTGCATATTTCCGAAAACGAGCGGCTGGGGTTGATCGGGCCGAACGGCTCGGGCAAATCGACCCTGCTCAAAATCATGGCCGGCCTGGCCGAGCCCGACACAGGCGCACGCACCGTGCGCAAGCTGACGCGCATCGCCCTGGTGCCGCAGGAGCCCGAGTTCGCCGCCGGCATGACCGCGGCCCGCGTGCTCGAAGAGGCGCTGGGCGAGCATTTGCACGACCCGGCCGAGCGCGCGGCTGCCGTGAATGTTACGCTCGGCCGGGCCGGCTTTGCCGATGGCAGCGCCGTGGTCGAGTCGCTCTCCGGCGGGTGGAAGCGGCGCTTGTCGATCGCGCGCGAGCTGATCCGCAATCCCGATGTGCTCCTGCTGGATGAGCCCACCAATCATCTGGATCTCGATGGCATCTTGTGGCTCGAGCGCCTGCTCGAAACCGCGCCGTTTGCCAGCGTCATAGTGAGCCACGACCGCTATTTCCTGGAAAATGTGGCGACCGAGGTGGCCGAGATCAACCGCGCCTATCCGGACGGCATTTTCCGCGCGGAGGGCGCCTACGCGGATTTCCTGGAGAACCGAGCGGCTTTCCTGGAGGCACAGTCGCAGCAGCAGGCATCTCTCGCCAACCGAGTAAGGCGCGAGGTGGAATGGCTGCGGCGCGGTCCGAAGGCGCGTACCGGGAAGTCGCGGGCGCGCATCGATGCCGCGCACGAACTCATGGACGAGCTGGCCGAAGTTTCCGCGCGCAACATGAAGGCGACCGCCCGCATCGACTTCACGGCGTCCGGGCGCAAAACCCGGAAGCTGATTCGCGCCGAGATGATCTCGAAGCAGCTTGGCGGCCGGCAGTTGTTTCGCGACCTGAGCTTCTCGCTTTCGCCGGGAATGCGGCTGGGCCTCGCGGGACCGAATGGCAGCGGTAAGACCACGCTGCTGCGCATCCTAAAAGGCGAGCTGACGCCGGACGGCGGGACCGTCGAGCGCGCCGACGGTCTACGCATCGTCTATTTCGATCAGGGGCGCGAACAGCTCGATCCCGCCGTGCCGCTGCGAGACGGGCTCGGCGCGCAGGGCGACAGCGTGATCTATCGCGACCGTCCGATACACATAGCCGGATGGGCGAAGCGCTTCCTCTTCCAGCCGGAGCAGCTTGACACGCCCGTGGGCCGGTTCTCCGGCGGTGAGCGCGCGCGCATCATCATCGCCCGCCTGATGCTGCAGCCGGCCGACGTCCTGCTGCTCGACGAGCCCACCAACGATCTGGACATTCCCACGCTGGAAGTGCTGGAGGAGAGCCTGACGGATTTCTCCGGCGCGCTGGTGCTGGTGACCCACGATCGCTATCTGCTGGATCGCGTGTCGAGCGTGGTGCTGGGCCTGGATGGCGAAGGCGGCGCGGAGGTTTTCGCCGATTACTCGCAATGGCA